>ONQE01000190.1 GCA_900319925.1 uncultured Bacteroidales bacterium | reverse complement strand
CTCCTCGGGCGAGAGCGTCGGATGGCTCTCCCGCAGGAGTGTGTAGGTGAAGTTGCAGATGTGCTTGGAAGGCTGGTAGAGCGAGCCGGTGCGTATCTGCAGCAGAATGTGGATCAAATCGAGGTTCGGGTTGTCGAAGTAGAAGACGGGGGCGCCGTTTGCGAGAGCGGTGCGGCGCGGGGTCGGTAAGGCGAAGGGCTCTATAGGGCGGATGATGGGCGGAACAGCCCGGTTCACTGTGGTCATTACGGTATCAGAAGTACTTGTCCTTGTTGTTTGTGTTCGTTGCCTTGGCTGTCTTTGTACTTGATGATGCAGACATAGACGCCTTGCGGCAGGAGTTTGCCGTGAAGCTGCCCGTCCCAGCCGATGTTGATGTCGCGGGTCTGGAAGAGGGCGTCGCCGCCACGGTTCAAGACCGTCATCTCGAAGCTCCGGGGCTCGAAGTTGGCCTTCACCATGAAGAGGTCGTTGAGACCGTCGCCGTTGGGCGTGAACGCCGTCGGGATGAAGAACTGCTCGGCTTCCGCAGCAGGCTCTTCTGGATGGTACTCGTATTTCGTGGTGGTCTCGCCGTCCGCGGTGACAGTGGTCTCGCAGACACTCGGATTTCCGGTGGCGGCGGGGGTGGTACGTATCACGCGGTTGTGCTCGGGCGTGTGCATCCCGATGGTGTCGCTCCGCACGGGCTCGACCTTCAGCTTGTCGTAAGTCAACCGGGAACCGTCAGGCTCGGGGCAGATCACCGGCGGCCAGTTGTCGCGAGAATGATCTTCCGCCGCGGGCTTCCGTTTGGCGATTACAGAAGCCAGGGTGGAGCCTTCGTGCTCGGCCGCCTGCTCGGTCACCGCGATCTTGGCGGGGCCGGCGGATGCTTGCGTCGGGGTCGGGGTGAAGGGGGCAGTCGTAGAGGGTGTCGCGGGAGTGGTAGCGGTCGTCGTGCTCGCAACAGTCTCGGTGGTGGGCAGCGCCTCCTCGGTGGCGGGCGGGTTCGTTTGTACAGTCTCTTTCGGGCTGTGCGTCAGGGTCTTGACAAGTATGGGTACGGCGATGAGTGCGGCCGCGGCGGCACCTATGATCGCGGCGCGCCCCTTGGGGGACAGCCCGTTCTGGCGTCCGAACTTGCGGGCATAGCGGCGGTCGCTCACGATGGAAGACCATCCTTCCTCCGTGACCGGCGCCTCCATCTGGCGCAACTCTTCTATCGGGTTTGTATTCATTCTATCGTTCATTCGTCGTTGTCGTTGTTCCTCGGGACATTCCCCGAGGCTTCACTATCCGTTCTATATCGTAAACTCCTCATGCTTCAGGTATTTCTCAATACTATGTCGCAGTTTGGATTTGGCGCGGGAGATGAGCGAGCGCACGTTGGTCTGCGTTTCCCCCATCATACGGGCGATATCCTCTTGTTTGACCTCGTCCACCACATAAAGGTTGAACGCGGTGCGGTATTTGGGCGGCAGCCCGTTGACCATCCGGAGCAGCACCTCCATCGGGATGCCGTCGTAGTTCGGCTCGCTGTCGTCACCGAACTCCTGGCTGATGTTGCTCATCGGCGTGGTGCGATACACCCGCTGCTTGCGCAGATGGTCAATCACCTTGTTGACGGTGATACGCCGAAGCCAGCCGCCAAGCGAGGTGATGTTGTCGTATCCTTCAAAATGCGTCAGAATGAAGACGAAGATGTCGTGAAACAAATCCTCGGCCTCCTGAATGTCCTTGGTGTACCGAATGCAGACACCCTTAATCATCGGCCCGTAGAGGTCGTACAACATCCTCTGACTCTCCTGGTCACCGTTCCGGCAACCGTCGATGATCTTTATCTCTTCTCTGGTCAGCATTTGAAGTCAACGGATATATGACGAAATCGAAGCGAAATTGTTGCAAAAAAAATGACGGGTGGGCAGTAATAAAATGTATGCGGTCTCTGTAGAATTAGCGTAACTATTTGACATAGAAAGTGTTCTTGTCTTTATAGGTCGAGGGAAAGCTGGTTTTTTAGATGGAAACTTTTGCGGTGCCAAGGGGTGAGTCCGTAGCGGTTCACGGCGGCGATGTGCGTCGGGGTGGGGTAGCCCTTGTTGCGGGCCCAGTCGTAGGCGGGGAACTCGTCGGAGAGACGGCGCATCAGCGCGTCACGGTGGGTCTTGGCAAGGATGGAAGCCGCCGCGATGGAAAGGTAGGTGGCGTCGCCCTTCACCACGCAACGGTACGGAATGCCCCAGCGGTCGGTGAAACGGTTGCCGTCGATGAGGAGGAGCTCGGGAGCAGGGGTGAGCTGCCCCACGGCAAGGTTCATGGCATGGATGGAGGCGCGCAGGATGTTCATCCGGTCAATCTCCTCGGCCGAAACCTCCGTCACGGCCCAAGAGACGGCATCCTTCAGGATAATATCCCGGAGCTGCTCGCGCTTCTTCTCCGTAAGTTGCTTGGAATCATTGATTTCGGGATTGGTGTAGTCGTAGGGGAAGATGACCGCCGCCGCGCACACAGGTCCCGCCAGACAGCCGCGACCGGCCTCGTCGCACCCGCATTCGACCGCGGGGGTGGGGGAGAAGTGGGACTTTAGAGCCATAGCATCACACACATCGCGACAATCAGGATATCGACGACTGGCCAGCGCCGTTTCTGCGACACCGCAATGGACGTATACACGGCCAACGGAGGCAACAGGTAGAACAGCGCGTGCGGCAGCGGCACAATGCCTAACCACAAGAACAGCAGCATCGAAATCAAGAGCATGTTAACATTGTTGAAGGCCTGACGGATAACAATCAACTTGTTGTCCAACAGCCGTTTGTTACGAAACATCAACCAGACGGTGACCAACACGAACACGACCATCGCCACGTAGTCGATAATACGCAGCGAGAGGAACGTCTTCACCGGCACGAACAGCGACAACTCGCGCCACGACTGCGTGAAGGCAGGTGCCCCGTTGCAGAAGAAGGCGATGGCGAATGCCCATAAGTACGGGAGCGCAAGCCCGCTGAGGAGAATCACGATGTCCTTGAACGAGGTCACATTGTTGAAGGCAATCATTAGTATCAAGAAGAAAACGATGCCGAAA
>ONQE01000185.1 GCA_900319925.1 uncultured Bacteroidales bacterium | reverse complement strand
TTCACCCTGGTCCGAAGGTTTCCCCGGCTGGCATATGGAATGTTCTGCTATGGGTACCAAGTATCTGGGTGAGCAGTTCGACATCCACGGCGGTGGCATGGACCTGATGTTCCCGCACCACGAGGCCGAGATAGCGCAGTCCTGCGCCGCTCTTGGGCACGACACGGTACGCTATTGGATGCATAACAACATGATCACCATCAACGGCAAGAAGATGGGCAAGTCGTACAACAACTTCATCACGCTGGAGCAGTTCTACACAGGCAACCATCCGCTGCTCAGCAAGCCGTTCTCGGGCATGGTGATTCGTTTCTTCATCCTGATGGCGCACTACCGCTCCACGGTGGATTTCTCGTCGGAAGCCCTGGAAGCCGCAGAGAAGGGCCTTCAGCGCCTTACCGAGGCCTACAACCGCCTGATGAAGTTGAAGGCCTCAGACGCTTCTACCGTGGACGTGAAAGGTCTGCGCGAGCAATGCGCCGAGGCGATGGACGACGACCTCAACACGCAACTGGTCATCGCGGCCCTGTTTGACTCGGCCAAGGCCATCAACACGGTTTACGACGGCAAGGGCACTATCTCCGCAGAGGACTTAAGCGAACTGCAAGATGTCTGGAAAACGTTCGTCGTGGACATCCTGGGACTCCGCATGGAAGAGGCTGTCGAAGGCGCCAACCTCGAGCCGTACAAAGGTGCTGTGGACCTGCTGCTCAACATGCGCCTCGAAGCCAAGCGCAACAAGCAATGGGAGGTATCCGACCATATCCGCAACGAGCTCACCGCCCTCGGTTTCAGCATCAAAGACTCCAAAGACGGGTTCGAATGGACATTGTAATGAACAATGAACAATTAATAATTCTTTACCCACAAGGGGTACGATCGGCATAGCCGTGAATAATTAACATTTTTTATGAGCCCCCCAGCCCTCCGTGAGGGTTAGGTTCAAGGATTTGGAGGGTATTTCGATTGTTCAAAAGCCCGTGTTTTCTCATTACGCCGCACCTAAAGTAGTGCGGCGTTTTTATTTCAAACCAGCTTGTTATCAACAAAAAATCGCTCTTACACTACATTTTTTAGCCCAAACTCTTCTTCATGACCGATGGTCACAAAGCCAGTCTTTGCGGCGCAAAATAGTGTAAATCCTTACGGAATTTACATTTTTCTTGCAAAAGACTTGCACATATCGAAAAAAAGTACTAACTTTGCAGCCGAATTAGAGAAAGGAGGCCTATATGTGTACTATTACATTACAGTACGACCAGCATAATGCGGCATCACGCCGTATGCTGAACAACCTATTGGCAAGCGGTCTGTTTGTCAATCAGGAATCACTTGATGAGCACCGCCGGATGAGAGAGGCTGCACTTTCAACATCACGCCGTAACATGGAGTCATTTATAGCAAAATATATCTGATAATGACCTATAAACAACGTGATATCGTTGAGGTGAACTTCCTTTTTGCAGATGGACAGACTAAAACCAACGAGCAGTTGTTGGATAACTTCATCGCCGGTAGGCCCAAAGTGGAAGACTTGAGTGAGGAAGATATCATGGACGAAGTTCGAGCCGTCCGTTACGCGAAATGAGAATCATCCTTGACAGCAATATCTGGGTATCATTCCTATTGCTGAGTTCAAACGTCGCTTGATTGAGTTTTGATTTTTCCGCGGCCTCGCAAGTCGCAACCATCATATCCGCGCATAGTGCTGCAGCAGACATATAGAAATGAATGAGGCCTCCGACAGGAGACCGTATGATATAATAATCTTTGGCCTATCACAAAGCAAAAGCGCCTGCTCTCGCGAGTGGGCGCTTTGTTGATAAGGGAAAACAATAAAAACCTTATCTTAATTGATTAAACCCAAAAAGAATTAACATGGAACATTATGAATTGCTGTTGTGGCGAGGGTAGGACTTGCACCTTCGCGTGCGGCACTTTCGTACATCGACCGAGCCTTCCTTTCATACAGGCTCGTTAAGGTACTCAAGGCCGACCGCTCTCCGATTACGGCTTGCTTGCGCCAAGTCGTAATCGGGTCGGGGCGCTAACGCGCTATAGGCCGGATATGAAAGCGCCGGCCTCGCTTGGATTTCAGGCTATAGCCCAGCGGCCTGTCCTGCCTGTAGGAGCTTTGACGCATCCACCTTACCGTCATACGACTCAATGGTTTTAGTCATGATAACCGTGGTGGTGTCGCCTCTTTGGATCGTTTGCGCGGTCGTGGTGACCGTTCGCGTGACGTTGCACGATGAGAGAGCAAATCCGATAAGTACGAGAAGAAAAATCCCAATAAGTACCGTAACAGCTCCTTCAAAAAACTTACGTTCATTCTCCATGACTTTGGTGGTTAGTGGTTAGTTGAGAGGTCTTGGGTCTCGGGCAATTCGGCCTTTGACCCTTAACCTCAAAGCGCCTCGGCTTAGCCCTGCACCTGATTGCCCGACATGAACTCGGACATCAAGAAGGTACGCAGCATGTGGTACTTGGTTTGCGCATTAAAGCGCACCTCAGCAGCCGCACGCTTGGTGGCGTCGGTCATCGTGTTCTTGGCGTAAGCAGACGCGTCACGGAACAAGTTACGCTGTGCCAGCATACCTGCGGTGACAGTCGTGGACGGATAGCACAACTTGCTGATGTACGGCTCCTTGGTAAAGCCATTGATGGCGAAATAGGTTTTGGTGTGAGAACACGGTTTGCCGTGGATTTCCTTAACCGGGTACTCAAAAACGACTTTCTGATACTTTCCCATAGTTGTAGTGGTTTTAGGGTTAATAAAGTGCGCCTCTCGGGTATGTGGCGACCACACCATCTCCCGAAAGACGCTGCAAAGTTATAACATTTTTTTGGAATGTGCAAATAATTGTGTACTATTTTCCGACAAAAAGCACTATTTTCCAACAATGCGGGTTAGTCAAGCTGAATGCGAGCCAATCGACCTTGTTTCTCAAGGAAGAGCGGAATGCCGCATTTCTGCATCTTGTGTACGTAGTCTGTGCGTGTCGTGAGGTTTTCTCGCCATCTCTCCTGCTGATACTCAAGACAGGTCTCCGCGTTGGTGCAATCCGTCGGGATATATGGAGACAGCCCGAACGCCACTCGTTGGTGGCAAAAGAGTTTCTTCTGTCCTCTGACCATAACGTATCTGCTGTACTTGCATTGGCTGCAAAACAAATCGCTATCCTTACTCATAGTCATCTTCGATTAGAACGATACGACACTTGGTTTTCTTTTGCGCGGCAGAATGGTCACTCTTGCGCTTGCTTTTCCACGGCTTGCGATGAACGATGTTCTTCGTCATCGGACTTGGTGGGTTCTTCGTTGGCTTCATCTTTGTAATAATAAGCGTTGACTACTTTGTAGAACTCGA
>ONQE01000178.1 GCA_900319925.1 uncultured Bacteroidales bacterium | reverse complement strand
AGAAATACCATCCATTTATTTCCGGGACGGGTTTATTATATTTTTTTGCCGTTTCCTCATCCACTTTCAAGGTGTTGGCAGCTAACTTGATTATTTTTTCGTCCATATCAATGTCCTTTCTTCATGCTCATGTCCCAATTGGTTACATCGCCGTAATCGGGAGGCCAATCGGAGATTTCTCCTGTCTGACCGTCAATCGCGACAACTTTTCCGTCAATATTGGCGGCGTTGAACCAATGACCGGGTCCGTCTGCACGGTCAATTCCGATGATTGCGTGAGCTCCGTTACCTTGATCCAGAAGGGTTTGCTGAATTTCCTCCGGCGTCATTGTCACCTGTTCCATACCTGTCAAGGCGTTCATTTCTTCAATGGTAGCAATGTTTTCGGCTGAAGCGACAATATCTGTGTTTCCTTCAAAGCGTTGATAAACCGCGAACGCACAGGAGCCGCAATTGTTGTCGTATGCCGAATCCAGGTCGTAAGGGTCAAAATTTGGGTTTATCTCTGAAATCCAATCATTAACATCCGCTGCCGCAGCATCGATGTTATCTAAAGTCTGGACGTCTTGCGGTATTTGTGCATCTGTTGCAGCCGCATCAGTGATGTCTGCAGGGGTGTTCAGTGATTCCGTGTAAGCATCGTTCAGCGCCTGCCACTCGGGATCCTGACTGTACTCGGGATAGTCCATCTGCCCGTAGTTGTGCTCGTACATATAGTCCCGCATCGCTTCATAGGGCGTCCGGTCGTCCTGTTCCGTTTCGGGAATCGATTCAGCGGTGTCTGCAGTGTGTCTACGGCTCTTCCTGCGCCATAATACAGGCCATTTTTCTTGGCTCAGCCGCCATGCGTTCCGGGCTCATCATCCGCTATATCCTCCTTGGTGAGCATGCTGTTGCATTGAGGGCATCGCCCCAGCGCGTCGGCATCGAAAGTCCCGCCGCATTCGCATGTGGGGTCCCATCCCCATCCGCCGCTGAAATCCACCGCCTGTGCCCGTCCGCAGCGCACACAATACATCGTCCCCTGTCCGTTATATCCCACGCCGTAGTTCCGGCTGAACGTATGTCCGCACTTGCGGCACCTGATTCGATATGTAACTCCCATATGTAACTTTCTTTATTGGTTTAACGGGATATAGTCGTAATTATTGCTACATAGACAAACTGTCTATAGTTGTGTCGGCATAGCTGTGTAGTATGGGCAATTTCACAATTTGGTAGTCCTTTTGTAGTTGTCGACTATATTTTAGGTCGAAGGTTATTCTTAGTTTATCGTCTCCCTCCCCTTTGGCCTTGGTATCTGTGTGTATCCTTACCACCTCGTATAAGTCTCTTATTCCGAGTCCCGAAAAATAGGGTGCAAAATAGTCAATGCCGTCAATGGCAATAGTCGAGGGGAAAGTGTCGCCAGAATAATAATAGGTTGCTGTGCCGTTCTTGAAGTTGTCGTATTGTGGGTTGTCGGGCTTGACTATCCCGACGAGCACACGCCTCTTTATTTCCAAGGAGGTTCCTTTCTGAGGGATTACCTGTTCTACTATTTCCACGGCATGTCTGTCCAACAAATCCTTGATAAAGGCGGTCAGCAACTCATGCTGATTGTCTCCCGGGCGCATGGGGAAGGCTCCGATGTTCACCTCGTCAATGCTGCGGCGGAAGCGCGAGGTGTCGTCCATCAGTCCGGGGAAGAGGATGTAGCCACCGATAACCTCTTTCTTTATCTTTTCATCGTGGAGTTTGCTATGATAATATATTGCGTCACGGTAGCGGTGCATCTGGTTGATGGCGTCGTCGGGTGGCACATCGTTCGCACCATCTTTCTCAAGTCGGTATTTGGCATCGAAGAGGTAGGTGAGTTTCATCCCCTGCTGCAGGTCGTCTTTGGTCAGCTGAAGTACAATATCCGGCTTCTGTGGAACTGTCTTTGATTCCAAGTCTCCAATACCTTTCACATCGTCTTTGTCGCTGTGTCTGGGATTGTACACCAATTCAGCAAGTGTCACATCGTCTTTCTTGAAGATAATCTTCGAGTGTTCCCCCTTCCCCAAGTTATAGGCGAAGATACCGCTCATCTCCACGCGATTGTCTTGTTCGGGTTCTATGCCGGTCAGCTCTTTGACCACCTTCTCCACTTGTATGAAGCACCATATCTCGTATAGGGTTGCAATGTCCTTGGTCTCCATGCGGTAGAGGCCGTCGTTCAAGCTGAATGATTTCTTCAGTATAGTGTAAATGCTGAATATTTTTGAGTAATTCACATCCTTTTGCAGGATGAGCGATTCCTGTTTTATGCCGTCAAATGGTCCCACGGTGCGGAAGAATGGGTGGCGCGACAGTCGGTTCAGCTCGTCACGTATGCTTGCAATCCGATCCCGATGGGTTTCGGCCAGATTGGTTTCCTGAGCCAAAACCCTCTTGGCAAGGAATGCATATCGTTTCTGCACCGTCAGCAGGGCGTGTTTCAGAAATCGGTTCTCCGGGGTGTTGTAGGTGTTCTGCTGTTCCTCCACGCGGTACAGGCGGGCCTCCTCCGTGCGGTGTTCGGCCAGTTGTTGCTCTAGTTGTGGAGTGAAACGGCGTATCTGGTCGGCACGCTTGTAGGTCTCTATTCCTTTCAGTCGGTGGCGCGGACGGTCTATAATGGTGTGGACAGTGCGTAGAAACTGCTCCTGCTTGCTTGCAAAAACATTCCACCAAATGATGTCGTAACTCTCTCCCTTCTCCTCCTTAATGCCGTGATAGGTGCGTTTCAAGTAGTCTAGTGAGAGCATGCGGTATTCCGCCTCAATGTCTTTGATTATCGCCTTCCAATCGTTGTGATAGTCCAGTTTGGCCGAGATAACATCGTAGGAGAATACAAAGCGTTTCTGCACCCCGTCAAGGGTGTAGACTATCGGCATGTCGGCACGCCCAATCTCGTTGCCGTAGTTCAGGAATCCTGCCAGCAGTTGCTTGCTCCCCTTCCACGAGAAGCGTTCATTGACATCCTTCCTCGGACTGTCGAACCAAGCTTTTACCACCCTCTTCTTGAAATCCACCCAAACACTGTAGTCCGTCTGCTCAAAGAATATTGCTTCCGCATCGGCATCGTCCATTGTTATATCCTGTTCCACGCCATCATGCACCAACTGTACAGACTCTACCCCGTCTCCCCATCGGTAGGGGGATTTCAACCTCTCCCTGCCGAGTATGTGCTCCCCCTTGTCCCACATCCGTTGGAACTGGGTGCTCTCCACCGTCAGCGTGAAGTCTTCGTGTTTGATATGGAGGAGTTCCATCTTTTAATTGTTTCTAAAAAGAAAGATAGGATATTATTGAAATATAATTAGTTGTGTTTTTCTAACTTTAATTTTCAGTTTACTATTTGTGTTTTTCTGCCACAAAAATCAAGTTAAAAACATCTAATTATGTACCCAGAAACGTATTTTGGGATACATGTTTGTTGAATATGTACCCGAAATTGACTTTTTGGGTACATATTGAATGGGATATGAACCCGTTTTTGACTTTTTGGGTACATATCCATTATTTATTATAAACCGACTCAATAACATCAACATTTTGTGATTCATTGTCTTGATGGTTCATGAATAGGTCTATCAGCCTATTATTTATATAGTAATTGGTTCGCCCAATCTTTATCTTCTCCAACAATCCCTCATTTACTATCATATCGAGGTATTT
>ONQE01000215.1 GCA_900319925.1 uncultured Bacteroidales bacterium | reverse complement strand
CAGGAACATGTAGATGATGACCAACAGGAAAGCACCGAGGAAGGAGAGCAAACCGGATTTGATGGACTCCTTACCAAGAGTAGGTCCGACGATTTCGGATTGGACGATGTTGACGCCAGCCTCCAGGTTACCGGAGTTCAGCACGGTGGCGAGGTCCTTGGCCTCTTCGATGGTGAAGTTACCGGAGATCTCGGAGTTACCGTTCGGAATCTCGGAACGCACCGTCGGGGCGGAATAGACGAACTGGTCGAGCACGATGGCGATGCAGGTCAGCTTGGTGCTGTTGTTGGCAGCCTCGCGGGTGATCTTGCGCCACTCGTCGGCAGCTTGGTCTTCCATAGACATGGTGACGACCACACGGTTGTTCTGGTCAACATCCTGACGGGCGGTGCGCACCACGCGGTTGCCGCCGACAGTCTCGGAGCTCAACAGCGGTCCGACGCGGTCGTTTTTCTTCTTGAGGGGATAGAGCGGATAGCCGGAGATGGTGTCGAACTTCTCGGGGGAACCCCAGTAGAAGACGACGTTCGGGTCGCCGAGGATGCGGCTCAACTCGGGCAGCATCTGGTCGATCTTGGGCATGTCGGCTTCGCGGAAATAGGCGATGGCGATGCCGCCGCCGGTGACGGCGTGGCTGAGGATGGCGCCTTCGCCGAGTTCGATGTCTTCTTCTTCTTCTTCGTCCTCAACGGGCGGGAGAGCGTTCTCGGCAGCGGCGAGGGTGGTGTCGCCTTCCAAAGCGGCGTCGATGGCGGCGTCAGCTTCGGTGGCGGGAGCGGCCTCCTTCTTGTTCTTGAGCTGCTGGGCTAACTTGGCGTCGGCCTCGGCGAAGCGCTGTTGGATGGAACGGCCGCCGACCACGTCGTTATAGACCTCCCAGAACTCCAGCTTCGCGGTGCTCTTCAACAGGTCGGTGACACGCTCGGGTTCTTTCACACCGGGCAACTCCACGAGGATACGGCCGCCTTGCAGCATCTGCAGGTTGGGCTGGGCAACACCGAAACGGTCGATACGGGTACGCAGGATCTTGAAGGTGCGGTCCACGATCTCGTTGCTCTCCTTGCGGATGTAGGTGATGATGTCGGCGTCGGAGGCGTTCTTCAGACCGGAACGCTCGCCGAAGTAGGTGCGCAGGTTGGCGTTGTTGAGGTTCAGCGCTTTCTTCTCGGCGTTGAAGTTCTTCACGAAGATGTCGATGAAGTCGCCGTTCACGGTGTTGGCGTATTCAGTCTGCGCTTTCTCGAAGGCGTTCTTGAAAAGCTGGTCGTCAGTGTTGGTGGCCAGGCTCTTCACAGCGTCGGGCATCGAGATCTCAAGGGTCACGTTCATACCGCCCTTAAGGTCAAGGCCCAGGTTGAGCTCCTTGTATTTGCACTGTTTGTAGGTGTTCCCGAGATAGACTTTCTTGTCGTTCATGCCCGTCAGATACTGGCGGGTTCGGGCATCCACCACGGAATCGGTCAGATGTTTCTCCAGCATAACGTCACCGTTTGCCATTCTCTTCACCTCCTCGAGGGCCGCGGGGTCATTGGCGAACTTCGCCGCCTTGCTCTCCACACGCCATGAGGCGAATGAGAACGACAGACAGTAGATGCAGACCAACGCAATTAGGATGGTGAAGAATAAAATCAGTCCTTTGTTTTTCATCTTACTTTTATTAATTGTTTGATTTGTAAATATTTATAACTTTCTCAACCTAATATTTTTAAGGCCGCAAATATACAAATTTTGTGGTATGATTTTCAATGGTTGAAAAAATGTTTGTATTACGTTCGTCATTACCATGTAATTTTTATGATTTTGCACCCGCAACCAGTTGCGTCTCTTCCGAGAGGTACATGCGAGGATGAGTGATCTGGGATGCTTCGTGGTGGGGGTATAACAGGGTTGGCAAGGTTTAAGGTTTAAGGGTTATGGTTTATGGTTTAAGGGTTATGGTTTAAGGTTTATGGGTTAAGGTTTAAGGGTTAAGGTTTAAGGTTTATGGGTTAAAGAAAACGGGCACCGATAGCGTTATCGGTACCCGTTCATTATCCATTATCAATTCTCAATTATCCATTATCCATTACCTCTTGACGAACGTCTTCGTCACCGCGCCCTTCTCCGTCGTCACGCGCACGAAGTACATGCCGTTGGCAAGGGAGGAGACGTTGATGCGGGTCGGGTTGTCAATGACGTTGACCGTGTTGATCAGCTTGCCATAGACATCGTACACTTCCATCATCGTGACGTTCAGGTCGCCGTCAACGCGGATGTCCACGTACTCCTTGGCCGGGTTCGGGTAGAGGTTGACGCTGCTCTCCAGCCAGTTCTCGATGCCGGTGGTGGTCACGTTGATGGCCGGGGACCAGTCGCTGAGGTTGCCGTCGCCGCAGTTGGCCTGCACCTGGATTTGGTAGGTGGTGCCGCCCGTCAGTCCGGTGATGGTGTAGCTGTTCGTCTGGGTGGAAGCCGTGCTCAGCTGTCCGCCTTCCGGACGGTACTGGATGTTCCAG
>ONQE01000174.1 GCA_900319925.1 uncultured Bacteroidales bacterium | reverse complement strand
CCCGCGTCGCTGGTGGCGCTGCCGCCGAGTCCCACGATGACACGCTCCGCCCCCTTGCGCACGGCATCCGCCACCAGTTCGCCCGTCCCGTAGCTGGTAGCCACCAACGGGTCGCGCTCCTCCTTCGAGAGCAGAGGCAGGCCGCTCGCCTGCGCGATTTCAATCACCGCCGTTTTGTCCTTCAGCAGGTAGCGGGCCACGACAGGCCGCATCAGCGGGTCGTTCACCGTCAGCTCCTGGATGTCGCCGCCGATGGCCGAACGGAAGGCGTCGATGAAGCCCTCTCCCCCATCGCTGACGGGTATCTGCACAACCTCCGCGGCCGGGTAAACTCTTCCGATGACTTCCGCAGCCGCTTGGTTCGCCTCCCGCGAGGTCAGGCACCCTTTGAAGGAATCAATTGCAACGACAAATTTGTTTTTTGTTTCTGCCATAACAGTCCATATTTATGCGAATCTTTTTGAGTTTGTCACCTCTCCCGCTCGAGAATTCATACGCGAACAACAGCTTATACCGACCTATCTACAGAGAGCCGTGACCACCCGAAAGCCGACCGCTTTCAGGGCGCAAAGATACATAATTTACGCTTCGAAGTCGGAGTCCGAAGGCTTCTTTCTCCGCCTGAGCACCCCCCTTTGTGTGGCCGTCTCGGTCCGTTACAGACGATGCTTTTTGCACAATAATCTGTTGTTTTTATTACAACAGCATAGTGATTCCAAAACCCGAAAAAATCCTACT
Organism: uncultured Bacteroidales bacterium; assembly: GCA_900319925.1. GTDB lineage: Bacteria > Bacteroidota > Bacteroidia > Bacteroidales > WCHB1-69 > F23-D06. Next base: position 3,139 of record ONQE01000174.1, on the reverse strand, counting down.
TTTGCGCAATTTTACAATTTGATGTAAAAAGAGGAGATTGTATGCATATAGGACATCTTATCAGGAATGTGTTGGATGAGAAACGAATTTCCGTCAGGCAATTCGCTATGATGGCCAACAGCGAGCGCACCAACATGTATCGTATCCTTGACCGCGAAAGCATCGACCTCTCTGTCTTGGAACGATATTCCCGCATTCTTGACCACAATTTCTTCCAAGATTTGTCAGATGAATACAAAAAACAATACAAAAACAGCTGATTTGTTGCATTTATAACAACAAAAAGTTGTTTATATAACAACAAAAAGCATTTTAAGCTACTTTTTGACTTATTACTTTTGCAATTAGGGAATTGCAAGGTGTCGATTTTTTTATCACACTGATATTCAGCATGAAATCCACTGCTACAGTGGATTTGTTTTTGTATTTTGCAATTCTCAAGAAATATAAAAAGAGCAAAGAGAAAAATATAATAATAAACAAACGAATATGAAGAAAATCTTTATGCTTTTCGGAGCCTTGATGATCATGCTGAACGTGGCAACAGCACAGGATTGCCCCTTCAGCGTGAAATTCGAGGTGATCCCAGCCACATGCTACAATAACGGCAAGGTGGCTTACGCACTCTTGGACGGAGCGGGGCATGTCCTCACCGCCCTGCCGGCAGGGCTTTCCGAGGTCCGCGCGTACTACATCGCAGAAGGTGACACGGCCAAGCACTACTCGGGGCTTTACCTGACGGACTCCGTCATGGCGGCACAAGGAGGATGGGACACGCTCATCGTGGACTACGGCACCTACACGGTGGGATTGGAGGCTATCTGCACCCACAGTGCGTCCTCCCCAAGCGGTTACGAGCAGGTGAAGAAGGACACCACCACTGTGCTCACCATCCCCACCACTTACGTGAAACCGTCGGCCTCGGCGCTGTATGTGACCTCCAACACGATGACCGGCTACGGCAAGCACCCAACGCTGGACTGCGAGAACACAGGACGCATCCAGCTCAAAATAGAAAACGGTCGTTTCCCGTACACGGTGACGGTGCGCAGACACGGTACCACCGACACGCTGCGCACGGTGGTTTTCCCCGACACGATGTACCACGGGAGGAATGAGACTCGTTACGACTACTACCTCTACTACTCCGTGGACAGCCTCCCCGCCGGCGATTGGGACTTCTACCTCGTCGATGGGTGCGACTACGGCCTCCCCCGCACGGGACAAGTTGTGGAAGAGGTCAGCTTCCCCACTCTCGACTATGTGGAGGTCTATGCTTCCTCCGGCAACATGCAGGACAGCAATGTGGTGAAAATCAACGCAGTATTGGATAAAGACTACGAATACTACACGGCACTGATGCCCCTATATGCCGAATACCGCTTCGTGTATGACGGATTCGAGGGCACCGAATGGAAACCGTTCCCGCCGGTGCTCAGCGGCTTCCGCGCTTTGCTGCGTGACACCCTTGAGGAGGCACACCAATACTGCGACATTTGGAACCACAACATCTCGCTCCAATATCGGCGCACCTACTGCGGCGACGAAGCCAAGACCAAAACTTTCCAGTTAAGGAAACCCAACGAAGCCTATTACGAAAGGGATTATTCCGACAAGCGCGACTCGACGCTGATTGACAACGACACCTGTACCGACAAATGGTACTGGCATCGTTGGTACCATGAGATTTACTACCGCTACCAAGATCTCAACCATCTCACCAGAGACAACGACAACTCCTACTATCGTCACCATTATACGCATCCTCTAACCTGGATTTATACCGACACGGAGAAGGATTCTGTCATCAAGGTGGATGTGATAAGTGGCATCTCCAGCTCATCAAGATTGTACGACACTGAGGTGGAGGCCATCTACGGATCGTTCCGCGACCGAACGATGAGCAACCCGTTGATGCTGCCTATCCAACGCCAATTGGTGGATGCGCACGGCTGTGTGCTGTACACCCGATTTGATTCCCTGCCCTATTGCTACGACGTGGGCATGCAGGTGGTGGATTGGCGGACAAGAAAGACAAACGGAGACCATTGCTGCAAGAGTAAAGGCTCTGTCGGAGTGTTTGAGCACTACCATTCGGAAGTGGATCCTGACGGCACCCAAATCATCTTGGAGGAGAGCCCGTACAACAACCGATACAACTTCAGCGCTGTTTATAGCTCGGAGACGCACTCTTGGACGGTGACTCGGGATAATCTGGAGAACGTGGCCACCATCAGTGGAGGTTATGACGGCCTGTCCATGGACCTGAGCGACTACTGCCTGCCTTCCGGCCCCTACAAATTCAAGGTCATGACCCCGTGCGACACTTTCACGTTCCGGAACGAATATTCTTTCCCAGACATTTACAGCACCGAACTGACCGAAGAGCCCGCTTTTGAGGCGACGCAACAGTGTACCGACCGTTACATCACCTATACAGCGGGTGCGTACTCGCACGTAAGTCGGAACACCTCCTCCTCCACAGGTCTGCCGCTGCCCCCCACCTACACCACCTTGAACACCCGTTTCCAGATTGTGGACGGTCCTGTCGGAGGTTATGACGGGACACTCCATAGCGTGGGTTCACCCATCCGCATCTCCATGCCAGGTCAGTACGTGGTCCGCATTGCCCCCAGTTCCTCCTACCAGATGTGCGACATTGTTTCCTTTTATGACACCATTGACTATGACGGAGCAACCGTGGAGTTCGAATATGCCTTCGCCTACCTTTGCGACTCCACGAGCACATCCGGAAATGCATACATCAAGGGCATCAACGGCACCCCACCCTACCGTTACACATTGTACGATTCCATTGACAAGCAAGGCAACATCTTGGGTGACACGGTCATCGCCGACCCGACTGTGCCGGCCATTTTCCCGAACAGGCCTATGGACTCGCGGCATCAGCTTTCCTGCAAGATCGAGGATGCCTGCGGCGCCTACTTCCACGTGAATTTCTACCCGCTCACCATGGCCGATGTGCAGAAAATCTGGTTCGACGACGGCCTCACCGTCACCGAAACCTGCGAAGGCTCCACCATCTCGGTGCATGCCATGGAAATCGCCTCCATCCTCAAATACCAATGGTACAACCCGGACGGGGACCTGATCGACAGCGTCTCCTCCCCCTCCATCT
>ONQE01000173.1 GCA_900319925.1 uncultured Bacteroidales bacterium | reverse complement strand
CCTCCGATTTCTTCAAGTTCGGTCCCAACCTGCTCTACCAGGACATTGGTCTCGAGATCAGTCACCGCTTCAACAACAAGAAGTGGAAGTGGATTCTCGCCTACAACTACATCACCTACAACCTGGAAGTCCTGCAGGGTCACGCCGGCATGATGCGCGGCCACATGGTCGCCTCCGACCTGTCGTACAAGATCACCCCCAAACACGCCCTGCGTCTCGAGGCCCAGCATCTCTACACCAAAGACGACCAAGGCAGTAGCGTGTATGCCATGTTGGAGTACTCGTTCAGTCCGAGCTGGTTCGTCTCCGTCGGGGATGAATGGAACTACGGCAACCCGGATCCCGTGCATAAAACCCACTATTACAACATCTCCTGCGCTTACGTCTGGAACACCACTCGTATCGCGCTGAACTTCGGCAAGACCAAGGAAGGCATCCTCTGCGTCGGCGGTGTCTGCCGCGCTGTGCCGGCCTCCTACGGTGTAGGCCTGTCCATGACCACATCATTCTAATCATAGAAAAAACCACAAATTATGAGCAATATTATCGAAAACCTTGACAAATTATTCCCGGAGTCTTTCGACGAGTCCCAGAAAGCCAAAGCCAAAACGCTGTTTTACAAGCAGCTGTCGCTCTTCGCGCACGAATATTACGGTGGCAAGATGCAGACGTTGCCGAAAGTGCCCATCGAGAGCCTGAACTGGTTCAACGCCTGGTACACGCCCGGTGTTTCGGCCATCTCCACCACCATCCGCGACAACAACGACCGCTCGTTCCAGCTCAGCAACCGCTCGAACATGGTGGCCGTGGTCAGCGACAGCACCCGCGTGTTGGGCGACGGTGACTGCACGCCTCCCGGCGGTCTCGGCGTGATGGAGGGCAAAGCACTCATCATGAAATACTTGGGCGGTATCGACGCTACCGCGCTCTGCATCGACAGCCGCGACGAGAACGGCGAGCACCAGCCCGACAAGATCATCGACTTCGTGAAGATGGTACAGCCCAGCTTCGGAGCCGTGAACCTGGAGGACATTTCCCAGCCCAACTGCTTCCGCGTGCTCGACGAGTTGCGCGAAGCCTGTGACATCCCCGTCTGGCACGACGACGCACAGGGCACTGCCTGCGTGACGCTCGCGGGTGTGCTCAACGCTCTCAAGCTCGTGGGCAAACGCCTCGATGAGGTGAAAATCGTGCTCTACGGCTCGGGAGCGGCCAACTGCAGCATCGCCCGGCTGATGATGGAGGACGGCGCGAAGCCCGAGAACATCATCCTGTTCGACAGCAAGGGAGCTCTGCACCGCAACCGCGAACGTTATAAGAACGATCCGCGCTACTACCCGCAGTGGAAGCTCTGCCAGACCACCAACCCGCAGTGCATCGACACCGAGGAGGAGGCCTTCAAGGGGGCTGACGTCTTGGTGGCGCTCTCCAAGCCCGGTCCCGACACCATCAAGCCCGAATGGGTGTCGCTGATGGCGGAGAAGGCCATCGTGTTCGTCTGCGCCAACCCCCGCCTACATCGTGGCCACCGGTCGCGGCGACTTCCCCAACCAGGTCAACAACTCCGTCTGCTTCCCCTCCATCCTCAAAGGCACGCTGCTGGTCTCGGCCCGCAAGATCACCGACGAGATGGCTGTCTGCGCCGCACACGCCATCGCCAACTTCGCTGAGCGTCAGGGCATCACGCCCGACCACATCATGCCCACGATGATGGACAGTGACCTCTTCCCCGAGGTGGCCGCCGCCGTGGGCGAATGTGCTGTCAAGGCCGGTCTTGCCCGCACCCCGCTCACCCGCGAGGAGATCTACAAACTCGCCAAACGCGACATCGACGAGACCCACCGCGCCATGGACCTGCTGGTCGGTCAAGGCCTCATCGAACAGTTCCCCGAAGCGGAAGTGAAGAGGATCTTCGAGGAGGTGGTGAGAGCGGTTAATAGTTAATAGTTAATAGTTTATAGTTAGCAGTTAGCAGTTGGTAACGAAAGCTCTCTCATATATTGAAACATAATTCCTTAAACAGCCCCGGAGGGGCAAAACGCACGAAGTGCAAGTAACCCCACACAAGGCGAAGCCGCAGTGTGGGGCGTATCACAAGCCCCTAAGACAAGGCGAAGCCGCAGTGTGGGGCGTATCACAAGCCCCTAAGACAAGGCGAAGCCGCAGTGTAGGGGCGTATCACAAGCCCCAATGACAAGGCGAAGCTGCAGTGTGGGGCGTATCACAAGCCCCAATGAGAAAGCGAAGCTGCAGTGTGGGGCGTATCTCACAAGGACAAACAGCCCATGTTCATCAATAATATCCAAGCATTCAAACAATTAGGTCAACACCTCGCCGATCCGCAATGGGTTGGCGAGGTGTTCAGCGAAGTCATCGAGCGGCAGTACCGTGAGAACAGCTGGTTCACGCCGGAGTTCTGCCGTCGTGCGCTCTCCGGTATTGGGCAGATGCTGGAGCCCGAGGCGTTGGACGCCTATTACGTGAAGTATCAGGACATTGTACCGGCGGAGGACCCGCGCCGCACCGTGGCCGTGATTTCCGCCGGCAACATCCCGTTGGCCGCCTTCCACGATTTTTTCTGCGTGCTGGTCGCCGGCAACGACTACCAGGGAAAGCTCTCCTCGCAGGACAAGCGGTTGCTGCCCGTGCTCGCGGACGAGCTCATCCGCATCGAGCCGCGTTTCGCCGAGCGCATCTCCTTCGTCGAGAAAGTGTCGAACTTCGATTCCATAATCGCCACAGGGAGTGATAATTCCGCCCGATACTTCGAGTACTACTTCAGCAAATACCCGCACATTCTGCGCAAGAACCGCAACAGTGTGGCCGTGCTCACCGGCGAGGAAAGCGACGACGAGCTCCGCGCTCTCGCCGATGACATCTACCTCTACTTCGGGTTAGGATGTCGTTCCGTCTCCAAGCTGTTCGTGCCGAAAGACTACGATTTCGTGCCTTTTTTGCGTATTTTGACCCAGCAGAGCCAGAGCATTGCCCAGCACCATCAGTTCAACAACAATCTGGAATACCAGAAGGCCGTCCATCTGATGAACAAGCTGTACTACATGGACGCCGGGACATTCCTCCTTGTTGAAAGCCAAAACTACGCCTCGCCCATCGGGATGGTGTATTACGAATACTACGATGATCTCGAGGCCGTCAACCGCCGGCTGACCGACGACCGGGAGCTGCTTCAGTACATTGCCTGCCGCGACCCGCGCATCGCGCACGCCGAACCCTTCGGCCACGCCCAATCCCCCACCCTCACCGACTACCCCGACGGCATCGACACGCTGCAATTCCTATGGGACGCGGCAGCCATAAAATGACAGTCCTGCAATCCCTCCAATCACTATTCACTGTTCACCGTTCACTAAACAATGAAAAAACGCATTCTCGTAACATTGTACATCCTGGTCGGGTTGTCCGCCATCCCGCTGATTATCGGTATTCTGTACCTTTACACGGAGGCCGAGAAGGTGCAGCGCAGCATCTTTGTGAATGAAGTGTTGTCGGCGGGCAACGAGGCTGTGGACCGCATTGACGCCATCATCAAGAACGACACCAACGCCCTGTTCGAGATGGATGCCGAGAGTATGGACCAACAGAAGATCGACACTGCCGGGATCGTCGCCATGCAGCAGTCGCGCAAGTTCCTCATCGACAGCGTGAACAACCAGCCCATCGGGGTCATCAAATCGACGGTTTATTTCCAGGAGAACGATTCGCGGATTATTGCCAACGACACGGAGTATTTCACGGCGGCCTACCGTCGGCTGTTCCCCCAGTACAACGACCCCGGCGATCCGAAGAATGTGAAGAACGACATCACCAACATCTTCAACATCAAGGACATAAACCTTATCCAGCTCGACAGCGCAACCCGTGAACTCCTCTCGGAGGAAAAGCTTCAAGGCATCTTGCAGGAGGCATTGAAAAACGAGAACATCGAGGACCGTTTCGACTTCGCGCTCTACAACGCCTTCACCGCGCAGTTTGTGGTCTCGCCGCAGAGCGCCACCCCGGAGGAGATTCTCGGCAGTGAGTTCGTCTTTCTGCTGAAATACAACGAGAAGGTGAGTTCCCCGCACTACCTGATCATCTACTTCCCCACTGTCCGCGGCATCGTCTTCAAGCGCATGAGCAACATCATCGCGATGATTCTCGTCTTCTTCGTCATCACCTTCACGGTGGCTTTTGTCGCGCTCTACTCGCTCTACCGGCAGAAGAAGACGCAGGATGTGACCAACGATTTCATCAACAACGTCACCCATGAGTTCAAAACGCCCATCGCCACCATCTCCCTGGCCTGCGAGGTGTTAGCCGACCCCAGTATGTTGGAGGACAAGGATATACGGGCTTCCTACGTGGAGATCATCAACGACGAGAACAACCGGCTCAAGGATATGGTGACCACGGTGTTGGAGACCGCGCAGCTTCGCAAGGGGCAAATCAAGATGAACGTGGAACTCCTTGACATGCATGAGCTTATACAAAAGATCACGGACAGTTTCGCGTTGTTGGTCAATTCCTCGAACGGGGTGTTGAGCGTTGCGCTGAACGCCGACCGATACCAGGTTTTCGGCGACCGCACGCATCTCACCAACACGCTCAACAACCTCATCGAGAACGGCATCAAGTACTCCACCGGCAATCCCGAGATCTTGGTGAACACGCTCTCTGACGAGAAACATTTCATCGTTTCCGTTTCCGACAAGGGCGTCGGTATCCCGCAGACGGCCCTCGGGAAGATTTTCGACAACTTCTACCGTGTCCCGCACGGCAACATCCACAATGTCAAGGGATACGGACTGGGGTTAGGCTACGTCAAGAAGATCGTTCAGCTCCACCACGGCCGCATTGAGGTGCAGAGCGCGGAGGGCAAGGGCAGCACGTTCACGATATACCTGCCGTTAAAGGCGGAGAAGTGAGGGGTTGGCCGTCACCAACTCCGGCCTAACTCTTGTTCATTATCGTAGTATAAAAAAGGACGCGTCCCAACAGGGATGCATCCTTTTTTATGCCAAGCAAAAATATACTATATATTTAGTAGCTCAAGATCGTTTTATAGCGCATATCGCCAGTAATGACTGCGTTGATGGGCAGGCCGAGGACAGTGGTGGAGGCGTTGCCGCTTGCGATGCTGGTCCACTCCATAACGCCGTTTACGGGCGGTTGGATGGTGGGATGGGTCATGCTGACACCGACACTGAAGTTGATGGGGGTGTTTGCGATGGTCGTGTCGATTATGAAAGTGACCGTGTCGTTTTGAAGATGGAGGCCGGCGGAGTCGACAATACCGCGCAGATAAAGAGCGTCGTTGTTGCTGATGATGACGCCGTTCTCGACCGTGGGGTCGCTTTGGATGGTGACCGTTTCCACGTCAAGGTCTTTGTCGAGCGGGA
>ONQE01000172.1 GCA_900319925.1 uncultured Bacteroidales bacterium | reverse complement strand
GGTGGTGTGGCTGAAGCGCGAGCGGTAGCCGCCGTCGGGGTTGTCGGCGGTGCCGGGATTGAGTTGCACCTCACCGGTGAAGGGCATCACCAGGACGTCGCCCATATCGGAGTGGCCGGTGCCGCTGAAGTGGGTGTGGCTGAAACCCACGATGGTCGAGTCGCGGTATTGGTAGCCGGCGCAGTAGTCATAGACGCCCGGCTGGTAGCGACCGTTGATGTTGTGGGGGATGGTGTCCGTGTCGGGACTCACCTGCACGCCCCCGAAGGGGTAGCATGCGCCGGGGAAAGTGTGCCCCATGCCGTTGGTCCCGATCATCGGGTTAACATACTGGGTATAATCGCGTTGCGCGGTTGCGGTCATCATGGCGAGGAGGATTATGGGGGTGATTATCTTTCGCATATTATCAATTTAAGACGGCAAAAGTACATATTATTTTTGAAAGAAATTTTTTGTACTTTTGCATTTCAGTTTTTCCGTTACGGAAATTACGTAATGAATATTGAACATTTATAGTCTGAATATTATGAAGAAAAAGGTTGTAAATCCCTTTATATGCCAAGGTTACGAGAGTCCAGAGTACTTCTGCGACCGTATTGAAGAGACCGAAATTATGACTTCAACGCTCTATAATGGACGCAATATTACGCTGATTTCTCCACGCAGATTGGGCAAAACAGGGCTGATTTGGAATACCTTTCACCATATCAAATCCGAAAACAAGGACGCGATTTGCATCTACATTGACATCTTCCCTACCAAAAGCCAAAGCGAATTTGTGCGTATGCTTGGTACGGCGGTGCTCAACGAAACGCTCTCTAAAAGCAAGATGTTGGGCAAGAAGATGTTGGAGATGCTCGGCTCCTTGAGACCGGTTCTGGGTGTGGATGCCCTCACCGGGATGCCGAATGTGACATTAAATGTGGATCCGACGCAATCGGAAATGACCATTCGGAACATTTTCACTTATCTCAACAAAATTCAGCGCGAAGTTTTCATCGCCATTGACGAGTTCCAGCAAATCAACGAATATCCGGAATCCGGAACAGAGGCGATGCTCCGGTCCTACATTCAGTTCTCGCATAACATCCATTTCGTCTTCTCGGGCAGCAAGAAGCATATAATGTCCGAAATGTTCACCTCCCCGCAACGCCCTTTCTACCAAAGCACGGACATATTGAATCTCGCTCCTCTTAACGAAGAGACGTACTATCAGTTCGCCAACAACTTCTTTGAAACGAACAAAGGTGGACTGGACCGCGAGGTGTTTCGTGAACTTTACGACACTTACGATGGCTATACTTGGTATGTCCAATCCGTTCTGAACAGATTGTACGAAAAATTCAGAACTGTTTCCAGTTCCGCCCAACTTCGGGAGACCATCTTAAATGTTGTAGAGAGTAAAAAACCTCAGTATGAAAGTCTTGTGATGTTCCTCACCGATAACCAATTCTCATTGCTTCGGGCGGTAGCTAAGGAGAGGGTGGCCGAGCAGCCTATGGGCAAAGAGTTCATCAAGAAACACGGCCTGTCTGGATCCAGCAGCGTAAAAACCGCCCTGGACGTCCTATGCGAAAAGGAGTTGCTCTATCGTATGCCGGAAGGGTACATCGTTTATGATCGTTTCATGAGCCAATGGCTGCAGCGAATCTGAAAACAATGACTATATCACGTCTAAGGGATTTCAATGGCTTGTTTAATGTTATGAAAACGGTCAGATTTTTGCTTTGCGCGGTTGTGCAGTGGACGTGGGGGATTGTCCAGAATGACATCGGGCTGCTTCTGTTTCTGGTATTCCTCCCGAACCGGCATTTCCTCTTCCGGTCGAGCGTGGTGACTTGTTGGAAAATCCCTTACAGCACCGGATGCGGGATGTTCATCTTCCTGAACGACACGGACTTGAGCGAAAGCGACAAAGGGGCGATTTCGAAGATGGACTACGACTTGCTGGTGCACGAATACGGGCATTGTCTGCAATCCATCCTGTTGGGACCGTTGTTTTTACCGGTCATCGCCATTCCCTCCATCCTTTGGGCCACCCTGCCCTGTTTTGAACGGCTCCGAAAGAGGAAAGGGATGTCGTACTACGAGCTGTACTGCGAGAAGTGGGCGAACCGGTTCGGCGACCGGGTGTGCGGGAACCGGCGGGTGTTTTGCCGTAAGTGAAATATCATTGGCTCTTGAATTGTTTGCTTTTATTTTGTAACTTTGCAGGCAACAACTTTAAAATTTAGAGATGAAAAAGAACGAGGCTGAACTTGTTGATAATATCCATGCAGACGGACACCCGCCAGATAAATTAAAAACGCAAAATATGAAGAAACAAAAAAGTCATTCTCCTGAACTGATAAGCAGACCTTTAGTCACTACGGCTTCTCAAGAAAATGACGCGGCAAAGATACAAAAAAAACATTAGAACTTACAAAAGAAAAATTAAACAGTCTTGCCGAAAATTATAACCAGCGCAACTACTAACTACTAACTGCTAACTCCTAACTATTTTCCTCACCACGCTCACCCCTCGCTCGAAGTTGATCTTCACGAGGTAGGTGCCCGCAGGGTACGGGGAGAGGTCAAACGCCGGTATGGGCTGCATCGTGGAGGCATTGGAGGGTTGCCATGCCTCCACGAGGTCGGCGAGTTTTCGACCTTGGAGGTCATAGAGTTCTATGCTCTGGTAACCGTACATATAACCGTGCACAGAGGCCGGACCGCTCGTGGGGTTGGGAGAAATGTAGATGTCGCACTCGCGCCTGTCAAGGTAATCCTCGATGCCCACAGAGTCGTCGGGGACGAAGGGCTGGGTGAATTCGGGATTATGATACAGCGCGAAAACAGCATGACTTCCTCCGGGGTTGTTGCAGTCGGCAACCACATTGTTGCTGAACGTCACAGGAGAGAACGCGACCATATCAACCAAAAGCGTTCCATCTTGGTTGGCGTTGACGGCACCCAATTCAGACTGCCCAGTCGAAAAAGGAATATGGCTGATGAAGTTCCCGTCGGTGTTCCATTGAATAATTGCCGGATCCCAAGAAAACTGCTTATATAAGGACAAAGCAAAAACCCTGTTGTTTATGACAGCAGGAACAGGACCGGGTGAGGCGGATGAATTGTCGTCTATAACAGGAACAACCCCGTGATTCATGTAATTCCCCGAAGTGGCATCATATCTGACAAAATAGCCGACATTTGTTACAATATTTTGTGGACCTTGCAATCGAACAGAATAAGTACTGTCAAAGAAAATACCAACTGATTCGTCAAGACTGTATGTTCCACGCCCAGTTATGTACAACGAATTATTGTGATAGCAATTTCCATATAATTCAGCATAAGCATAGGGAGAGGTATGAGGATTTCCTTTTGTGTATATTTGGTTACACCATAGAATGTCACCATCTGTATTATATTTTATAACAAAGTTTAATCTACGAGTACCGCTTTGGTCATTTATGGTTGCATAATGCAAACTGTCAAAATGAATGTGAACGGGATACTGGTGCAAGGATGCACCATAAAAAGATAGCCCAAGCATCACAAAACCTGAAACATACATGTTGTCTTCCTCATCGTATGACAACCATTCAGGATGTATAAAATATTGAGGGTTGATACTGTCGTGTGCAAATTCCCAAGAGGTGGCAATCCCTTCGGTGTTTTGTACCATCAGTTTGGCAAAACCCAACTCCCAGTTCGGTGTAAATTTGTAAAACATCATATTATGCAAGGCGGTACTACCGCAACTGCTATTGGGCAAATACAAGTCATAAGTTTTGGAGGAATCCCCGTCTATGACTACAGTATAGGGGTCTTCCTCATTCCCTGCGTAATCTAATTGTGCGAACAAGTAGATGTTACCTTCATTATCTATATGCATAGGAGTTGGATATGCATATTCGTCTGTGCTTATAGGTCCTACCATTCGTGTGTGACTATAGCCATAATA
>ONQE01000171.1 GCA_900319925.1 uncultured Bacteroidales bacterium | reverse complement strand
TGCAGCGGTCGTCGCCTTGTTCGTACTGCATTTCACTGGCAATGGCAGGAGAACCGCTGCCATCGAGAAACCGGCGGAAGTCGGCAACGGCGAAATCGTCTATATCAACATCGACACCATCAACGAAAACTACGAGCTCGTCAAGATTCTGACCGACAGCATCGATGCCGACAAACAGCGCCAGGCCGTAGTATTCCAGAACCGCCAGAAATCGCTGGAGCAGAAAGCCGCCAACTTTGAGAAAAACTACAGTTCCGGCTCCCTCACCCCGCAACAAGCACAGTATTCCCAGCAGAGCCTCCAAGAAGAGAGCACCCGCCTGCAGAACGACTACGCCCAGGCCCTTGAATCACTGGAGGCACGCTACGTCGCCGCCCAACAGCAGATGAACGACTCGCTACTCGCCGCTGCGAAACGGGTGAACGCAGGCTACAATGCCTCCTACATCTTTGCCTACCAAGGTGGCGGCGGCAGCCAACTGCTCTATGCGGATGCTGCCCACGATATCACTCAAGAGGTGCTTGACGAGTTGAACAAGTCTTTCAAAAAGAAAAGAAAATAAATGCTGTAGGACAGGCGAGAACCCGCCTCCTCTCATCTCAGAAAATATATGGAGAAAGAAACGAAACCTTTTGGCACACAACACATTGTACTTTTGATTGTGTCGTTCGGACTGCTAGCGGCTGCGTTGGCATTCCTTGCCGTTTCCAATCACAACAAGAAGGAACAAGCCGTAGCCGACGAACAGGCTTTTATCGACAGCCTGCACGTCTTTCCGCCCATCGACTTTGTGGACTCGCTCTACGGTCGCGTGGAAATGAAACGCTATGAGGACGAATCCCCGAAAGTGGTGGTTTATTACGTCTTGGACAGCTTGGGCAACATGACGGACGAGATCGCACACGAGACCCATTTGTACGAAAACCAGCAAAAGTACATCGACGGCAACCGCAGCGGCGCGAATCGCGACGGACTTTGGTACGCGTACTTCCCTGACGGCACCGTACAGACGAAAGCCTACTATAAGGATGGCAAGGAAGAAGGCCGATACACTGTCTTCTATTCAAATGGAAACGCCAGATATACAGGACTTTACCATCAAGGTGAGAAAACCGGAGAGTGGCGTTTCTACAACGAAGACGGTACACTTGCCCGAACAGAAAACTATTAACCCCCTTATTTCAGAATTCATTCATCAAACAATAAACATCAAATAAAAAAAATATGGAATTACCTTTTGCAGAAGCGTGGAAAATCAAGATGGTGGAACCCATCAAGAAATCCACAAGAGAACAACGTGAGAAGTGGCTGGAAGAAGCCCACCAAAACATCTTCATGCTGAAGAGCGACTATGTGTATATCGACCTGTTGACCGACTCCGGCACGGGCGCTCAGAGCGACCGTCAGTGGAGCGCTATGATGATGGGCGATGAGAGCTACGGCGGCGCCCGCTCCTTCTACCACATGAAGGACACCATCACGGAACTCACCGGTTTCAACTATGTCATCCCGACCCACCAAGGCCGCGCAGCTGAGAACGTGCTGTTCAGCTATTTGGTGAAACCCGGCAACGTCATCCCCGGCAACGCCCACTTTGACACCACAAAGGGCCACATTGAGAGCCGCAAGGCCTTTGCCATCGACGTCACCGTGCCCGAAGCATACGACACCCAGCTCGAAGTCCCCTTCAAAGGCAACGTCAGCCTCGAAAAACTCGAGAAGGTGCTGCAAGAGAACAAGGGCAACGTACCGTTCATGGTCCTCACCGTGACCAACAACACCGTCGGCGGCCAACCCGTGAGCATGAAAAACATCCGCGAAACCTGCGAGCTGTGCCACAAGTATGGCGTTCCGGTCAACATTGACAGCGCCCGTTTCATCGAGAACTGCTACTTCATCAAGACCCGCGAGGAAGGTTATGCCGACAAGACCCTGCGCGAAATCGCCTTGGAGATGTTCAGCTACGCCGACTGTATGACGATGAGCGCTAAGAAGGACGGCCTCGTGAACATGGGCGGTTTCATCGCCACCAACAAACAGGATTGGTACGACGGCGCTAAGCTGTTCTGCATCCCCTTCGAAGGCTTCCTGACCTACGGCGGTATGAACGGCCGTGACATGGACGCTTTGGCCGTCGGTCTGAAAGAGAACATCGAATTCGAGATGGTCGAGACCCGCATCAAACAAGTGCAATACCTGGCCGACAAACTCGACGAATACGGCATCCCCTACCAGCGTCCCGCCGGTGGCCACGCCATCTTCGTCGACGCCGACAAGGTGCTCACCAACATCCCGAAAGAAGAGTTTCCCGCCCAGACGCTGACCTGCGAGCTCTACCTCGAAGCCGGCATCCGCGCTTGTGAAATCGGCTACGTGCTCGCCGACCGCGACCCCGTGACCCGCGAGAACCGCTTCGGAGGCAATGACTTCGTGCGTCTCTGCATCCCGCGCCGCGTCTATACCAACAACCACATGGACGTCATCGCCGCCGCCCTCAAGAACGTCTATGACCGCCGCGACACCATCAAACGCGGTCTGGAAATCACTTGGGAGGCCGAGCTGATGCGCCACTTCACCTGCCAGTTCAAACGTCTTGGCTAACCGTTGGATACGATGCTGATTGTCGGAAATGTCCTCGTTTCGGAAGAACTGATCGACAAGTGTTTCTGCTGCGACATTGCGCAATGCAAAGGATCTTGTTGTGTGGACGGAGATTTGGGTGCGCCCGTCTCTCCCGAAGAAGTGGCCGAACTAGAGGACTATTATCCTGATTTTCAAAAGTATATGACCGAAGAAGGTGTCGCCGTTGTCGAGAACGGCGGCACCTTTGTTTTCACCGGTGGCGACTCCTTCGAGACCCCGCTGATGGAGAGCAACAACGCCTGCGCCTTCGCCTTTTTCGAAGACGGAGTGGCGAAGTGCGCCATCGAGAAAAGCTTTCTCCTCGGCGAAATCCCCTTCCGCAAACCGATATCCTGCTACCTCTACCCTATAAGAATCAGCAAAGTCGGCGACTACGAGGCACTGAACTATGACCACTGGTCCATCTGCAAGACAGCTGTGGAAAACGGAAACTGTCTGAAACTTCCTGTTTACCAGTTCCTTCGCGAACCGCTGATAGCCAAATATGGGGAGGAATGGTATGCGGAACTGGAGGAAATGGTTAGACTTCGGAACGAAAACCGCCCGTAGAGGTGTTGCTCACAACACTCCTTGAACGAAATTTCCAACCCGTGCATATCCATATTTTTGTATTTTTGCCGTTTGAAATAAAATAAAGAAACAATATGAAATTCATCGTATCCAGCGACTTGTTATATCGCAACTTAAGTGCCATCAGTGGCGTGATGGGATCCAACAGCACCATGCCCATCTTGGACAATTTTTTAGTGACCATAGAAGGCAACCAATTGAAACTCACGGCCTCCGACTTGGAATCCACGATGACATCCGTAATTGAATTGGAGAATGTGGATGGCGAAGGTTCCGTTGCAGTGCCCGCCAAAATCCTGCTCGAGACGTTGAAGCTGATGCCTGACATGCCGCTCGTTTTCGCCATCGACACGGAGAACAACATCCTGAAGTTCACGTCGGCCAACGGCGAATACGGCGCTCCCTGCTTCCCGAGCGACGAATACCCGGTAGTGAAACCGATTCAGGAGCCCCAGAGCTTCGACATACGTTCCACCGTGCTGCAACGCGCCATCAGCAAGACCATCTTCGCGACCGGCAACGACGAGCTCCGTCCCAACATGATGGGTGTCTATTGCGCCCTTTCGTCCGACGGCATCACCTTCGTGGCCACCGACGCACACAAACTCGTCCGCTACTGCAACTCCGAGGTGAAAACCGACGATTTCTCCTCATTCATTCTGCCCAAGAAGCCGCTCGCGCATCTCAAGAACGTGTTGGCCAACCAAACGGACACCGTCCACATCGACTATTCTCAATCGACCCATCATATCCGCTTCACCTTCGGGAACTTCGAGCTCTACTCCTCCTTGAAAG
>ONQE01000071.1:749-11498 GCA_900319925.1 uncultured Bacteroidales bacterium | reverse complement strand
CTGGAACTGCTGCTGGGCGGTGGCGGAGCATCCGTTCGTGGTGCCGGTCACGGTGTAGGTGCCGGTCGCGGTGGGATGGATGGTGGCGCCGGTGCCCATGTCGTTGCTCCAACTGTAGGTGGTGGCGCCGGAGGCTGTGAGCTCGCCTTGGGAGCAGGCCGAAGCCTCGCCGCTGATGGTCACCGTGGGCGCCTGGGTGATGGTGACGCTGGTACTGGCGGTGTTACTGCATCCGGTGCTGGAGATGGTGCCGGTGACGGTGACATTGTAGGTGTTGGCGGCCGACAACGTCACGGAGGTGCCGCTGCCCGTCACGCCCGACCACGAGTATGAGGTGGCGTTGCCGCCCGCGGTGAGGGTGATGGTGTTCGGGGTGCAGGCACTGGTGGCACTGGGGGTGAGGGTCACTGCCGGCAGCGGGTTCACGGTGACGGTGGCCGTCGCGGTGGCGGTGCAGCCGCTGGCATCGGTGCCGGTGACCGTGTAGTCGGTGGTGCCCGCCGTGCCGGTCGGGGCGCTCACGCTCGCGCTATTGCCCAGACCGTTGCTCCAGCTGTAGGAACTCGCGCCCGAAGCCGTCATAGTGAGGGGCTGCCCCTGACAGACGGTGTAGTTGCCGCCGTTGTTCAGGGTGATGGTGGAGCCTTGGTAGGTGAAGTGAATGGTATAGTCTTTATAGACAGTGCTTTCCTGGTTGAGGTGCTTCACACGGATGGTCGTGTAGGGCTCGGCAGGCGTGGCATTGTGCATGATTTGCGTCGAGGCGTGCGCCGACTGGCAGGTGCCGGTTACAGAAGGTGCGCTGCCACTACATGAAATCGGAGTGGGGTAGTTGTAGGAGGTGACATCCGGGTTGAAACCCGCCAGATCGCTGCCGTTGACCTTCAGCGTGGCCAGGCGGGTGTTATAGATGAGGACGACATCGTCAAAGTATAAGGAATGCCCTGCTGATCCCCCACCAGGATTCTTGTTTGTGGAAAAAGTGGCTAATATGTACGATGGTGTAGTGTTGTTGTTTGGATAAGTGAAAGCCACTTTCTGTTGTACCCACTGATTTGAGGTGTAGAATGTCTTGTATGCTTTTGCCACTATTTTTGCATTGTTTACAGTTGCATTAGTACCCACAACGCTGTTGTTTGCATTCGACGGGGCCGGATCTTGGAATACGGCATTATGACTGGCTCCGCTAGAAACAGTGTTGTTATGGATAACTATGTTGAAACTGGCCTCGTTTCCTGCTCCGAAACTTGTCTTGGTCCAGACGTAAACGGAGTCAGGATACGCCGTCATTACCTGATTATAACCGGAGTTGGTACTTGTATAGGTGCAGTTTTTGGTGTTTGAGGCAGAAGCATCTCCTACATTAAATCGACCCGTTGATAGACTTCCATTAGCCGTGATGGTTACAAATAAAACAGATTTATCAACTGCAATTAATCTTACCACTTTGTTTCCAGTGCCTCCAGGAGCGCCTGACGATTGTTCAACGAATGTACCTGAACTCGCCATTCCTATTAACGATTGTGATCCTGAGGGGTCTTTAATGGAGTGCCAGTATTGTGGTGCTGGCTCTGTTGTCCATTGTTCGAAATTGTTGTTCTGCATTTGCTGGCCCACGCCGAGCTGCGCCCATCCGTAGGTGCAAAGCGTGACCATGATTGTCAATAACAGTAAAACTTTTTTCATATACCTTTATTTTTATTATTATCACTACATATTGTGATTAGTGAGCAGAGAACGGTGAACCGTGGAGTGCCAACGTCACACCTTCTACCTCTCAAAAATCGGCCGCGAAAATACAAAATTCACCGTACGCTCGGACATATCCGCAAACTTTTTTATGAACAAGTTGCAGATAATCAGAAAAATAAAAATGTTAATATTCGTTAATCTCTTAAAATACTTTCCTTGAGCAGTCCCGAAGGGACAAAACGCGCGAAGCGCTAATAACCCCACACAAGCCGAAGGCGCCGTGTGGGGGCGGACAAGCCGAACCCCTGCAGACGACGGAGACCGCGATAAAAAGGAAGCCGAAGGCGCCGTGTGGAATCTCTAAATCCCCAACAAAGCAATCGCCTCTTCGAGGGTCACATCTTCCTCGCCGAGGGTCGCGGGCTCGTAGCCCATCTCCCTGGCCTTCTCGCCGGTGTAGAGAAAGTAGGTGCAGGTGCATTCGGCGCAGCACATGCCGTCGGGACTGAGGATTTCGCCGTGCACGATGGCAATGTTCCGGCGCTGCTCCACCAACTGGGCGTTCAGTTGCACGTACGGCCACAGCGTGCTCACCGGCTTGCGGTAGCGCATCTCCATCTTCGCCGTCACGCCGGAAGTCTGCAGCTGGTAAAAGACCACCCACCCGCAGATCTCGTCCAACAGCGTGGCTTGGATGCCGCCGTGCAAAGTGTCGATCCAGCTCACAAAGTTCGGGTTCGCCCGCCACACGGAGACGATCTTCTCCCCGTCCCAGTAAAAGCGCATGCGGACTCCCATCGGGTTGCTGGGACAGCACCCAAAACAGTTGTATTCTTTTGTGTACCCCACCCAGGGGTTGACGATTGGTCTCATATTGGGTTAAGGTTTATAGTTTAAGGTTTATGGGTTAAGGTTTAAGGGTTAAGGTTTATGGGTTAAGGTTTATGGCTTGTAAGTCACAAATCACAAATCACAAGTCACAAGTCACAAATCACAAGTCACAAGTCACAAGTCACAAATCACAAATCACAAGTCACAAATCACAAATCTCAAATCTCAAATCACAAATCACAAATCTCAAAATCGGCGGCGAAAATACAAAATATGTCGTGAAAAAATGTATTTTTGCGCTTTC
This sequence comes from uncultured Bacteroidales bacterium, assembly GCA_900319925.1. GTDB lineage: Bacteria > Bacteroidota > Bacteroidia > Bacteroidales > WCHB1-69 > F23-D06. The sequence goes on along the minus strand of ONQE01000071.1, from coordinate 8,671 downwards.
AAACCTTATAAAATTATCTATTATGAGTTACAAAATCATTGACGTTCAAGGAATTGGCGAAGTTTACGCCGCAAAACTGACCGAGGCTGGCATCAACACGGTGGAAGAACTGCTGGAGGCCGCGAAGAAACCCGCAGGTCGTGCCGTGCTGGCTGAGAAAACCGGCATCACCCCGAAGCTGATCCTCACCTGGGCCAACCATGCCGACCTGATGCGCATCAATGGCGTGGGACCGCAGTTCTCCGAGCTCCTCGAAGCCGCCGGAGTCGATACCGTCAAGGAATTCCGCCACCGCGTGGCCGAGAACCTCGCCGCCAAGATGGTCGAAATCAACGAGGAAAAACACCTCGTGGGCCGCGTCCCCACCGCCACCGAGATCCAAAGGATGATCGACCAGGCCAAGGAGATGGAACCCATGATGGAGTACTAAGACGCTTGTTCGTTGTTGTAGAGACGCAAAATTTTGCGTCTCTACATTTTTTGTATCTTTGCCGCTCATTTTTTTAAGGAAAATATGGACGATAACTTATGTAACCTGTTGATTACAAAAGGCGAACTGAAACAGAACATCTTCGCCGTCACCCTGGAGACCATGCAGCTCTTCAAAGAGGCCGCCAAAGGCTTCGAGGAGTACTACCGCGACAAGTACGCCGACGATCACGACAGCATTCCGGTGCTCTTCACCAACAAGAACCAGTACCAGTTTATGCTCAAGTTCGGCGGCGACGTGCTCATCTTCCTGATGCATACCAACATCTTCGAGTTCTCGCGCGAGCACGAGGTGATGCGCACCCCTTACATCAAGGAGGACAAAGACCGTTCCTACTGCGGTATGATCCAGATCTTCAACTTCTTGGGAGATTCTCTGAAATACGATCGCGTCAATGACCTCGGCTATATGATCGGCCGTATCTTCATCAACAAGGAGGGCCATTACTACATCGAGGGCAAACGCGAACTGGCACAAGTGATCAACAACTTCAGCAGCAACGAGATTTCGGCGGAAGCGGTCAAGGAAATCCTCAGCTCGGCTATCCGATATACGCTGAATTTTGACCTTCTCGTGCCAAATTACGAGGATATGAAGATCATCACGGTGAACGATATCCTGCAGTTAGAGGAGCAAACCAACCTCTTGAGAACTGGTAAACGCCTGGGATTCAGGTTTGAACAAGATAAAAACGAGTAGAGAAAAATATTTTTCCGAAAATGACGGCGCATACCAAAAAAAGTGTATTTTCGCGCCGTCATTTTTTGACATCCCTGCCGGGTTCGTCTAGTTGGCCTAGGACGTAAGATTTTCATTCTTAAAATCAGGGGTTCGAATCCCCTACCCGGTACAAAAAAAGCGGTTAACGAGCCTAATATGGGCAAGTTAACCGCTTTCTGTTTTCCCCCTATTCCCTATGGGATGTGCTTATGCGCGGATATCCGGTCTGTCTCCGAACGTCATCGTGAACGTGGTATTCGGACGCGTCCGCAGTGTGAGTGTGCCGCCGGAAAGCCGCATGATCTGGCGGGAGATGCTCAGCCCGATGCCGGAGCCCTCTTTCTTGGTGGTGAAGAACGGGATGAAGATGCGCTCCTCGACCGCCGGCGGAATCGGACCGCCGCTGTCGCTGACCTCCACGACCACATCCTCCCTTTCGTTGAGGTATCCCCGGACCTCCACCCAACCGTCGCTTTCCTGTCCTATCGCCTCCACGGCGTTCTTCAGCAGGTTGTTGAGCACGCGCCCGACCAAGTTCTCGTCGGCGTGCAACAGCATGTCGCCAGGCTCCACCGACCAACGGAAGTCGATGCGGGCGTTCTCTGGCACGGACTGCACCAACTGCACGGCACGTTCTACCAGCTCCCGCACGTAAAACAGGGTCGGCGCGGGTGTCGGGATGTGCGTGAACTGCCGGTACGACTCCACAAACCCTTCGATGCCCTTGCCCGTGGAGTGGATGACATCCAAACCCTTGTACAGCTCGGAATCCTTTTCTGGTACCAACTCGCGTAGACTTTCGCTCAGCGAGGTGATTGGACTCATGGAGTTCATAATCTCGTGGGTAAGCACGCGGGTGAGCGAAATCCAGGAGTCTATCTCTTTGTTGTCTAATTCGTTGCGAATGTCATTGACGACCAAGATGCGGATGTTGCGGTCGCGGATGCGACTTTGCGAGACCTGCAGGGAAAGCTGCCGGGTGCTGTCACCGTCGTGGAGGGTGAGCGTGTGGTTGTCGCCTGCCGCCGACAGTAACAGCATGTCTGCCAGTCCGTTGCTGACACGGTCGAGTTGGCGGATATGGGTCAGCACGGGGAGTCCGAAGAGCGAGGCAGCCGCGCTGTTGGTCTGCGTGACGAAGCCCTGCTCGTCATACGCCACAATGCCGGTGCGCACGTTCTCGAGGATCTGGGCGTAGTAGCGCTCCTTGTCGATGGTCTCCTGCCGGGTGCGGCTGAGCATGTCGCGGATGCGATTCAGCGATGCAGCCAGCACACGGTCGCTGCGCCGGGGGTCGCCCTCGGGGAAGGTGAAGCTGAAGTCGCCGCCCGCCACCGCCTCCGACAGGAACTTGATGCGGTTGTTGATCCGCTGGTTCCGCCGGACGAGGAGCCACACGGTGACTGCCCAGGCGATTACTATTCCTATTATGATTATCGTCGTCATATTATCATCTTATATCGCATCATCATATCATCTTCCTCATCCGTTTCCCTACCGAGCTCTTGCCCCTCCGGGGCTGCTCAAGGAAGAAGTTTCATATATTGGAGCATTCTCGATACCACAACTGCTAACTGCTAACTACTAACTACTAACTGCTAACTGCTAACCAACTATATTCCGTATTTCTTCATCTTGTTGTAGAGGGTCTGCCGAGTGATGCCCAGCGTGCTGGCCACGGCGGTGAGGTTGCCGGCGCACTTTGCGATGCACTTGCGGATCATCTCGGCCTCCATCTCATCCAAGGTGGTGACTTCCTGCACATTATCCTTCTGTATCGGGGTCGTGAGCTTGAAGTCCTGTTCCCGCAGCTCGGTGCCGTCACTGACGATGACCGCGTGCTCCACGGCGTGCTCGAGTTCGCGGATGTTGCCGTACCACGGGTGCTCCATCAGCTTGCGGGCGGCTTCGGGGCTCAGTCTGAGGGTGGGCTTGTGGTACTTTTCGGCGAAAACCGTCAGGAAACGCTCCGCAAAGGGCAGGATGTCCTCGCGGCGGTCGCGGAGGGGCGGGATTTCCAGATGGATGGTGTTGACACGGTAGTAGAGGTCCTCGCGGAACTCGCCGCGCAGCACCTTCTCGTCGAGTTTCTGGTTGGTGGCGCAGACGAGCCGGAAATTGACGGGAATGGCTTTGTTGCTGCCCACACGCGTGACCGTGCGCTGCTGGATGACCGTCAACAGCTTGGCCTGCTGCGGGAAAGCGAGGTTGCCGATCTCGTCGAGGAAGAGGGTACCGCCGTCGGCCTCCTCGATTTTGCCGGCGCGGTCGCTTTTCGCGTCCGTGAACGCCCCTTTCACGTGCCCGAACAGCTCGCTCTCAAAGAGGGTTTCCGTGAGCGCGCCCAAATCCACGGTCATGAACGGTTTGTCACTGCGGGCGGAGAGTCGGTGTATCTCTTTGGCCAACAATGTTTTGCCCGTTCCGTTCTCACCTGTGATGAGGATGGCGGCGTCCGTGGGGGCAATCTTCTCCACCATGAGGCGCAGTTCCCGCATCGCCGGGCTGTCGCTCCAGAACAGGGCGCTTTCGTCCTGCGATTTCCGTTTCGAGGTGCCCTTTTCGGGAGTGCAGGCGCGGGTGAGTGTCGCGATGAGTCGGTCGTTGTCCCACGGCTTCACCACGAAGTCGGCGGCGCCCTCCTTCATGCCCGCCACCGCCAACTCGATGTCAGCGTAGGCGGTGAAGAGCACCACAGGGAGCTGCGGGTAGAGCCGCTTGATCTCGCGGAGCCAGAAGAGGCCCTCGTTGCCGGTGTTGAGTCCGGCGGAGAAGTTCATGTCGAGCAGCACGACGTCGGGCCGACACTGCTCGATCTGCCGCAGCAGGGTGTTGGGCGACGGCAGCGCGACCACCTGCCGGAACTCGCGCTCCAGCAGCAGCTTCAGCGCGGCGAGGACGTTACGGTTGTCGTCCACTATGAGGATGGTGTTGAGCATCTTGAATGGTTATAGGTTATTGGTTATTGGTTATAGAAGCAGTGTATCGAATTCCGTGCCAAAAATAGTAAAAAAATAAATATCAAGGAAATGTATGAGAAAGAATAAAGAATCATCGTCCAAAAATAAGACGACGGTGTCTAAAAATTGGACGGTGGTGGTTAGCTGTTGGCTATTAGCTGGTTCGGGGCATCATTGTTCGCGTATCTCGCTACTCAATCCAGATGAAACGGGTGTCCACAACGGTCCATTCGCCATTCTGTTTCTCCAAGATCACTTGACCGCCCTCGTACACGAACCGGAATAAGACGACCGCCCGATTCATCTCCGGGTTAAAAATAATCTGTTCCGCTTTCGGGTAGGTTTCATACTGCCAATAGCCGCCCCAATGTCCATAATAAATGTGAGCTGCGTGATCTATGAACTGTTGCTTTGCACGACTGTCACCTTTGGAAAAAGCCGGTTGCATGATATTATTTTCGCCCAAATCAACATGATTGTCTCCCAAAAAAGCGTCCAACATTTTTTTGTACTTTTTTGTCAAATAGACCACTTTTTTCCCTTCAATATGCACCGGAGGCAGGAAAGCGACATCCGATAACACCACTGTATTTGGGATATGCATTGGGCCCCAATCGTTATAATAGTTAAACCAGAAGTCAGTCCAAGCGTCGGGAGGAAGGTTCTCCAACCATTTTTTTTGATAAGCCGTGTCATCTGCATAGACCGGCAGGATGCGGGCTATCATGAACGAATCAATCTCCTCTTGTTTGTACAAGATAACATCTGTCATGCAAATTTTCCAAAGAGAACTTTGCACAATATAATAGGGTTTGTCATCATACATGGTTTGACGCGTCCCGCGCTTGACCATTTGCATAGGTTGGTAGAACGCGGCAAACACCTTGTGCGCCTCCGCAACATAAGGGTTTTTTGCTTTTTTCTCATTAGACTGCACCTCGTTCGCCCAATTGTCGAAAAACTCGAACAGCATCTCGGTGGAGTTCTCCTCAAATGCTTTCCGTAACAGCTTTGCCTGTTGCTTGTGCTGAGCCATTGAGGTCAATGCGGGCACGAAAAGCAGCAATAAAAGGAAAAGTTTTTCTTTCATAATGATTCACATCAAGAGCTTCAGGCTCGAGACACAGCTGTAAGATTATCACAATCGGATTTCTCCATACTTTTTCCCGTTCTTCCGTTTCGACTTCTTCGACTTTTTCATCATTTTATCGGCTTTGTCCATGACACCAAACAATTCGTCGAGGTGAGCAAGGTGGAGCGACACGTCAAAATAGATGTCAAATGTCTCGTCGGGAGCCTCGTCTTCATAGACCGTCATTCGGTCGCAATGCCCGATCAATGCCTGCGATTTGAGATTAAGACCGAAAATGCCATACAGAATACAATATTCGTCAGACACCTCCAGCACTTTGAAAGCGGTCTTTTCCGTCCGACCGTCGCCCGAGGAGAGAATAACTTCCACAATCTGCCCTATCTGGGTGGAGTACAAGGCATTGCTCTCGCCAAGGCGATTGGCGCAGGTATAGGCTTTGAGCAGCAAATCCAGCGAGCAGGGTGATTTCTCCAGCTCTTTCTTGCATTGTTCAAAAGCAGGCCGATAGGATTCCGATTTCATCAGATCTATCAACTCCATAGAGGCGTCTTTATAGGAATAATCGGGGGAGAAATAGCTGCCGTAATAGATTTTCGCCACCTCCATGTCCGTCAAAGTGGTGTCGCCGGAATTGAAACGGTTGACCAATGCCGTGAAATCTTCGGTTTGGTTCTTGGCGAATTTCTCCATCGCTTTGTAGTCGATGTTTAGGAAGGATTTGTCTTTCTGCTGGGCTGTCAGGCTGAGACCAGCGAACAGCAGCAAAACCGCGATAAGCATTGACTTTTTCATATTGTGCATCTTTGGTGAAAACTTCTGGGGACCTCTATTTTTAACTTTTTCGCGTCACATCTCCAGACCCTGCGAGGTCCGTAAAGCAGAATCTGAAGATATGACGCTGCAAAATTAGAAACTTTATCTATAGGTATAACACAGAAAAGTCAAAAGGTTGCAGTATGTTGATTTTTTTTGACTGTTTTGGATTGTAAAACGGCATCGTTGGCCGTTTTACAATCAGCTATTGGGCGCGTTTGAGTGTGTGGCGGTGGATTTGCTCCCAGTGGTGACAGAGGTTAGAAATTGGACAGCGGCTGGTTATTGCCGTATCAACTGCTCGCAGAAGGCCTCCAATTCCTCCTTCGATGAACGTTCCTTCATGATGAAGAAACCTCCGGTGCTTATTTCACATTTGATTTCCCAGTCCTGAATCTGGTTGCCGTTCAGGTAAAGTGCGGCATGGTGGCCCTTTATCTCGCTGGTGAATCGATACCATTGCAGACTCGCCTCAGGGGTCAACGTCACGTTGATTTGCACCATGTCGGGGTCACTTTTCTTCCTTGGCACCGTCACCTCCACATGTTGCACCATAGGCTTGCCACCCAAAACTTCCGAACTGATGGCCAACGTGTCGGCATCCACGTCCCAAATTTCCAGTTTCTCTTCCGTTACAAAGCTGTCCGTTCCCCGCTCGTATTCCAGCACATACTTTGATTGACGCCACTCAGGAGGTGTTTTGATGTATTTGGCCACCAGCAGACAAGCCCAAATATCGAGACCTATAAACACAACAATCATGGCAATACGGAACCACTTTTGAGGTCTGTCAAAATTCGTTTTCTTGTCCATTGCAGGTTCTGTGGCCTCTATCTGCCGGATAATGTCATCGCAAGCTTTTGTCTTATAGCGTATTTCAAAAAAGCCCACGAGTGCAAAAAAGGCGAGCAACGCAACAAACGACAAAACCACAGCACCGAAATTCGGCAAATTTATATCTATACCCATTCTGGCAATCACCACCCCGAAAATAATGATAAAAGCTGTGGAATAATTCAGTGCCGTGAAGAGAGAAAATAGTTTCTTGAAATTTCGGGCTTGACGGGACATGGTGAGCAAATCGTTGTTTTCCAGCTCCTTGCTTTTCAGTTTTCTCGTCAACCACAATTCAATGGCAAAGCAAACCGAACAGAAGGTGAGCCAAAACAGGCTCAACGAAAGGTGGTTGCCTTGAAAGCATTTGACACACAATATGCCGATGATGGCTGCTAACGGATAAAGGATGATTTGCATCCGTCTATACCGCCCATAAAAATCGGCACTGTGCTTGATGGACGATTTCATCAGCCGGTCGTTGACGATTTCCTGTTGGTCGAACTGCTCTTTCAGCGTTTCGTATTGGGCCTTCAGTTGGTCCAATTCGGAGAAATTATTATTGTTCTGATTTTCCATGATGATCTCCTTTCATTCTTTTGTTGACATTTTCACCAGTTTGTCCTTGATGCGCATCAGCCTGACACCCACGTTGTTGGGCGTGATACCGATGATGGCGCCGATTTCATCGTAACTGACCCCTTCCAGCCAAAGCAGAATCAAGCTGCGGTCAATGAGGTCGAGTCGCGAGATGCGGTCGTAGAGTTCGCGGATTTGACGGGTCGAAGGGTCGTCGGCCTCGTAGGGGTCGATATCGACGGTCAGCGGCACCGTTTCGATGCGTCGGCGTTCCTTTTTGTTCTGGTTGATGGCCGTGTTGAGCGACACACGGTAGATCCATGTTTTGGCGTCGCTGCGACCCTCGTAGGTGTCGAAACCTTTCCAAAGCCGGATGAGGATCTCCTGGAAGAGGTCGTCCACCTCGGATTTGTCGTGCGAAAACATGTAGCAC
>ONQE01000071.1:0-721 GCA_900319925.1 uncultured Bacteroidales bacterium | reverse complement strand
TGCTGCCGCACCAACTGTTCAAACTGGCATTCTTTGTCGTTGTTCATAATACATTACTTTCGTTGCAACGTTCATCATGTTAGACAACAAAAGAATAGGAATTATTACATGGGGATTTTTTTTCTTGTTACAGCTACCTGCAGGCGTGTAATCTTGGTGACTACGGCACTACCGTCTCAGGAGACATGACATATCAGATGCGGGTAACGGTCGGCGGCCGTTTTTGAATCAGCTATCGGGCGCGTTTGAGTGTGTAGCGGTGTATTTGCTCCCAGTGGTGATGGCCATACTGTTCACCTCCGTTGTTGGCATATTCCTCGATGACAAGATCGTTTTTGTTGAGCTCTTTTATTGCATATTTCAACTCAGAAGCGATAATCAACGTGTCATCGACAATTTGCCAGTTGAATGTTGCGTAGGGGTCGTCATACATTCCTTGCTGGACATAAAGGTCGCTTCTATGCCACCGGGAGGTTTTGTCGGCGTTGAATTCGATGGCGTCATAGCCGATATAGTTGGTGTCGGGCAGGGTGAACGACTCTTCAGAAGACCAAATTTCGTCGGTGAGGTCGTGATACCAGTGATAACAGGTCTTCACCTCCCATTTGCCGACAATCTGTTTTTCGAAGTCGGAGTCCTCGTTTCCGGGTTTGCAGGCACTCATGGCGACGATGCCGAGTATCACCATACAAATGAATGTTGTTCTTTTCATATAAATATC
>ONQE01000169.1 GCA_900319925.1 uncultured Bacteroidales bacterium | reverse complement strand
AGGACCTTTGGTGAGGATTTCGCCATCCTCGGCGATGCGCACGCGGGTGCCGGGGAGCACAGGGCCGGCGGTGCCGATCTCCACGCCACCTTGGAAGAAGTTGCTGACAGCGATAACCGGGGAGGTCTCCGTGGTGCCGTAGCCTTCCAAAACGGGGATCCCCATAGCCCAGAAGACCTTCGAGATGCGGGGCTGGATGGCGGCGCCGCCCGTAACGATGACCTTCAGGTTGCCGCCCAGCGCCTTGTTCCACTGGTTCAGCACCAGCTTGCGCGCCAACTTCAGCCTCCGGTCGTAGCGTTTGCCGGGATTGTCGCCATACTGTAACGCTATTTCGTTAGCCCAGAAGAAGATTCTCTGCTTGAACCTGGGCAGTTTATGTCCTTTCGCGAGGATTTTGTCATACACTTTCTCCAGAAGTCGCGGCACCGTCGTGAAAATGTCGGGTTTCAGCTCGACCAAGTTTTCTTGGATTTTGGCCAAGTTCTCGGCGTAGTACACCGGAAGCCCGAGGTATTGCCACGAGTAGTTCATCATACGCTCATAGACGTGGCAAAGGGGGAGGAAGCTCAGAATCCGATTGTTTTCGGAAGTGGGGATGATGGGCAGGATGGCCTCAACATTGGAAAGGAAATTGCGGTGGGTGAGCATCACGCCTTTCGGGAAACCCGTCGTGCCGGAGGTATAGACCAAAGACACCACGTCGTTGGGGGTGATGCTGTCCTTGATCTCCTTGAGGTATTGCGGGGCGGGGTTGGCGCGACCGAGTTCCACAACCTCGTTCAGGTGCTTGTAGCCGCGGAGGTTGCGGAACGTATAGACCTTGTCCTTCAGCTCGGGCTTGTCGTCCAAGATTTGGGTGATTTTGCGGAGCAAATCCCAGCCCGCCACGAAGATGAGCTTCACGTCGGCATCGTTGAAGATGTGACGGTAGTCGCTCTCACTGATGGTGGGGTAGATGGCCACGTGGACGGCTCCGATCTGCATGATGGCCATGTCGAGGAAGTTCCACTCCGGCCGGTTGGGGGTGATGGTGGCCACGCAGTCGCCTTTCTTGAGGCCGAGCTGCATCAGCCCGTAGGAGAGGTTGTTGACGATCTCCACATATTTGGCCGTGCTGTATTTCACCCAGATGCCGTTCTCTTTGCAGCAGAGGGCGTCTTCTTTCGGGAACTCCTTGAGATCCCGTTCGAGCATATCAAATAGTCTGGTAACTTGCATTCTTATGTGTTTTTAGTTTCAGGTTCAAGGTTTAATGTTTAAGGTTTAATGTTTAAGGTTTAATGTTTAGGGTTTAGAGCGATTTCCTTAAACAGCCCCGCAGGGGCAAGAGCTTGGTAGATCTTCATCTCACAAATACGCCTTTGATGGGGTAGTGGTCGGAGATGAGCCAGCGGCCGTATTTGTCGGAGTCAAGGGTTTGGAAGAGTATGGGGGTGGCGTTTTTGTAGAAGATGTGGTCGATGACGACGTTGTTGGGGGCGTTTCCCCAGCCGTTGAAGGTGCCGCGGTTGTCGGAGACGGGCGCGTCCTTGCGGGCCTGCTTCATCACCTTCTTCAGCGGCTTGAAGATTTCGCTGTTGATGTCGGAGTTGAAATCGCCGGTGAGGAACACGGGGGCCTTCTTGTCGGTGACAACGCTCTTGATGCGCTCGGGGATGAGCTTCAGCGATTCGCGGCGGGCCGTCTCGCCCACGTGGTCGAGGTGCGTGTTGAAGCAATAGACGTGCTTGCCGGTCTTCTTGTCGCGGAAGTAACCCCACGTCACGATGCGGTTGCAGGCACCGTCCCAGCCGCGGGAGCAGACGTCCGGCGTCGCGCTCAGCCAGAAGTCGCCGTGCTCGACAACCTCGTAGCGATCGCTGCGGTAGAGGATGGCCATGTGCTCGCCGCCCTGTCTGCCGTCGTCGCGGCCCACACCGATGTATTGGTAGTTGGGAAGACTCTTGTTCAGATAGTCCAGTTGCACGAAATAGGCCTCCTGCACGCAGAGGAAGTCGGGCTTCTCCATCTGGGCCATCTTCACGCAGCTCGCCTTGCGGTTGTCCCAGATGTTGTCGCCATCGCCTGGGTTGTTGTAGCGGATGTTGAAGGAAATCACCGTGACGGTGTCCTTCTGCGCGAATGTGGGCGCGAGACAGAGCCACAACAGCATCATTGTGAAAAATATTCTTCTCATAATTCGGGTTCAAAAAAAACGGGCAAAGATACACTTTTTTGCTAAACCCTGTTTTCCACCGCGGCCACCTGTCAGCAGCGAAGTGGTGCGTGGAAGCAGGCGCGACAGGATGGCGTACAGCACAACGCAGACTAATGCGGGCACAACAATCTCGGCGGCGTATATAGCCCAGAAGTGAAGTGGTGTGTTGGTGACTTGACCCAACAACGGTTCCGAGATAAGATAGATGATAATCAGCGGATGCAGTACAAAGAGAAGGAAATTGCTGTCGGCGATGAATTTGACGGGTTTCAGACGGTATCGTTCCACCAATGTTGAGGCTATCTGCATAGTCGGAATCACAGCGGCGATACTGAACAGATTTTCCGCCAATTTCACAAAATGTCCGGATGTCATGTGTTCCCACGTGGTGGCGGCCAGCAGTAGCGTGGAGACTGTGATGCCGAGCCACAGAGGTACGCGTCGCGACATCTCCACCATGTTCTGTTTGTGAATACCCATATACGCCCCGATACTGAAGAAAAGCAGTGCGGATGGGAGACGCGAGAAGAACAGGTTCCAGCCGTCAGGCCACGGCATGAGGTAGAGGGCAGTGAACAGTAGCAGGATATAAGGTCGTTTGGTTTTCAGCAGACGATACAGTAGCGGGGAAAGCAGACATACAATCATCAGGTCGCGGATAAACCAAAGTTGGAATGCTTTGGGCATGCCGCCATAGCTTTCGTCCCACCCTACAACCACGTCGAGGATTGCGGGCAACGTGAAAGTGTTGCTCGGAAGCCACTCGGTGAGACCTTTCAGTACGACTCTTAGCAGCAGAAATCCCCATACGAAATAGTTCCAAAACAGGTAGGGTACCAACAATGTCAAGGCGCGTTTGCGAATCTTCGACAAATAGACCGTTCTGTTGAACGTGTCAGGCTTGCGGAAGAAATAATAGCCGGAAAAGATGAAAAACATGGGTACGGCGAGCCTTGCCACAGTAATAGAGATGTAGTAACAGCAGACAGAGACTCCCGTCTGCGGCAATTCACAAATCAAAGGTGAGTTGGAATGACACATCAAAATCAACAGCATGAGCGGGTAACGCAGCCAGTCCACCGTGCGCGATTGCCAATCATCGGATTTCAAATTGTCCATCGTCTATTGCGTCTATTATTCTTTCTTGTGGAAAGAAACGGTCTGCAGTCCTTAATGTCGCGACTCTGCAATGCGAGTTCGCGCAGCGGTCTTAATTCGAGAATACGTACTGTATGATGTTCGCGCCCATCTGCAGCGCTTTGGTGCGGGTGGCCTCGGAGTCCTTGTGCACGACGAAGTCCTCCCAGCCGTCGCCGAGGTCGCACTCGTAGGTGAACAAGAATACCATTCTTCCCTCCCAGAAGAGGGCGAAGGCTTGCGGCGGCTTGTTGTCGTGCTCGTGAATCTTGGGCAACCCGTTCGGAAAGTTGTACTTCTGGTGGAATATCGGGTGGTTGTAGGGCAGTTCCACGAGTTCCAGCTCGGGAAACACCTTCTTCATCTGCGCACGGATGTAGGGCGACATACCGTAGTTGTCGTCCGCGTGCAAGAAACCGCCGGCGATCAGGTAGTTGCGCAGGTTCTCGGCCTCCGCGTCGGTGAAGGCCACGTTGCCGTGCCCGGTCATGTGCACGAAGGGGTAGCGGTAGAGGTCCGCGCTGCCCACCTCCACGGTGGCGGGTTTCGCTTCGAGCGACATGCCTAAGTTCTGGTTGCAGAACTTGATCAGGTTCGGCAACGAAGTTGGGTTGGCGTACCAGTCCCCTCCGCCGTTGTACTTCAGCAGGGCGATCTGCTGCGCGGGGGCGATGACGGCCGCTGCGATGATCAGTAGGGTTAGTATGGTCTTTTTCATATTTATCATTG
>ONQE01000100.1 GCA_900319925.1 uncultured Bacteroidales bacterium | reverse complement strand
CCCTCAGTCTGACAATCAATAAGTTACGGACAAAAAAAGAAAGTTTGAATGGTTAACCTTTCAAACCCTCACACAAAAACGAATCTGAGACCTACGGCGGCCATTTCATCTTAGTTTCTTATAAAGTGTTGTCTACCAAGCCTTCACGTGCTGTTTGTTGCTGATTTCAGCAAGGTTTCAGCAAGAAACCAGCAAGGAGACAGCAAGGGAACAGAAAGGGGACAGCAATGGGACGGCAAGAAAATTTGTGTTTGTGGTGATCAGGCTGCTGCAGATTACACCGACCGTGCCGAGACACGCCACTACATCCACCCAGGTCCGAATGCGTAGTCGCGCATGTGCGGGCATGGAGCCGTCTGCGTCCCGCAGACGCGCAAGTGTAAGCTGGAGGTTCCGCTCGACGCTGCGCGTTGCAGAAGGCGAAATTGACGTTGAGACAACTTCCGAGGAAATCTCGGTAGTTCGAACAGACACACTGAACAACTATTCCGAACTTACCGTTCTCAACAAGAAAGTTCAAAGTGATTCTATTTCCCTTTCTGAAAATTGTAGCACCTCAGTATATTGCCCTTCGCTTCGGGTCGCAGGTGCATCGCGCCGCCGAGGCACTGCTTGAAATCCTTGCATTTCCGGCACATACCCGAGCGCATCCACGCCCTGTCGCGCATGATCTGGAAACGGTTGTCCCAGACATCCAGCAGGTCATCCCGATAGATGTTGCCTTGCACGTAAGTGCGGTCGATGTTGGGACAAGCGGAGATGCCGCCGTCAATCAGCACGCTGCCGATGTTGATGCCCGCACGGCAGAAAAAGTAGGTGTCGCGGACCTGTTCCTCGTACTTTCCCGTATAGGCTTCACAGCTGAAAGTCAGATGGATACGACCCTCGCGACGGGTATCTGCCATGAAACGCATCATTGCTTCCACCTGCGAGCGGGAGCGGGAGAGCTGCAGCTCGTCGTTGTGCGCCGCCCGCCCGATAGGGGAAATGGTGAACAGCCGCCAGTTGCGGATTCCGTTTGCCATCAGAAGTTCCTTCAGCCGAGGCAGTTCCGAAAAATTGCGTTGGTGTACACAGGTCACCACGTCATACGCGAGTCCAGGCGTCCTCGCGATGAGCCGCAACGCCCGCAAAGCCCGTTGGAAGCTTTCAGGATGGTTGCGCAACCAGTTGTGGGTCGCCTCCAGTCCGTCCAAGCTCACCGTAACCGACGACAATCCCGCAGCAATCAATTTGGCGTGCAGCGGCTCGCCACCTGTAATGGCAATGATGACGGAGCTACGAGGAGCGCGTTGCGGAAAACGAACCGAACAGGAACCGCAGTATCCGCTGTTTTTTCTGACGTAACTTGCTCATAACAATCAAATGAAAGCGCAAAGATACAAAATATTGGACATGCGCGGGAGGAGGATTATTCGGATTCCTTTTCCGGATCCGCCACGTACTTCACCCGGACCTCATCGATGCGATTGTGGTCCATCTTGACGATTTCCAGATGATAACCCATAAAATCGAACGAATCGCCGACTTTCGGAATCGTTTCAAGGTGCTCGACCATGAATCCGGCCACACTAGAGTAGTCAATCTCGTCGTAATCGACCTCATAGCCGTCAATCACGTCGGTGAGCACATCGATGGGAGCGTCGCCTTTCACCAACAGGGAATGGTCTTCGCACTCGGTCACATCGGGTTCCACAATTTCCTCCTCTTCTGGCATATCGCCCACGATATTCTCAATAATGTCGTGCAACGTCACAATGCCGGCCAGGTCTCCGAACTCATCGACCACAATGCCGAAGTAGTACTGTTTCTGCCGAAAGGCGTTGAGAATGTCCTGGGCATCCGTATTCTCGGTAAATACAAGCGGTTCGTCAAGCATGGAACGGACATCCGCATTGCCGTTCTTCCGCAATTCCATAAAGAAGTCCTTGACATTCAGCACGCCGAGGTAGTTTTCCACGTGCTTGTCGCACACGAGCACGCGACTGACGGTGAAATCATAGAGCTGCTTGATGAACTCCTCTTGCGGGAGGTTCACATCAATCCACTCAATTTCAGAGCGATGTATCATGACGTGCACGGCGCGTTTGTCGGCGAAGGTGAAAATATTCTCGTGCATCTCACTCTGTTCCTCCTCGATGACATCCGTTTCGCCCGCTTCTTTGATCATATCCAAGAGTTCGTCCTCGGTAAGATGGTCCTCGTTTTCCTTAACACCCAACATCTTGTCTATCAAGGCAGTGGTACTGGAGAGAAGAGCTACGGCCGGTTTGAAGAGAATACGGAAAAAATTCATGGCAGGGGCGACGGCCACAGCCACGCGCTCCGGTTTGGAAAGCGCGATGGTCTTGGGAACCAGCTCTCCAATCACGATGGTCACGAAAGTGACAACAGTAAAGCTGATGACCAGCGCGATAGAGGTCGCGAGGCCGGCAGAGGCTCCCATCCACAGAAACAAAGGTTCGAGATAGGGTGAGAGCGACGCACCACCGATGAAACCCGTCAGCAGGCTGATGAGCGTGATGCTGACCTGGATGGCGGCCAAGAATTCCTCCTGATGGTCCTGCAGAAAGAGGGCCTTGCGGACGGCTTTCGGATGCTTGCCTGCATACTTGTCGATACGGATTTTCTTGAACGAGACAATCGCGATCTCGCTCATCGAGAAAAAGCCGTTGGCCAAAATCAGGAGTAAGATGACAAGGAGTCGGATCACTTTAAGGTTTAAGGGTTAAGGGTTAAGGGTTAAGGTTTAAGGGTTAGGGTTTAAGGGTTATTGGTTAGGGTTTAAGGTTTAAGGGGTAGGGTTTAAGGGGGTAGGGTTAAGTGTGCGTAAACCCTCTTTATTGCGGTGTAGCAGATGTCGGTTTCTGCAGCGACAGACGCAAAAAACGGACTGCAGAAAACGCAATCCGTAAGTGGAGCGTATGAGAATCGAACTCACGACCTCTTGACTGCCAGTCAAACGCTCTAGCCAACTGAGCTAACGCCCCGAAATAAGCCTGATGTTCAGGCTGTGTGTCCACTTCAGACTTTGATTTCAACGTCAACGCCGCTGGGAAGTTCCAGTTTCATCAGCGCGTCGATGGTCTGGGTGGTGGTACCGTAAATGTCCAGGATTCTCTTGTAGGTGGAGAGTTGGAACTGCTCTCTGCTCTTCTTGTTGACGAAGGTGGAGCGGTTTACGGTGAAGATTTTCTTGTGGGTCGGAAGCGGAATGGGGCCAACGAGCACCACCTTGTCGTCCTTCACGCTGTTCACAGTCTTGACGATCTTCTCGGCAGACTTGTCAACCAACGTGTGGTCGAACGATTTCAGTTTGATTCTAATTCTATGAGCCATTATTGTTTATTGTTTATTGTTTACCGTTTACTGTTTACTGTTTAAGGGTTAAGGTTACAGGATAAACCTGCCCACATTCATGATGTAGTCCTTGATTTCAGGGGTGACCTCCGCGTATTTCAGGAATTCCATACTGAAGGTGGCACGTCCTGAGGTGATGGAGCGTAACGTAGTCACATATCCGAACATTTCCGCCAAGGGCACTTGGGCCGTGATGATCTGGAAACCGACTTTGGCATCGATTTGTTCCAGCACGGAACGCCTGCGGTTGAGGTCGCCGGTGACATTGCCGATATACTCGTCCGGGGTGGTGATTTCCACCTTCATAATCGGTTCGAGAATGGCCGTGTCAATCTCTTTCAGCGCCTCACGGAAACCTATCTTCGCGCAAACCTCGAAGGAGAGGGCGTCGGAATCGGTCGGGTGAGACTCGCCATCGGTGACGGTGACGGAGAGCGCTTCGAGGGGGAATCCGTACTTGCCATTCATCATGGCGGTCCGGAATCCTTTCTCCGCACCGAGAATGTAGTTCTTCGGCACGGCGTCGCCCTTGATCTCGTTCGTGAACTGCAGACCTTTGGCATCCAGCGGCAACGGGTCGATACGGAAGTCCAGCACTGCGAAAGAGCCCCTTCCACCGTTCTGGCGTTTGTAGGCTTCGTGGTGCTGTACGGGGACCTGAACAGCCTCCTTATAGGCCACTCTCGGTTTGCCGTGGTTGCAATCGACGTTGAACTCGCGTTTGAGACGGTCCAGTAGGATCTCCAAATGCAGTTCACCCATACCACTGATCAGCGTCTGTCCGGACTCGGAATCCTCCTTCACTTGGAAGGTGGGGTCCTCGTCGGCCAGCTTGCCGAGTGCCAGCATCAGCTTCTCTTCATCGTCTTTCGTCTTGGGCTCGATGGCGATTTGAATCACAGGTTCGGGGAAGACGATGTTCTCCAGAATCACGGGATGCCTCTCGTCCGTCAAGCTGTCGCCGGTGTGGATGTCTTTCATACCGACGAGGGCGACGATGTTTCCTGCGGTTGCGCTGTCCAACGGCTGTTGCTTGTTGGAGTGCATCTGCAGGATCTTGGCTGCGCGCTCCTTTTTGCCGGAGGTGACGTTATAGACACTTTCGCCGGCCTTGAGTTCGCCCGAATAGACCTTGATGAAGGTCAGTTTCCCGATATAGGGGTCGGTGGCGATTTTGAAGGCCAACGCTGCGAAGGGCTCGTGGATGTCGGCTTTGCGGACCTCTTTCTCCTCGCTTTTCGGGTTCACGCCTTCGATGGCGGGAATGTCGAGCGGTGAGGGGAGGTAGCGCACGATGGCATCGATAAGCCGCTGCACGCCTTTGTTCTTGAAGGAGGACCCGCAGAACACGGGTTCAATCTTGCGGGCGATGGTCGCCTCGCGGATTGTGGTCTCCATCTCCTCCATCGTGATGCTGTCGGGGTCATCGAAGTATTTCTCCATGATGGTCTCGTTCAGCTCCGAGAGGGTTTCGAGCAGGCGGGTGCGGTATTGTTCGACCTCGTCGTGCATGTCGGCCGGGATCGGGATTTCGCGATAGGTTGACCCGAGGTCTTCCTCATCCCATTCGTAGGCTTTCATTTCGAGGAGGTCGACGATGCCGGTGAAGTTGTCTTCGGCGCCGATGGGCAGTTGGATCGGCAGGGGGTTGGCTTTCAGCTTGTCCTGAATCTGGTTCACGACGGCGTAGAAGTTCGCTCCCGCGCGGTCCATCTTGTTGACGTAGCAGATGCGTGCCACGTCGTACTTGTTGGCTTGGCGCCAGACGGTCTCCGACTGAGCCTCCACGCCTCCGACGGCGCAGAATATGGCTACAGCTCCATCCAATATTCTCAAAGAACGTTCGACTTCGACAGTGAAATCAACATGTCCCGGTGTGTCGATGATGTTGATTTTGTAATCCTGCGAGTCATACTTCCACATCACTGTGGTGGCCGCGCTGGTGATGGTGATTCCGCGTTCCTGCTCCTGCACCATCCAGTCCATCGTGGCCGTCCCCTCGTCCACCTCACCGATTTTGTAGCTTTTCCCGGTGTAATACAG
This sequence comes from uncultured Bacteroidales bacterium, assembly GCA_900319925.1. Taxonomy (GTDB): domain Bacteria; phylum Bacteroidota; class Bacteroidia; order Bacteroidales; family WCHB1-69; genus F23-D06. Next base: position 10,683 of record ONQE01000100.1, on the reverse strand, counting down.
AATCCGTTCCGTGGTGGTAGTCTTGCCGGCGTCAATATGGGCCATGATGCCGATATTGCGTATCTGTTTCAACTCCTCTGCCATGATACCGGACGCTGTAAGGTTAGACTTGATGGGGACTGCGCGGGGTCGCTGTTACATCCGCATGTGGGCGAAAGCCTTGTTAGCCTCGGCCATTCTGTGGATTTCCTCTTTCTTCTTGAAAGCGGCACCCTCGCTCTTGTATGCGGCCATGATTTCCTGGGCGAGCTTGTCGGCCATCGTTTTCTCGTGGCGTTTGCGCGCGAAGGCGATCAGGTTTTTCATACCGACGGATTGTTTACGGCCGGGTTTGATCTCTTCAGGCACGGGGAGGGTGGTACCACCCACGCGGCGGCTCTTGACCTCCACGCTCGGGGTGACGTTCTCCAGGGCTTTTTTCCAGACTTCGAGGCCGTTCTCCTTGGTCTTCTCGCTCACGATGTCGATAGCACCGTAGAAAATCTCGAAGGCCAGGTTCTTTTTGCCTTTCAACATGATGTTGTTGACGAACTTCGTTACCTGTTCGTCGTTGTACTTCGGATCAGGAAGGATGATCCTTTTCTTTGCATGTGAATTTCTCATTGTATCTTCAATAATTTGGTTTATTTACTCTTGAATCGCCAATCGCGGCGTTCAATTTACATTTCTCTCGGGGTTGACATTACTTACCCGTGGGCTTTTTGGGACGTTTGGCACCGTATTTGGAGCGGCCTTGCAGACGGCCGTCCACGCCGGCGGAGTCAAGCGCGCCGCGCACGATGTGATAACGCACGCCGGGGAGGTCCTTGACACGGCCGCCGCGCACGAGCACGATGCTGTGTTCCTGCAGGTTGTGGCCTTCGCCCGGGATGTAGGCGTTGACCTCCTTGCCGTTGGTCATCCTCACTCTGGCCACCTTACGCATGGCGGAGTTCGGCTTTTTCGGCGTGGTGGTGTAAACTCTCAGGCAGACGCCGCGTCTCTGCGGACATGAATCCAGCGCCTTCGACTTGCTCTGAGCGGTAAGTTTCTTTCTTCCCTTCCTTACTAATTGTTGAATGGTAGGCATAAATTCTTTCTCCTTTTTAATTGATTATTAGTCTTTTTTGCTCTAAAATTTTGCGGCTGCAAAAATACACTTTTTTCTTATTCCAACAATCGGGTGTGAATATTTTTTTCCACAAGCGAAAAGAGGCGTTTTATCTCGCCATCGTCAACCCTCTGTCCACCAACTCGACCGTATAGACTTTTTCCCCGTCGTCATGGCATACGATAATCCGGATGGCCTGATTTTGCTGCTCAATACGTACTTTCGCGTGCGGCGACTGCGCTTCCGCCTCCACTTGCGGGATGCGGCCGCTGCCATCGCAATACCACGTGTACTCTGTGCGGTCCGGGGCGAAATCCGGAAGTGCAATACCGTCTATATTAATATATGACAAGCGTTTGTTATAGACCATCACGATGTCGTCGATGAGGAGTTTGTCGCCGTTGTTGCCGCCCTTGGCGACCTTGTTGGTGGAAAAGCAGGCCAAAATGTAGGAGGGTGTGCGCGAGGTGGTCGGCACCACGTGGTTCTGTTCGTCGTAGTAGGTGAACTTGTACTTGTACTGGTGCCACTTGCCGTCGTTACGATCCTTGATGTCGCAGAAAGCGTTGGCGATTTTGCCCTTCTGCGGCGTGGAGGCCGAGTGCGTGGAGATATCCTTGTACGCGATATTGCCATGGATGTGGAATTTGGCAACGGCGACATTGGAGGGTTTCTTCATCTCGAACTTGCACCAGAAATAGACCGAATCGGGACGGCCGGTGAACTTCATGGCGGCGTTGTGCCCCAACTTGTTGTCCTTGTCGGTGTAGGTGTTGTTGTCGGAGCTGCTGTTGTCGGCCGAGGCAAACTGCATCTGTCCGGTGGTGAGCACCCCGTTGACGAGGTTGCCGGCGAGCGTCACCGAGTGGATCTCGCAGCCATAGCCCGAATGGCCGGTCACGCGGTTGCTGTGGTTCTTGAGCATCGGGCCACAACCCCACGAGTAGATGCCCTTGAGCTGGCAGTCACCGTCACCGTAGGAGTGCCACCCTTTGGGTATGGCGACATCTTTGGCGGTACTCGTCCACTGCTCAAACGTGTTGTTGGCTATCTGCGTCTGGGCGGTAATCGTCCCCGCCAGCATCGCTATAATCATGATAATGAGAGCTCTGTTCATATAGGTCTGTTTTTTATGGACGTATGCCGTGACTTTCGTTTTACACAACACGCGTTTTGAAATTAAATCTACGTTCTTGGTATTATGGTAATATTTACTAACTTCGAGATTCCGCGTTCCAGGACTTAGTTCCAGAACAACGTCTGCACGTATTCGGTGAAATAGAGACGCCAGTTGCGCCAAGTGTGGCCCCCAACTGTGTTGTACATCGTATAGGGGATATGTTTGCGCTGCAGTTTCTTGCGGAACTTGTTGATGCGATGGTGGAAGAGGTCGCCCACGCCGCCGCCGATCCAGTATTTGGAGAAGTTGCTTTCGGGCATCTGCTTGCGACCGACCACGGGTGAGAACAATCCCACGGAAGTGAAGGTGCTGTCGTACATGTTGGTCAGGTTGCACGACTGCTTGGCACCCGCCGAGAGCCCGGCCACGGCACGGCCGCCAAGACGCGGGGTGAAACGATAGAGACCGCTCAGGAAATCGTCCATCGCGGGGAAGCACTTTTCAAACTCCAACTGATTCCATGCGGGATAGAGGAAGATGTTTTTCATCAAGCTGAGGTTGTCTTTGGTATCGATAAGTGCCTCAGGGTTGGCGTCGGGCATCACGAGAATCATGGGTTTGGCCTTGCGCAGGGCGATGAGATTGTCGAGACTTTGAGCGGCACGGCCTCTGTCGAGCCAAGCCGTTTCGTTGCCGTTGAGCCCGTGCAGGAGGTAGAGAACCTGGTACTTCTCACGACTTTGGTCGTACAGAGGGGGCGTATAGACGATGATGCGGCGCGGTTTCAATTCTGTCGGACTTTGGAAGGAGAGCGTGTCCAAACGTCCGCGCAGTTCACCGACGTAGAGGCTGATCTGCGGAGTGCCGTTGATGATGAAAACGCTCATACGGTCTGTGCGACGATGAAGCTGTAGGAGTACAGCTCGCCCGTGAGGGGCTCCGTGGTGTAGGTCCACATTCCTGCCCCATTGGGACGCATCCTCACAGAATGGTAATTCTCGCGCGTCACATACGATTTCTCGCGCCGCAGTTTGCAGTCGCAGCGCACCTTCACGATCTTGGCGGTGGTGTCCTTGTAAACAAACGTCACCGAACCATCGGCGTTCAGCTGTATGGAATCCTTAAGGGGTTCCTGTGCCCATGCGGCATTCAAGAACAGTCCTACAAGAGTAATTATCAATATATTACAGAATATGCTGTTGTGCTTTTTCATTATCCTCGATTTCCTCCTTCAACATTTCTTCAAACAAGTCGATGGAATGGTCGATGCTGTATTTCTCGGCGGACGCGGCGTAAACTTCCTCCATCCGGAGGCGTTCCTCCGTATTGTCGAGCCAGTAGTCGATGGCGCGGGCGAGAGCCTGCGCGTCACCCGCCTTGAAGAGGCTGCGCTCGTCGAGGGCGAACTGTTTGGTGGCCGACAACGGGCTGTTGGCAATCACGGGCACCAGCCCGGTAGCGAAAGCCTCGATGCAGGAGATGGCCTCCGACTCCATGTCGGCGGCATGTACGTAGAGGTCGGACTGAGAGAGCATTTCTATCAGCGCGTCACGTTTCAAATAAACGAATTGGGGTTTGAGGGGCAGGGTCTGTCCCAACTTTTCATAGGAATTCTGCATGGGACCGCGGCCTGCAAAAATCAGCTGGATGCGGTCGGCATATTTGGAATAGGGCACCGCCTTGATAATCAGCGCCTGCTGCTTCTCGCGTGTGAGGCGACCCACCATCATGATCAGGATTTTGCCCTTGTATTCGTCATACGTCTCCGTCCGATGGCCCGCGATGTGCCGTTTCCCCGCCTCGATAAAGACCGGCTGGATGCCATTGCTGATGGGGTGCATCTTGCCCGTGAAGCCATGCGACTTGACTTCGTCGGCCATGAACTGGGACGGACAGTGTACGTGTCTGACACCGTCGAACAACAATTTCCGGAATATTTTGTAGAACAGGTGGTTCACCCAAGCCACCCGATGAAGCCCGATATTAGCCGTCAAACTCTCTGCCTGCAGGTGTGCGGCGGCAGTGTTGGGTTTACCGATCTTTTCAGCATAGCGTTTCGCCACAGCCTCCAAGGGGAACGGCAGGAAGTTGTGTACGATGTCAGCCCACTCAATGGCAGCATGAATGACTTCCAATGATTCCTTGCCCCAAAACTTGGCGAAATTGAAGTTGTGTTTGTTCATCAACGGTTGGAAGATGGGCATGTGAAAATGCCTCAGGGAGAAGAGGTTTTCATCGTTCTCACCCGAATCGTTCGCCGTCAGGATTCGCACCTCATGCCCCCGTTTCCGCAGCTCCGACGCAAAACGCTGCGCGGAGATGCTGGTCCCATTGTTGTTCGTATAGTAGGTGTCTATGACAAACAGAATCTTCATTTCTACACATTTTAATTCAAAATGCGACAAGAGGAGTAGGAGGAGTTTGATTATATTGTATATATATTACATAGGTCAACAAGCTTATTACGTACCTCTCTCGCATTACTATAAATCTGCTGCAAAGATACATTTTTTTTGCATAGGAAAATATCTTCTGCCAATTGCAAAAAAGTGTACTTTTGCAGACAAATTCACATAATATGAAAAACGCTATCACACAAATCGCAACACTTATCGTGCTTCTGAACCTTATCACCGGATTCGCTTCGGCACAATACACGCTGACTCTCACCGGGCGCAGCGACAACGGAGGCTTCGTGCAGCTACACCACGCCGTCGTGGAGGACCTCACGCAGGGGTGGGCTGACACGCTCTACTACCCCGACACGGTTTTGCTGCTCTCCGGAGTGGGAATTCCGAGTCATGACGGCAGCGTCCCCGCCTTCGCCCTCTATCCGAACACGCCCAACCCCTTCGATGGGGTGACGGACTTCACGTTCACACTCCCTTACGAGGACGGCGTCACTGTAGAGGTCTTCGACATGACGGGGCGCAGGGTAACGGCCACGACGCAACGGCTGCCCGCCGGCGAACACCTTTTCCGCGTCTGGCTGACCCGTCCGCAACAGTACGTGCTGACCGTCAGGACATCGAAAGAGTCAGCTTCCATCAAGATGGTCAACAACGGCCACGGGACATCGGATCGCATCAGCCGCCACGACATGCAACCGCTGACCTTCAAGCTACGGTCGGAAAGTTCCGGAGGCTACGAACCCGGAGACCTGCTCCGCATCGCCGGCTACCGGCAGGCGGGCGACAACTTTCTGCCGAGCGACACCGTGGAGATCACCACTCCGCCCAATGGCCTTCTGCCATTGACATTCACCATCGAGAACGAAGTTCCCATGATGCAGGAGTTCACCAGCTCCAGTCGCCTTTTCATCCCTGACGGTACGGAATGCAACGGCAGCTGTATCGGCACCATGGACATTCTCGTGGACGGGTATGATCCTCAGGCCATACTGCTGGACATGGCCCAGCTACCCTACGTCCGTCTGAAAATGGAGCACTCCTACCTCGGGGACCTGTGGATTACGTTAGCGTGTCCGAACGGACTTACTGCCAATATCTTGAGGAAATACACCAGTGGTAATTCCGAATGTTCCAGTCTGATCCCCACCGCCGACTGGGGCTGGCCGACTATCAGCGGAACCGTCTCCCCCGTCAGCTATTTCGGTCTCTACAACAAAACCGACGCCTCAAGTTCCAGCCCTTGCGACACCTCGCTGAACCCGATGGGTGAATGCTGGAACTACTGCTGGTCGGACGACACCGAGCAAGGCCAAACCTACGCCTGCGGCAGTGCACGCGTCTATGAGGTCTGCAACCACATCACGGCCGACAACCCCTACACTTCGGGGTCCGGATCCTCAACGTCGCAATATGTGGACTCCACCGACGTGAGCACCCTCACCAACGTCTATCACCCCGACCAACCGTTCACGAGCCTGATTGGCTGTCCGCTAAACGGGGTATGGCAGATTCGTGTCATCGACGGTTGGAGAGTGGACAACGGCTATATCGAAGAAGCGGCCATCGCCCTCCTCGACACCGTTTCCATTCCCTTGGATGTTCCGTACGTCTCCACAGGTTTCGCCAGTTCGGTGACGCAAACCACAGCCGAATGCAGCGGACATGTCTATAGCGAGGGGGCGGCCCCCGTCACGGTGCGCGGCATTTGCTGGAGCACAACCCCGTCGCCTGTGGCCTCCGGGAATCATGCGGCAGCAGGTAGTGGTTTGGGTGCATTCTCCGCCACGATAACCAACCTGTCGCCGAGCACCGGCTATTACTACCGCGCCTACGCCATAAACGCTCTGGGGACCTCATACGGGGAACAGAAATATTTCACCACATCCCCTTGCGCCCAACCGACGGTCACGACTACGCCGGCAAACGCCGTCACCGATAACTCCGCAGAGGTAGGGGGCGTCGTCATCAGCGATGGATGCACGCCCGTGGTGGAACAGGGTGTCTGCTGGAGTGTCAGCGGCACGCCCACCGCAAACGGGACCCACGTCACGGCACCGCTGACCGCTTCTTCGTTCAGTTGCCTGCTCACAGGTCTTGCACCTGCAACCACCTATAACGCACGGGCTTACGCATCCACTGCGGCAGGAACCAGTTACGGTGAGACAATCAGCTTCACCACCGGATTTGCGATGCCCGCCGTTTCGTCAGACTCCATCACGATGGTGGGCTCTTCCTATGCCACCTGCCACGGCACACTGTTGTACGATGGCGGCGATCCCGCCACGGTGGTCGGGTTCTGTTGGTCGGAGGCCTCCCCCACCCCGACAATCAGCGACAACCACGTAGAGGTCGGGAGCAATCTCGGGACGTTCAGCCACACAGTGAGCGGCATCCAAGGTTCCGTCTGCCACGTGCGCGCCTACGCCTCCAACGCGAACGGCATCGTCTATGGCAACACCCTGACATTCTACCCCGCCATAATGCCCACCACCGTCAGCTTGCACCGTCAGTTGCTGGACTATGACAGCGCAGTGTTCCGGGTCACCATCGTCTGCGACAGTGTGGCAGCCATCACGGCCCGCGGACTGTGTGTGGGCGCACAACCGATGCCAAACCTCTTGGGACAGACCATCGCCGCTTCGGGCAACGACAACACCTTCGACATTGTGCTGAACGACCTGCCACGCGCAACAGCCTACCATCTCCGCGGCTACTGCATCGACGGCGGCACAACCATCTACAGCGACGACCTGCTGCTGCTGACCCCAGCCGAGGACGGGCACCCGTGTATGGGCGACTCCACGATAACGGACTTCGAAGGCCACGTCTATAACACCGTGCAGGTGGGCGGTCAATGCTGGATGCGCAGCAACCTCTACACCACCCACTTTACCGACGGCACCGCCATCGGATACGGCAACACAGGCGCAGGACTTTATTCATCGTATGAACCTTACTACTACAAACTTACATACGACAACAGTCTTACCTCCACCTACGGATACGCCTACAACTGGAAGGCACTGACCCAATTGTCCACCACCACCAATGTGGATGCGCAAGGTATCTGCCCGGACGGTTGGCATATCCCCGACGAAAACGAGTTCGCGCGGTTAGGCGACTACGTGGGCACGCATTATGCCTGCGGCGAGAACACGGCGAGTGTGGCCAAAGCACTGGCCAGCGAGACAGGCTGGAACGCTTCCACGGCCAACTGCTCACCCGGCGCAACACCCACCAACAACAACCTCACCGGTTTTTCGGCTTACCCCGCCGGCGGCCACTACAATTACTCTTTCAACCAAGGGGAGCAGGCTCATCTGTGGAGCCGATCCGTGTATTACACATTCGACTCATCTCCGTACTACAGTTACGCTTTCGTTTATAAGATTTCCTACAACGGACAGACACTGTCACGCAACAGTTACTCCTATGACAGGGCTTTTCCGGTCCGTTGCGTCCGAAACGATTAGTTATTGAAAAAAGTGTATATTTGCCGCCCTTATTTTTTATTTTATATAGTACGGATGGTTATGTACTTTTTTAGATTCAAAAACGCAAAACAACTGATCATCAGCTTGTTTGCCGCATTTTTTTCGTCATTGCCGCTTTATGCACAAATTGACAACACTTTTTGGTTTGCCGCACCGGAAATTTCCCCTAACCATGCTCACAACCCCATCACCTTTTGCTTTACGTCGTTCAGCAGCCCTGCCACGGTGACGATTTCGCAACCGGCGAATCCGTCGTACACCCCCGTGACGATAAACCTGAATCCTTACAGCTACTACGCACTCGACGTGACAAGTATGGAGAGCACGGTTTCCACCGCCCCCGTGAATACCGTCTGCAACTACGGCTTCAAGATTGTCTCCACGGCCAACATCACCACCTACTACCAATTGGGTGCCAACAACAGTGAGATCTACACCCTCAAGGGGCGCAACGCCTTGGGTACCGACTTCACTGTGCCGATGCAGAACCTGTTGGTTGATGGTCCGCCTTCCGACCCGCGCAACAGCATCGAGATTGTGGCCACCGAAAACAACACCACGGTCACGATTATCCCATCGAAGCCGCTCACCGGCGGCATCGCGGCGGGCACGCCGATCACCATCACCCTCAATGCCGGACAGTCGTACTGCATCAAGTCAGCGGACCAATCGGCTGCGGGGCATCTCACCAACACGCGCATCACCTCCGACAAGCCCATCGCGGTGAACTCCACCGACGACTCCGTGGCCAGCAACCAATTCTCGGGCTATTCCGGCCAGGACCTCGTGGGCGAGCAGATCGTCCCCGACGAGTACGCCGGCGACTTCTTCATCGCCATGTACAACAACCGCCAGTTCGAGAACCTCTGCATCATCCCCATCCAGGACAATACGCACGTCTATATCAACGGCAGCACAACTCCCGCGGCCACCCTCAACCAGGGGCAGAGCTACACCTACATGCCCAGCAACTCGCCAACCATCGCCACGATGGTCACCTCCGACAAGCCGATCCACGTGTTCCAGCTTACGGGTTCCGACGGCGAGGCAGGCGGCACACAGCTTCCCGCATTGGGCTGCACCGGTTCCATGGAGGTTGTCTATGCCCGTCCCTCCTACTCCACCCACTTGCGCCTCTCCATCGTGGTGCCCACCGCCTACGTCAACGGTTTCACCATGACCGTCGGGAACAACAATGTCCCCGTGCCGGCCTCCTACTTCACCACCCTGCCCTACAACAACGCTTGGTCGTACTGCTACCGCGACTTCGCCTCTTCGGTGCCGACGCAGCAGGTGATGATTCTGCAGAACTCCCTCGGACCGTTCCACCTCGGCATTCTGGACTACTACTCCGGTATGTCGTCGTCGCTCGGCTACTTCAGTGACTACAGCAGTATCGGCCGCATCGACATCTTCATGGAGAACCTCTACTGCCTCCACGACACCGTGCGATTCCACTACCTGACCGAGAACATCGACACGGTTCACTTGGTCACTCCTTCCGGCGACACGCTCACGCAGGAGCCCTACATCATCAGCGACCTCACCTTAGCCGACACTGGATGGTATTTCTTGCTGGCTCACAGCGAGATAGGTTGTGAAGAGACATGGGTCAAGGACAGCATAAACATCCAACTGGTGAACTCCTACAAGCCCAACCTCGGCCCCGACCCATACCTCTGCACCGGCGAGGTGGCTGTATTACATGCCAACTACGCCGCCGACGGGGTTGAATATTACTGGAACACCGGCGACACGGGCGATTCCATCGAGGTCATCACCTCCGGCGAATACGTCCTCAACGTCGCCCTGAACGACACCAACGCCACCTTCACGTGCGAGAGCTCCGACACCGTGCTCGTCTATTTCTATCCGCTGCCACGTGCCGACTTCGAAGCCGACGTCACCGCCGGATGCACCCCGCTCTCCATCCATTTCACCGACATTTCAACACCGAATGTAGACAGTTTGACCACCGAATGGATTGTTTTCGACGAAAATCTCGCCATTGTTGATTATTCCAGCGAAGACAACCCCGTGTTCGATTTCAACGACGCGGGCACCTTCAGCGTGAAGTTGGTCATCACCACACCCGAAGGATGCAAGGACTCCATCACGAAATGGAACTACATCACCACTTCGGCGCAACCCACCATCGACTTCATCGCCTCACCGGAAATCTCCTTGCTGAGCGACAACGGCGGGAACGTCGATTTCACAGCCTATTTGTCAGAGAACGTCATCGGCAACCCCACCAACAACTTGGTCTGGGACTTCGGTGACGGGGAAACCACTGAAGGCGCGGAGACCACGGTCTCGCATGTTTACACCGATTGGAACGACTACGTGGTGACGCTGACCTTGATGACGGGCGGCGGCTGCGGCGACTCGATAAGCCATACCGTAGTCATTGAAGACGACCTCATCTTCCCGAATGTCATCACGCCCAACGGCGACGGCATCAACGACGTGTGGGCCATCGAGAACCTCAGCACGGCCATCAACCCGGAAGATCCCGACGAATACCGCCACAACGAGCTGCGCATCAGCGACCGTTACGGCAAAGTG
>ONQE01000168.1 GCA_900319925.1 uncultured Bacteroidales bacterium | reverse complement strand
GTCTTGCCGTAGAACTCGAAGCTGGCGTCCACGACTTCGTCGCTCAGGTAGGAGGCGCCGCCGCGGATGACGTTCCAAGCGAGGTAGGCTTTCACCACGTCGAAATCCGCAGCCTCGATGACGCTGCTGATACCTTTAATATAGTCGGGTTGGCCGATGTTGAGGGTGTCTACCGTCAGACCGAGGGTTTTGAGATAGCGGGGGATGTTGAGGGCGGGGATGAGCTGCTGGAACTCGGCGGGCGTGCATTTGTGAATGGTCTGGTAGGGGTCGCGGAGCACGGTCTTGTCGATGGCGTTCTGCGCCAACAGGGTCTCCAGCGCCAGAATGCGCGTGGCCATCTCGGTTTCGTAGCCCTTGAAGTTGGCCATGGTGCTGTAGCCCGACATGCCGAGCATCTTCGCCACGAGCTTGACATACTCGTCGCGGATGTTCTGCTGGTCTTTGTCAAGATAATAGTCGCGGTCGCCGATGCCGAGGCCCGACTGCCAGATATGGGCGATGGTCATGCTGCTGTTGTCGGGGTCGGCAGAGCCGAACAGGGCGAAAAACGGTGTCTGCCCGTTCATCAGCATCTGAGCCAGTTGTTCGGAAAGGTCGTTGCGTTTGAGATTGTTGATTACGTTAAGTTCGGGTTGGATGGGGTTGGCACCTCCGCGTTCGAGGTCGCCGGTCGCCATGGCGGTGTTGTAGAAGTCCGCGATTTTCTGCTCGACGGAGCCGGGGACGTTCTTTTGGGCGGCAATCTTGGTCACGAGCTCCTTAAGTTGCGCTTGGTTGTTCTCGGCCAAAACGTCGAAGCTGCCGTAGCGGGCGTATTCGTCGCCGAGGGGGTTGGCTGCCATCCAGCCGCCGCAGGCATACTGGTAGAAGTCAACGGTGGGCTTCACGGACTGGTCGAGGTTTCCCACGGTCACGCCGGAAGTCGTCTTCTTGGGTTTCTTGGGTTTTACAGGGGTTGCCATAGTGGATGTCGCTGAAAAAACAAAACCGAGTGCCAAAACACTCGCCAAAATAACGTTCTTTTTCATTCCTAAATTGTTATAATTCAATACCGTATAATAAAAAATGCCCCTTATTCAGGGGAGCGGCAAATATATAATTTTTTTGTTAAAAGCCGTGATTTATAGGATATTGGTTTTTGAAGCCCGGAACCGGCAGTCAAGACAGCTGTCAGAGCCGTTTCGCCGTGCCTTTGACTTCGTAATGGTTCAACTCAATGTTGTTGGAGTGGCCGAGGTAGAAAAGGCGGCCAGTCCGGGTCGTCTTGCAGTTCTTGATGACCACGTCGTTGTCGTTCCCGTAGAAACCGATGGTCATGCGGTCGTTGCAGGGAATGAATGTGCAGCCGTTGTAAACAGCGTGATTGTCAATATAGTAGCGGGCATCGTCGTCGTTGTTCAAGTACAGCGAGCAACGGTTGTAGCTCCGTTTCGTGCCGTTGTTGTTCGAGGTATAGCGTATCAGCCCCACATCGCAGTTGTTATATGTAATATTGTAAAAGCCGTTCTCGTTCACGTTGTAGTTGAGCCGGGATGCGGAGACTTGGATGTTGTCGGATTTGTTATGCCGCAGATTGAACACAAGACATCCTGGATAGAAATTCTTGCGTGTCGCCTGCTGCTTCATCCGCTTGGGCGACGGAATCAGCTCCACTTTGTTGAAATCGTAGTTGATGGCGCCAGACGCATTGACCTTTTTGCTGCATACGACGAAATCCGCCAGCTGAGTCGTGTCTCGGTAATGGAAGCGCAATCCGTCAATCTCGATGGAAGATACGGAAACGCTGACGTTGGGATCGAGCTCTTTAGGTTGAAACAGCACGACTTTCGATACTTTGGTGGAAACGTTCACCGTCATGTTTCGGATGGTGACATTTGGCCAACACTTGCGCGCCAGCTCGGGTCGCGCATTCTTTGTGTTGTCCAACTTTCCTGTGGAAACCAGGAAGTTACGGCCGGGCAGAGCGTCGAAGATGCAGTTTTGGAAGACGAGCGAAAAACGGGTGTACGCGTTGTAGGAGGGCTCGAGGAGCACGGGCACGAAGTCGGTGAACCGGCACCCGTCAAAAAGCACCGTGCCGAAGACGGAGGAGAACTGGTTGTAGAGGTTGCCGAACGAGCAGTTGTGGAGGGAGACGTCACGACCGTAGCAGTGGATGTCGAAGCGGTTGATCTCGCAGTCGCGCAAGGTGGTGCGGTTCAGGTTGTTGGTGCCGAAAATCCCCCAGTTGCCACGGGCACGAAGCCGCAGGAACGTGCTGTTCCACACGTTGTCCATCAAGATGCCGTAGCCGTATAGGTTCTTGCGGGAATACGTCCCTTCGATCAGCACATTCTCGAAGGTCACGTTGGTACTGTTGCGGATGGTGATGGCAGCGTCGGAATAGAGGTTTTTTGGATCGGGAGTATAGATGTTAACATCGCTTATTTTCAGATTGTTGACACCTTCTATTTTAAAACAGTAGGTTTTCGCAGTCGAGGAGGAGTCGCGCATGATGGTGAGGTTGGCGATGGTTTTCAGCTCCTCGTCGGTGAGTTGGTAGTGGGCGGAAAGGAGGGTGGAGTCGGTGGAGTAGGGGGATATCGGGTGGTTCAGGGATTTCCCGTTTTGCACGAGCAGGATGTCCTTGCGAATGGCGCCGTATTTGTGCCCCTCGCGAAGATTCACCCAGGGATGCCGGTCTTCCAGAAGGACGAGGTATGTGCTCTCTTGGAAAGGGAGGGCACCGGAAAAGTCGCCGGTGTCCACGGTTCCGGCAGAGAGGTCAATGGCGGTCCAGGCGGTGTCCAGCATCTCGAAGAGGTAGTGCTCTTTGGTCGTGTTTTTGACGGTTAGATGCAGTCCGCTGAAATCGCTGTGTCGGGTCAGGGGGATCGGACGCGACTTGGCTGTCACCTCGATGGTCAAGGCTCCGACGCCTCTGTAGGAGACATCCACGCCGGCGTTGAAAGCCTGCAGGTGGGTTTCGTACAGCACTTCGTAGCGGGCACTGTCCGTGGTGGCTTCCGCCAAGCAGAAATCGAAGGGGGAGACAATAGGCACGTACGAGCTGTCGGCAGCGGTTTGCGCGGGAAGCACGTTCACCAGACAGGCCGACAAAAGCAGGCACAGGGCCACAAAACGCTTTATGTCAATAAGATGACAATCCATAAAAACCAATAGCACTTGGGATAAAGAAAACGCGCAAAAGTACAATTTTATTTGTCTGAAAAAATACTATATTTGCGGCGTTTTAGAATGATTATAATATGAAGACAATCACATTGGAAACCCAGATGCGGGTGTATGAGAATCGCGAGGAACTCCCTGAGGAGCTTCGCGAGCTGCTGCGTCACGCTGAGGAGGCCGCCACACGGGCGTACGCCAAGTACTCCCATTTCCAGGTCGGAGCGGCCATTCTGATGAACAACGGCAAGGTGGTTACCGGTGCAAACCAGGAAAATGCCGTCTATCCTTGCGGCCTCTGCGCCGAGCGCGTGGCGGCTTTCGCGGCTTCGACCCTGTATCCCGAAGTGCCGTTCAACAAGATTGCGGTCACCGCCATCAACCCTGACGAGCCCCTCAAGGAGCCGGTGTCACCCTGCGGAAGTTGCCGACAGGTGCTTTTCGAATACGAGCAGAAGTTTGGCCATCCGCTCGAGGTCATCCTCGCCGGGCAGGAAGGCCCCATCTACCATTTCCAGAGTGTCGCCCACCTGCTTCCGTACACCTTCCACGCCGGATTCCTCCCGAAATAATCCGGATTTGTGTTTATGAACTGTTAAACAATATAGATGTCCATGGCGGACGTCCAGTCGCTGTTCGTCTCTACCTGCAACGTTCGGATGCCGAGTGCCGCGGCCGCTTCGGTGTTCCGCTCGCTGTCGTCGATGAAGAGCAGGTTTTCCGGCCGGATGCCCTCGCTGCGGAGCACATGCTCGTAGATTTCCCGCGAGGGTTTCAGCAGTCGGCATTCGAAGCTGACATAGACGCTGTCGAAATACTCGCGCAGGGAGTGCCCGTTGCCGTCAAACCGAGCGCTGTCGGCCCATTCGAAGAAGAAGGGGTTGGTATTCGACAGCAGGCAGACGCGATAGCCGGACTTGCGCAGGGCGCTGATTTTATCGAGGTTGCGTTGCGGAATT
>ONQE01000157.1 GCA_900319925.1 uncultured Bacteroidales bacterium | reverse complement strand
AGGCGGCCTCGTCCATCAGGGTGTAACCGGCCTGGGCCTTCTTGGCATACTCTTTCGCCTTGGCCCAGTCACCCATCAGCAGGTAGGCGCGGGCCTTCAGGCCATAAGCGCAAGCCACGTCGGGGGTGTACTTGTCCGGACGGTGATAGAAAGCAAGGTACTCTTCCGCGTGGTCGAGGTCGGAGATGATGTGCTCGTAGATATCCTTGTTCTTCATGCGGGGATTCTCCCGGAGCTGATCGACCGTGGTGGTCTCATCCACCCACGGAACGGTCTCGGCTTCGCCGTCGACATAGCAGGGCTTGTTGGCGAACATCTGGGCGAGGTCCAGGTAGAAGTAAGCACGATAGAAGTAGGCGATACCGGCGCCCGGCTTCAGGGCGTTGTCTTCCGGTTCAGCACCCACGGAAGCGAGAACGGCGTTGCAGGCCTTGATGTGTCCATAAAGGATCGTCCAGGCATACTGGGAGTTCGCGGTGGTTCCGCCGAGACCGCGGATCGTGTACCAGCTGTTGAACCAACCGTTGGTCAGGTTGGGCTGGACGATGTCCTGGCCCATCGAATCCCAAGCGATGTAGAAACGCGGGTAGCCGAAGTCATTGGCATCGGTGCCGCCGCCGTAGTTGGGGAAGCCGCAGAGCGTGGCGGTGATGGCATCGACGAAACGGTCGATGGCGCCCGGCACCTGCGCCTGGGTCGTCGTAACATAGCTGGTCTGCGGGAAAGTCTCCTGAATGCAGCCGGCGGCCAGCGTCAGGGAAGCGAAAGAGACCAGGGAGAGTTTCAGTATATTTTTCATAATCAAATCCTCCTCAAATTAGAAAGTAACCTGAATACCACCCGAGATGTTGCGCACGGGAGAATAGACATTGGTGCTGGAGGTGCCGGAGAAAGAGGCACGCGGGTCGAAGCCCTTGCGGGCGGAGATGTAGCCGAGGTTCTCACCGACGACATACACGCGGATGCGGCTGACAACCTTGTCGATGCCCAGGCGGGCGACCGGGACGTTGTAACCGAGAGCCACGGACTGGAAGTTGAAATAGCTGGCATCGGTCAGGGAACGGTCGCCGGCCATCGTATACTGGTCACCATACTGCCAACGAGGGATGTCGGTGTTGGGATTCTCCTTCGTCCAGGACTTGAAAATGTCCTTATGGTAGTTGTAACCGGCATCGGAACCGGACGTAGGCGGGGTCATGAGCTTCGAATAGACGTTATCGGAGATCTTGCCGCCGACCTGATAGTCGAAAGTAGCGCTGAAGTCGAAGTTGCCGAGGCGGAACGACGTGTTCAGACCGCCGAAGAACTTCGGAAGCAGGGAACCGTGGGTATAACGGGTAGCCTGGCCGATGGCGTTGGTCTTGCCGGAGTGATTCTTACCGGGCTTGTTGGTGACGTTGTCGGTGACACCTTCCTTGCCGCCGGCAGGGCTCAGATCCTCGTCGTACCAGTAGAGAGCCTCACCGGTCTCCTCGTCGAAACCGGCGTACTCGTAGGTCATGTAGTCACGCATCACGCCGCCCGGGGTCCACCAGTAGCTGCTCTCATAGTAGCCATCGTTGCCTGCGAGCTTTGACTCAGGCAGAGCAATGATCCACGCGTAGTTGGTGGAGATGTTGCCGCCGATGTTCCACTCGAAATTGTTGGTGCGGACCGGGGTGAAGTTGTAGGTGAACTCGATACCACGGTTGCCGATGTCGCCGACGTTGCCGTAGTAACCGCGGGTACCGCCGGACTCAGGGATGGAAATCCAGAAGAGGAGGTCGGCGGTCTTCTTGAAGTACGCATCCAGGCTACCGGTGATCCGGCCCTTCAGGAAGCTGTACTCGACACCGATGTTGGAGTTGGTCGTGGTCTCCCACGTGATCTTTTCATTACCGATGGTGCGGAATTCCGGGGACATCGTGGTGTCGCTGGCCTTGTTCAGGGTGTAGGTGTCGATGTAGGCGTAGGAGCGGATGCTGTCGTTACCCTGCTGACCGATGGAAGCCTTGAGCTTGAGCTGGTCGATCCAGGAAACGCCGGAAAGGAAGGACTCCTTGTTCATGATCCACGCGGCGCCCACGGACCAGAAGTTACCCCAGCGGTGGTTCACGTCAAACGTGGAGGAAGCGTCCCGACGGAAGGAAGCGGAAGCGTAGTATTTCTTGTCATAGTCATACTGGGCGCTGATGAAGTAACCTTCGACGTTGTAGTTGGACGCACTGGAAGAAGTGCCGGAATAAAGGACGTTCGCAAAGGCGTTGACCTCGAGGATCTCCGGGGAGAAACCGCCCTGCGCAGTGATGCCCATGCTCTTGCCCTGCGTCTTGTAGTACTCGTGACCCAACAGCACGTTGACATTGTGATTGCCGAACGTGTCGTAGTAGGTGAGGGTCTGGAGCTGGTTGAAACGCAGGTTGTTGGAGGAACCCTTGTAGAGTTCGCCGTTGACACCGACCTTCGGGCCGTAGTACGGGTTGTCATAGTCGGTGGACAGGGTCTGTCCCCAGTTGATGGTCGACTGGACAGTCGCCTTGAGGAAACTCGTGATGTCGAAGTCGGCGGTGAAGGTGCCGGTCATGTTGCGGCCCTCGTTGTACACCTTGTTGTAGCGGTTGGAACCGAAGGGGTTACCGGTCTGCATGAAGCCACGGCCCATGCCGTAGTTGGTGGCGGCCACACCGTAGTCATACTGCTCGTGACCGAACTCGTCGGTACGGATGATCGGGTTGCCGTTCGCATCCATGACGCGGACATACACCGGATAGATCGGGGCGATGTAGGTCGTGTAGTACATCAGGTTGGTCGAACCCCAGTCGGTGCTCATGTTCGGGTTGGACTGCTGGTGGGACTGGGTGAAACCGACGTTCGCGCCGATTCTGACCCACTTCTTCACCTGGTAGTCGGCCCGGATGCGGGCGGAGAGACGCTCGTAACCGGAGTACTCGATGATACCGTCCTCATTGAGATAACCGAGGGAGGCATAGAAGTGACCGCGGTCGGTACCGCCGTTGACGGAAACGTTGTAGTCCTGACGGATGGCGTTCTTGTAAGCGAGCTTGGTCCAGTTGTCCGGCTGCAGATAGTAGGTCTCACCGTTGAACTTGTACGAACGGCCGAGGGTGGCGTTCGGGTTCAACTTGCCGTTGTCACCAATCAAATACTGGCCTTCAGGAATCGTATAGACATTGTAACCGAGCTGGTTCATCATGTTGCGGTTCGCGCTTGCGAAAGCGTTCGCGGGCGTGGAGCCGGTCGAGAGGAAATAATTGTTCAGCGCGGCATAGTAAGCCTCGTAGAACTGGCCGGGCTCGGTGATAACGTCGTAGTCCTGGACGCCGCGGCTGTTCACACCCACGCGCATGTCCACATTGACCTGCGCGTCGCGGGAACGGCTGCGCTTGGTGGTCACGAGGATGACGCCGGCGGCGCCACGGGCACCGTACAGGGCGGCGGAAGCCGCATCCTTCAGGACGGTGACGCTCTCGATGTCACTCTGCGGGATGTTGGTCAGGCTGGCCGGATACGGAGCGCCGTCGACGATGACGAGCGGATCGGTCGAAGCGGACAGGGAGGAGATACCGCGGATGTTGATGCTACCGCTGCCGGCACCCGGGGCGCCGGAGGCACCTTTCATCTGGAGACCGGCCACCTGGCCGACCAGGGCGTTGGTAACATTGGTCGTCGCGCGCTTCTGCAGTTCATCGGCTTTCATCACGGCCGCGGAGCCGGTGAAGGCCTCCTTCGTGGTCGTACCGAAAGCGACGACGATGGTTTCGTCCAGCAGATTGGTGTCCTCTTCCATGACGACGTTGATGATACGGCGTCCTTCCACAGGAATCTTCTGGCCGACGAAGCCGATGTACGTGACGGACAGGACGGCGTTCGACGGAGCGTTGATGGAGTATCGGCCATCTGCACCGGTAATGACGCCATTGCTGGTACCGTCAACGATCACCGCTGCTCCTTCAAGGGAGGCTCCCGTCAAGTCGGTCACCGTACCGCTGATGGAGATATTCTGCGCGAAGGCGGACACCGACGCGAGCAGAATCGCAGCAGTCATGAAAAAAAGTTTCACTTTTTTCATAAGCTTGATAAGGTTAGTTAAACATAATATTGTGATACAAAATAAATTGCGCTGTTTTGTATCGAATACACTCCTAAATTGTCACTCAAATAGTCTTTTCAAAGGTCATTTATAATGACATATGGCTGCAAAGTTTGGAAACAATCTTGAATTATGCAAATATAAGGATTATATTCAAAAATAAAACAGTGTTAATGATTCAGATTTGTAAATAAAAAATTGATAATATATTACAAGGTCGAATTTACTAATTTTTATTAAATTATAAAAAGAACTAACAATTTATAATATTTAAAAAAAACTATAAAAAAGTGAGTTTTGGTGCCAGTTCCTACCCTTTTATTGCCTTTCAAGCCCATATAATGGGGTTTCTGGCGTATCTATTAACCTAAAAATGCCCTCTAAACTGATTTCAGGCCTTTTCCCTACGAAGTAACAATTTGGAGGTTAATGTATGAAAGCGCACAAAAAAACAGCAGGAACCGGATGATTCCTGCTGTCTTTATACGTCATTCCCGGCTTGACCGGGAATCTCTTA
>ONQE01000154.1 GCA_900319925.1 uncultured Bacteroidales bacterium | reverse complement strand
ACCACACATTCGTCACAGGTTTGCTGACCACACTGCTTTGGATCTGAGCAACGCACACGGGAGCACTTCCAAACATGGACGTTAAGACAGAGAGAAATACAAAGAATCGTTTCATATTCAAAAGATTTACAGCAATTCACACTTTCATTTGTCATTCATCATTGCGCCACAAAATAGCACCCGGCCATGATCAGGAGCACACCGATCCAGCGGGTGGCGGGGACAGTTTCGTGGAAGATGAGCACGGCGGCGATCATCCCGAAGACATAGCTCAGCGAGATGAGCGGGTAGGCACGGGAAAAGGGGTAGTGCTTGAGGATGTACATCCAGAGGACGGCACCGGTGCCGTAGGCCGCCCCGCAGGCCAACCACCACCAATTGGTGAGCTGCGCGAGGAAGAACGAACCCTTCCACGCGAACGTCCCCATCTTCTGGAGCGCGAATTTCAAGAAAACCTGTCCCGAACATAACAAGACAGACTGGACAACAGCCAACAAGATTAGTCTCATAGCGGTTTCAATTGGATGACAGCGCGGTCTTCGACGCCTTTTTTGTGAATAATCTGCACATTTTCAAGCTCATACAGAGGAGTTTTGCCCGGCTCTACCGAGAGCATCCACGATTCGGAACGGTCGCAGACTTCCAGTTGCCCGAAAAAGTCCGGATTTTGCAACTGCAACGCCGTCAGCTCGTCGTTCGCACAGACCAGCGCGGTACGCAGCCTGCCCGTACGCAAACGCAGGAGAGCGTCCTGCAGCGCCAGTTCGAAAGAGATCGTCCGATGCGAATATGTGGTGTTGTAGCCGTGGTTTTTCGTATAGATAGCGATCATCGAGGCCACCGTGTTGTGGGTCGATTGCATGAAACAGGTGGGCATGTTCACCTCTTCGCCTTCCGAGGCCAAGCCGCTGAGCATCTGCACGGTGTTCTCCATACAGCCCATCGCCGTGCCGTTGAGGATGGCATCCGGTTCCCCCACCCCACTGATTTCCATCGCTTTGAGCGCCGTCACCAGGGCTCGTTTCTGCAACTTGCCCATACGCCGTGCTTTCATCGGAGGAAGGTAATGACCGTACTCCTCGGCGGGAACGTCTTTCACGATAGCCGTAACAAAAACCTTATTCATAGCGCGACAGGATTATGGATGAGTCATTGCCGCCAAACCCGAATGCATTGCACATCACATAGCTTAGATCGGCATTTGAAGTATTACTTTTGGAAACTGGCACAACACACTGTTCGTCAGTATTTTCGAACTCGCATTGAGCGGGTATAAAACCATATTTCATAGCCATCAGGCAGAAGGCGGTTTCGATGGAACCCGATGCGCTGGTCGTGTGCCCCGTGTAGGATTTTGTCGAGGAGACTGGCGGAAGGTTCTCGCCGAAGACCCGTCGTATCGCAGCGCTTTCCGAAGCGTCGTTGTTGGGTGTGCCTGTACCGTGCGCATTGACGTACTGGATGTCCCTCGGGGATAGGTTCGCATCCTGAAGCGCCTGCGTCATCGCGAGGTAAGCGCCTTCGCCATCATCCGAGGAGGCGGTCTGATGGTAGGCGTCGCAGGCATTGCCGGCACCGCTGAGCACAGCGAGGATCTCGGCGCCGCGATTCAACGCCGACGTCTCGCTCTCCAACACCAGATAGGCCGCTCCTTCGCCGAGGTTCAATCCCGCACGGGTCTTGTCGAAGGGTCTGCAGCGCTCACGGTCCAAAATCATCAGCGACTTGAAGCCGTTAAGGTGAAACAGCGACAACGCTTCCGATCCGCCCGCGACCACAATGTCCCGTTCGCCGCTTTCTATCAGCAACTTGCCCATTATCAGCGCATTCATAGCCGACGAGCACGCCGTAGAGACCGAGGAGGTGTAGTCGAAGCAGCCGAACGTGTCGGCGATGTCGTTGGTGGAGGCCCCGCAATCGGGCACGTCGGGCATTCCTTCGGGCAAGGGTTCCGGGAAAAGGCTCTCGGTGACGTCCATACCGCCGACGGTAGTGCCAGAGATGAGGGCCAATCCATTATGATCCAGCAACTTCGACTGTTCAAGTGCCTCCCGTACGGCCAACGCGCCCAAAAGGTGAGTACGCGAATAGGGTCGTCCGGGGGGAAGCGCTAACATCCGGCGGCACTCCTCGTTGTCCATCGGAACCTCGCCCACAGGGAACTCGAGGTGATCGGTCGGAAGATAACGCGCCGTCCTGATGCCGGAAATTCCTTGCATCAGTGCTGTCGCGTTAGCATCCACTCCCACGCCGAGTGCGGACACGACCCCCATGCCGGTTATGACGACCTTCGGGCGCATTATTTCGTGCGGTTGGCGGCTACGTAGTCGGCCATGGTGCGCACAGAGGCGAAAATCTCCTTGCCCTGCTTCGGGTCGGCGATCTTGATGCCGTAGTTGCGTTCCAGCAGCACAATCAGTTCCAGCACATCGATGGAGTCGAGGCCGAGACCTTCGTCGCCGAACAGCGGCGCGTTCTCGTCGATGTCCGCCGGGGTCATCTCTTCGAGGTTCAAGACCTCGATCATTTTGGTTTTCAGTTCTTCAGTAAGTTCCATATTTCTGTTATTTGTCTTTGTTCATTGTCCATCCCCACACTGCGGCTGCGCCTTGCATCTGGGGCTTTGTGTTCGCACGTAGCTGCTAACTACTAACTGCTAACTGCTAACTAATTCCATTTCCGCCTCGTACTCCTCTTCCGACAGGGCTTCCACCCAGCCGGCCAGCACGCTCGTGGTCTCCTTGTCCATCAGGGCCCGCTCAACCGCTTGGTTCATTGCCGTTTCAGACTTCTCAGGCAGGAGGATGAACTCACTCTCGCCGTGGTATTTGTTGCGGATGGCGATTTCGCCGGTGACGATGTTGGGCAGCGTATAGACGAACACCGACGGCGACGGGTAGAAATCCTCCGCATCGGCGATGGTGGCTTGGAACGAGCGGTCGGCGTGCAACGAGGTGTTCCGGTTGAAGAGGATGACGGCACGATCGGCACGCGGCACGAAGCGTTCGCCGCCCTCCGCGGCCAACAAGAGCTCTGACGCGATGAACCCCACCCTGCACAGCACGTCCATCTTGAAGAATTTCGGATAGCCCATACCGTACTTCCGGTAGAGCTGCATCAGGAACGATTCTCCCGCGACGGCCTCCGCCACGCGTTGGCCATCCACCTCTAAACATTCTGGCGTCAATTTAACCCTATGTGTCACCATCGTTTCCATCTATCTCTTTCCGTTCATTAATCAATCATATTCTATTTTGCTACCGAGCTCTTGTCCCTACTGGGACTGCTCAAGGAAAAACATCATCCCTTATACCTTAAACCTTAACAAATGCGGCGGCGGCGTTGCAGCCTCCGAAACCGGACAACAATTTCACAAACGCCTTCTTCCCAGTATCGAGATGTTCCGCAGAGACTTGCACCGGCATGGAGACGCCAAGCTCGTCGAAACCACGGGTGGCAGGCACTTTGCCATTCTCCAAAGCCCTCATCGTGAGCAGGGTTTCCAAGATGCCTGCAGCTCCGAGCGTATGACCGAAATAGCCTTTCATCGCGTTCACCGGAACGCCAGACAGGCCCGCGCGGTTGATGGCGATGGACTCCATCTCGTCGTTGTAGAGCGTGGACGTACCATGCACGTTCAAGCACGCCAGATCGTCGGCCGTCAGTCCGCTGTCGTCAAGTACGGAGCAGAGGGCGCGGTAGCTGCCCTCCCCCGTGCGCGACGGCCCAGAGATGTGGTTCGCGTCATTGCGCACCGCTCCCGCCAGCATCCGCCATCCGTCCTCGGCAGCGTCATCCACGGTATAGACTACTGTGGCGGCGGCCTCGCCGAGGTTCAGTCCCTTGCGGTTCGCGCTGAACGGTCGGCACTGCTCGTCCGACAACGCCTTCAACGACTGGAAACCCGCCACGATGAAGGGTGACAGCACGTCGGCACCGATGACCACGGCCGTGTCGTATTGTCCGGACCGGAGGCAACGGAAAGCTTCTATCTGAGCACACAATCCTGAAATGCAGGCATTTGACACTGTAATTGGCATATTCGGGTTCCCGAAGTAACGAGCCACCATTCGTGCCGTGTGGGCAGGCGTGACCCGTTCCACATCGGGATTTTCATCCGCCAACAGCCCCACATTGCCTTTGGTGGAGGAGAGAATGAAGACCACTCGTTCAGAAGTAGCATCTATCTTGCAAGAATCCAATGCTTTAACCGCAGAAAGCAGGACCACTTTCTCGAATTTGGTGTAAGAATCCATCAGCAGCCGGCCTTTTTCAACGTCGGATTCAAAGGCCGATTCCAGCAAATCGTCGGGAATTAAGGAGGCGAAACAGGGGAATGGCAGCCCCCAGAGCGAATCGTAACGTCGCAGGGCTGAACGGCCAGCCATCACCGCCGCGAGATTCTCCTCCGTGGTGAAGCTGATCGGCGAGAGTATGTTTTCCCCTATTTTTCTGATTATCATGAGTTTGTCCTTTCTTCTGCAAGGGTTATCACCAGTTCGGCCGCGGCTATCCGCTGTTCGCCGACTCGGCATTCGGCTGCCGCCATCCGCATATTTCCATAATCCTCCAGCATCCTGACACTTGTTGTCAGCGTCTCGCCCACCTTTGGGACAGCCTCCACGATCATCTTTTTCACCGAACCTATATAGCCGACTCTCACATCATTCTGCCCGTGGATATGCTTGTCCACATATCCCAACTGTGCCGCGCAGGACTGCGCCATCACCTCCACAAGGGCATACGTTTTGAGGCATCCGTCTTCCACAAAAAGGTTATCCGGACGAA
>ONQE01000151.1 GCA_900319925.1 uncultured Bacteroidales bacterium | reverse complement strand
GCCGAGCTTGATATGCTGGTCGCCCACGGCGGTCGGGGCCTTGCCGACAACATGGCCGCCCACGCGTTTCGCACCCTCCGCAATGACGATGTTGCAGAAGCCCATGCCGTTCTTGTATCGGGTCTCAATCTTTTTGGCGATGGCCTCGGGATTGTAGGGGATCTCGGGGATGATGCAGACATCTGCGCCGCCGGCGATGGCGGTGTGGAGGGCGATCCATCCGGCGTCACGGCCCATCACCTCCATGATGAAGACGCGGTTGTGGCTTTCGGCGGTCGTCACCAATTTGTCGATGGCCTCCGTGGCGATCTGCACCGCCGTCTGGAAACCGAAGGTGAAGTCCGTGCTCGACAGGTCGTTGTCGATGGTTTTGGGCACGCCCACCACGGGGATGCCGATGTTGAGAAGGTCGAGGGAGATGCGCTGCGAACCGTCGCCACCGATGTTGATGATGGCGTCGAAGCCCATATTGTCGAAGCGTTTCTTCATAAGTTGCGAGCGGTCCTCGATTTTCCAGCTGCCGTCGGGTTGCCGCACGGGGAAGTGGAAGGGGCCGCCTTTGTTGGTGGTCTTGATGATGGTGCCGCCCTTCACGTGTAGGCCGGAGACCATGCTCTCGTTGAGCGGAACGATCTCCACATCATCCTTGAGGATGCCGTTGAACGACTCGATGCATCCGTAAACTTCCCATTCGCCGTTTTCTTGGGCTGCACGTTTCACGATTCCGCGGATTACCGCGTTCAGTCCGGGACAGTCGCCACCGCCCGTGGCTATCAGTATTTTATGTGCCATAATTCCTTTTTTTTCGAAAGGGCAAAAATACACTTTTTTTGGTTTAAGGTTAAGGGGTAAGATCAGGATTAAGATTCGCCCTTGCGGCAGTCACACCGAAAATGCATCATAAACAGATGGTCTAACTCTTGTTCAACTCTTTCCTTTTGGGTGCGGTCCCCGTTAAACCTATATAATGAAAACAGGTCTATTGTCAAGTCTAGCAATGTAGGTATGAAAAAGATATGTCTTGCCGTGTTGGTGGTTTTGCTATGCAGTGGTGTTTCGGCCCAGAAGCCTCACAGCGATTTGCATCACGAATTAGGAATCAATGCTGGTCCCGTCTCATTTGCGGGTTCTTTCTTCTACGGTACAATCGGTTTTTTCACCGCGTTGGGTGGTAGTATTGGTCATCAGGCCGTGGACATGAACCTCTACGGTCATTATAACCTCCATTATTACTATCAGGTGGCGCCCTGGTGCCAAGTCGGCGTGAAAGGCTCAACGGAGTGTGCGAAAATCACCCGTTTCTCGGACACGTTGCGTACGTCAGTGACCTCGATTGACCGCTACGCGATTATCACCCTGATGCCCAGTGTGCGGTTCACGTACCTCAATCGGCCTTGGGTTCGGCTCTATTCGGGGCTCGACCTCGGCTGTGGTTATCTCGCTTCTGATTCGAGGTCTGGCAAAAGTTCGGAATCTGACGATTCAGCCGGCAGCAATTTCCTCTTCGCCTTCAACGTGACGGCCTTCGGCGTGAACGTCGGTCAAGGGTTCTACGGTCTCTTCGAGTTGAACGCCGGATTTGACTCCTTCGTGAAGGTCGGCATCGGGGCGCGTTTCTAACTCATTTCCAGCATTCGCTGAATCGGCACCAGCGCCTTCTTCCGCAGCTCCTCATCCATAATGAGCTCGGGTTGTTCTTCGAGGAGGGCGGCGTAGATGTTCAGGAGGTTGTTCTTCTTCATGTTCACGCAGTCGTGCTTGACCGCGCCGTTGTAGAGCGTGTAGAGCTTCTTGTCGGGGTTGCGCTTCTGCATCTCGTAGATGATGCCGCTCTCGGTGACGACGATGAACTCCTTGGCGTCGCTCTCGCCGATGTAGTTGAGCATGGCGGCGGTGGAGCCGATGAAATCGACCTTTTCAAGCAGCTCGCGGCGGCACTCAGGGTGTGCCACCACAATGGCGTCGGGATGCTCGGCTTTGGCCTTCTCCAAATCCTCCACCTCGTAGTGGTCGTGCACGCAGCAGGCGCCGTCCCACAGGAGCATTTCGCGGCCCGTCATCCGGTTGATGTAGTCGCCGAGGTTGCCGTCGGGCACGAAGATGATCTTCTCGTCCTTGGGCAGCTGGTTGACGAGCTTCAGGGCGTTGCCGGAGGTGACGATCAGGTCGCACTGGGCTTTCACCGCGGCGGTGCAGTTGACGTACGCCAATACCTTGTGGTCAGGGTGCTTCGCCTTGAATTCGGCGAGTTTTTCGGCCTTGCAGCTGTTGGCCAAGGAGCAGCCCGCGCTCATGTCGGGCACGAGCACCTTGCGCGTTGGGTTGAGAATCTTGGCTGTCTCCGCCATGAAGTGCACGCCGGCGAAGAGGATGATGTCGGCCTGGGTTTCGGCGGCCTTGCGGGCCAGTCCGAGGCTGTCGCCCACGAAGTCGGCCACTTCCTGCACTTCCGGCAGGGTGTAGTAATGCGCCAGGATGATGGCGTTCTTCTCGCGTTTGAGGCGAGCGATTTCTTGCTTCAGTTCTTCGTTGTTCATATTGCTTACGGTTATCTGTGATGCCCTACACTGCGCTTCGGCTTGTAGTCGGGTTTTTCTGTGATGCCCCACACTGCGCCTTCGGCTTATAGTCGGGTTTTTCTGTGATGCCCCACACTGCGCCTTCGGCTTGTGTGGGGTTACTTGCGCTTCGCGCGTGTTGCCCCTCCGGGGCTGCTTAAGGAAGATTTTTTTTACTTAAATACGAATCGCTTGAAGTCCAGGCCTAAGGCATAGACCATCAGGGCGATGAGCAGCACGAAGCCGATGGTGTTGGCGACGCTCAGGAACTTGTCGGAGGGTTTCTTGCCGGTGATCATCTCCACGAGGATGAAGAGGATGTAGCCGCCGTCGAGGCCGGGGATCGGGATGATGTTCATGAAGGCGAGGATGATGCCTAAAAGGGCGGTCATACTCCAGAAACGATACCAATCCCACACTTTCGGGAAGATACTGCCGATGGTCAGGAAACTGCCTAACTGCGTGGCGCCTTCTTTGGTGAAAATGATCTTGAACTGCTTGACGTAGTTGCCCAACGTGCTGAATCCTTGGGAGATGCCAGTCGGGATGGACTGCCAGAAGCTGTAATCGACATGCACCACGTCGAAGTAGTCGGCGGGCTGGCGGTAGGCGACGCCGATGTTGCCGAGCGAGTCGAGGGTGACCAAGGCATGGCAGAGGCTGTCGCCGCGCACATAGTCGATCTGCAGCTCGTTGCTCTTGTTCTCCATGAAGATTTTCTTGAAGTCGAAGAAGCAGAACATGGCGGAGTCGTTGATGCCGACGAGTGAGTCGCCCTTCATGAGACCAGCGGCATCGGCGGGGGTGCCGGCAAGCACGCTGTCGATGACGAAGGGGATGCGGTAGTTGCAGAACAGCGACGAGCTGCCCGCGCCCACCACCTTGCGGGGAAGGTCTTTCGGGATGTCGATGACCACTTCCTCGCCGTCGCGCTCCACGGTGACGGTCTTCACGTCGTCGAGGAGGACATTGTTGGCGAAGTCGCCGAGGGTTTTCGGGTGCGTGGTATCGACCAGCAGCACCTTGTCGCCGTTGCGGAAGCCCGCGTCCTGCATCTCCTGGGAGAATTCCAGACCGTATTTGGCGTTTTCGAGCGGGATGTAGTCGTTGCCCCACGTGAAGCACATCAGGATGTAGATGACGATGGCCGTGAGGAAGTTGACGAGCACGCCGCCAATGATGATGAAGAAACGCTGCCAGGCAGGTTTCGCGCGGAACTCCCACGGGTGTACTTCGCTGCTCAGGTCGCTGGCTTTGGTGGTCTCATCGACCATGCCGTTGATGGAGCAGTAGCCGCCGAGGGGCAGCCAGCCGAGTCCCCACTCAGTGGATTCGGGATGATTGGCCCATTCCTCGGGGGCCTTTCCGGAGAAGAAGCTGAAGTGCATCTTCCCGTTGAAGCGTTTCATCCGGATCAGCGAGAGACCCGGGTTGAAGAAGACGTAGAACTGGTCCACGCGAGTCTTGAAGATTTTCGCGAAGGTGAAATGCCCGAGCTCGTGGGTGACCACGAGGAACGTCAGGCTGGCCAAAAGGCCGAGGATTTGCATGGAAATGCCCATTATTAGGTTTAAGGTTTAAGGGTTAAGGGTTTTAAGGGTTTTAAGGGTTGTTGGTTTAAGACGTGAAACTTGAGACTTTTGATTTCTTCGTAAATCACAAGTCTCACGTCTTACGTCTTTCGACTAAAGGTATTGACGGATGTCGTCGCGCATGCGGATGGCCTCGGCGCGGGCGCAGTCGGCGAAGTGGTCGGCGCCGTTTTCCTGTTTGCGCCATGCTAAAAGGATGCCGCGGGAGGAGTTGACCACGCCGCCGTTGCCGTTGTGGAGGTACTTGGCGATGTCTTCGGCCTTGCCGCCCTGGGCACCGTACCCGGGGATGAGGAAGAAGGTGGTGTCGAGCATGTCGCGGATTTCGGCCGCTTCGTCAGGATGGGTGCAGCCCATCACGCCGCCGATGGCCGAGTAGCCGCACTCGCCGAGGTAGTCCTTGCCGAGCTGCTGCAGCTTCTCGCCGACCTCGTGATAGACGCGTCTGCCGTTTCCGGTGGGTAGGTACTCGATGTCCTTCGCGCCCTCGTTGGAGGTGCGGATGAGCACGAACACCCCCTTGCCGTTCTCCTTGATGTAGGGCAGGTACGGCGACAGACTGTCGAGGCCCATGTAGGGGCTAAGGGTGATGAAGTCGGCTTCGAACTCGCCGGTGAAGTGCGCTTTGGCGTACATTTCGGCGGTCTTGGCGATGTCGCCGCGCTTGATGTCGGCGATGGCAATGGCATTCTTCTCGCGCAGATAGGCGAGCGTGCGGGCGTAGGCGCGCAACCCCGCGATACCGTAGGCTTCGTAATAGGCG
>ONQE01000150.1 GCA_900319925.1 uncultured Bacteroidales bacterium | reverse complement strand
TTCCGTATCCTCCACGCCTCCCAGTCAATCTCCCCCTCGATCCGCTTCTCCACCTCGTCGGGCAGCAGCGGGAAGAAGTCGATGCCCGTGATTCGCTCCACCGCGTCAACCGTGCGGCAGTAGTGCGAGAGGTTGTGGTGCGTAGGGGCGTTCGGACAAATGAAGCCGATGGCATTCCACTCGCCACGCATGTCGCAAAGCACCACCTTGTAGAATGAGTCGGGAACGGCGATGCAGTTCTCCCCTATCGTTTCTGGATGCTCGGACACGATGGGTCCGCACGCCACATATACCTTGCCGAAGAAGTTGGCCCAGCCGCGCACACGGTTCTCCAGATAGTTCCAGTCGCCCTCGTTGAAGGTGTGGTTCTGCGGGGCGATATTGCTCAGGTAGAAGCACTCGCGCATAGCGGTCTGATCCCATTTCATGTCGCCGGCGGGCACCAGATGACCTCGGTCGTAGGAGGTGTTCTTATAGTCCCACCACTGCGCCGTCGCACCCTTGACTTGCGGGTCGGCGTCGAACTTGTTGTAACGCTCCACAGGGCCTTTGGTCTGGTCGGCAGTCAACGAATAGGCCACCCAGTTCGCTAACCGCCACTCCTCGTTGTAATCGACAGTATAGGCCTTGTGCTCAATCTGTTGGGAATGGGCTCGCGCACGCGTGTACGTGGGAATTTCGAGTGAACCGTCGGGCACACTAACCTTCTGCCCGACATGCGCGACGTTTGTCTCCGCCTGCGCCCGGGATTTCCCTTTCGAGGCCACACTACCGACCACCAACGCGACGGCCAACACCCCCGCCGCAACCACAATCATTGTCTTTTTATTCATCAACATTTATTTCTATTCGACTACTATTTGCAATATGCTATTTCACAGAGGAGCTAACGTGCCTGCCTACCAAGCTCTTGCCCCTACGGGACTGCTCAAGGAAGCGTTTTAAATATTTCATCAATGTTGTACCCTTTCGACAGCAAATGCCGGATCAGTTTCGGGCTGTTGTCAGGTTCGTCGGGGTGTGAGCGGCGCCATTTGGCGATGGCCTCGTGCAACTTCTCCTGATAGTCCTCCGTCTGGATTTCCGCGCACCCCTGTTCGACAAGCTCCGACGGGATGCCTTTCGCGCGCAACGCCGCCACAATCTTCTGGCGGCCCCAGGCGGACTTCACCTTGCTGCGCACGAACAGCTCCACATACCGTTCTTCGTCCAAGAATCGGTTTTCTCTCAGCGATTGTATTATCTCATCTTCTTGATATTCAGATAAATGAAATGACGTGAGTTTCCGTCTCACGTCACTTTCACAACGCTCCTGCATAGCGCAAAAGCGTTCCATTTTGGCCATAATTTCCGAGGGAACGTCCGTCATGGCTAATCGCGGGCGGGTTCGTTCCACAGGATGATGTCCTCGCCGTGCTCGTTCAGATAGTGCACCTCGGTGAGGCGGCTGCTCTGGTTGGCCACGACGCGGATGTTTTTCTTATACCGCCAGCACCACTTCATCCGGATGGAGGGGAAGCCTTTGGTGAGGTAGGCCTGCACAAAGGGGTGTGCCACCACGGTGATTTTGGGCTCGTGTTGTTTGTCGAAGAGGAAGTCGAGGGCGTTCGCGATTTCGTCCTCGATGACGATCGGCGGTTTGATTTTTCCGGTTCCCTTACAGGTCGGGCAGACTTCCGTATTCTCGATGATCGTGGCCTGGCGAACACGCTGACGGGTGATCTGGATCAGTCCGAACTTGTTGAGCGGCAAGATGGTGTGCTTTGCCTTGTCGTTGCGCATGAACTCGGCCATCGCCTTGTTCAGCGTATTCTTGTTGGCCGCATCGTGCAAATCGACAAAATCGATGGTGATGATGCCGCCCATATCGCGCAGTCGCAGCTGACGGGCAATCTCCTGAGCTGCTATCATATTCGTGTTCAAGGCATTCTGCTCCGGAGTTTGCGATGACTTCAACCGATTGCCGCTGTTGACATCGATGACGTGCATAGCCTCGGTGTGCTCGATGATGAGATAGACGCCGTTTTTGATGGTGACCACCTTGCCAAACGAGCCTTTGATCTGCTTGGCCACGTTGAAGTAGTCGAAAATCGGGCGCTTCTCCTTGTAGAGGTTGACGATGGACTCCTGCTCGGGAGCGTGTATATGCAGGTAGTTCTTCACCTCGGTGAACATCTCGGGCGTATCAACATAGATGGCGTGGAAGGAGTCGTTGAGGAAGTCGCGCAGCAAGGAGGCCACGCGGTTCTCCTCCTGGGCGAGCCGCATCGGGGCTTTCGAGGCGAAGAGATTCTCCACCGTGGTGTCCCAACGGTAGCGCAGCATATCGAGGTCGGAGGAGAGCTCCTCCACGGATTTGTGCTCCGCGACAGTGCGGATGATGATGCCGAAATTGCGCGGGCGTATGCTCTGCACCGCCGAGCGGAGACGTTTGCGCTCCTCACTGCTCTTAATCTTCTGCGAGACAGACACCTTGTCGCTGAAGGGCACCAACACGAGATAGCGTCCCGCGAAGGAGATCTCGGTGGTGATGCGCGGTCCTTTGGTGGAAATCGGCTCCTTGGCCACCTGCACCATGATTTGTTGCCCGGAGGTGAGCACGTCGCTGATCTTGCCGTTCTTGGGGATCTCCTCCAAGTATTGTACGCGACTGATGCTGCGTTTGCCGGTGGTGATAGCTTGACTGACGAATGCGTTGACCGTACGGCCGTTGACGCCGAGGTCGAGATAGTGCAGGAAGGCTTCGCGCTCGCTGCCCACGTCCACGAAGGCGGCGTTCAAGCCGGGCATAATCTTCTTCACCTTCCCCAAGTAGATGTCGCCCACCGAAAACTGCGCGGACGACTTTTCCGTATGAATCTCCATCAGCTTCTTGTCCTCCAAAAGCGCGACCTGCACCTCGTTGGTATGGGAAGTGATGATGATTTCTTTGATAATTTCTTTCGGGTTTTCTTCTTGCTTATTCTCCATATCCATAAATAAGAAAACTAAATGACTTACGTGTAAATCATTTAGTTTTCATTGTTTTACCGCGAAAAGACTATCTGTTCTTATGTCTGTTCTTTCTTAGTCTTTTTTTGCGTTTGTGCGTGTTCATTTTCGCACGTTTACGTTTTTTTCCGCTAGGCATAATGAAAAATTATTGATGTTTGACTTATTTTGTGTTCTTCTTGACAGCTTCCACGAAATCCTTGCAGGGTTTGAAAGCGGGAATGTTGTGAGCCTTGATGGTGATGGTCTGGTTCTTGGAGATATTACGGGCGGTCTTTTCAGCTCTGTGTTTCACGATGTAGCTGCCGAAACCTCTCAGATAGACATTCTCCCCGTCAATCATGGTTTTCTTCACAGCGTCCATGAAAGCCTCGACGATGGTTTGCACGCTATTTTTCTCATAACCGGTGCGATTGGAAATTTCGTTGACAATTTCTGCTTTAGTCATAATCTTAATGTATTTTTTAAGTTTGATACTATAATTGGTTTATCTTTTAACCTCAATTTTTTCGGGCTGCAAAAATACAATAATTTCTTTATAATCCAACACTTATAGAAAAATTTCTTGAATTTTTTCGGAAAGCTTGCCGGCGAGGCGACTCGTGCCCACCCTGAAGAGTTCCGGTGTGAGCCACTCTTTGCCCATATTTTGCCGCCAAATATGGAGATATGTGTACGCTTGCTCGGGGGTGGAAACGCCTCCCGCGACCTTGATGCCGACTCGTTTTCCATGGTCGTGGAAGTGCTGCCGAATGGCAAACATCATCACCCAGAAGGCTTCCGGAGTGGCGTTGACGGCGATTTTTCCGGTAGAAGTTTTCAAAAAATCCGCACCAGCGTGTATGGCCAGCTGCGATGCACGGAAGATATTTTGCGGGGTTTGGAGCTCTCCGGTTTCCAAAATCACCTTCAAGATTTTGCCCTCGCAAGCCTTGCGGATAGCGCAGATCTCGTCATAGACCTCTTGGTAGCGACCCTCCAAAAAGGCGCCGCGCGAGATCACCATGTCGATTTCGTCCGCGCCCTGGGCCACGGCATACGACACCTCGGCGACCTTCAGCTCTATCGGAAGCTGTCCCGCCGGGAACGCCCCCGCCACCGACGCTACCTTCACGCCCGTGCCCTGCAACTTCGACTTCGCCAAAGCCACAAAACGCGGATAGACGCACACCGAAGCCGTCGCTGGGATTCCACGTTTATCGTCACGGAAGGAGACCGCCGTCTCGCAGAGCTTCGTCACCTTCTCGGTGTTGTCGGTGCCCTCCAACGTGGTCAAGTCGATGCAACCGATAATGGTCTTGCACATCGCCAACTCCTCCTCCTTGCTGTACGTGAACGTCGTGTCGTTCTTCACCCTCTGCAAAAACTGTGACTCCGAAAACGGAAATTTCTGAATTGTAATCCTATGATTCTCTGACATAAGGTTGATGGTTTAGGGTTTATGGTTTAATGGTTATGGGTTATTGGTTAAGGTTTACGGTTCGTTTTCTGTAAACGGTAAACGGTAAACCGTAAACTGCAAACTACTTCTTGAACTTGTCAATGGAGACCCGCAGGGAGACCACATGCGAATACTGGGCGATGGAGAGGTTTCCCAAATCGGTGAACGCATAGTCGATGGCCACCACGTTTTTGATGTTCACCCCCACCCCGAAGTTGATTTGCAAAGTCGTCTTCATCTTGCCATCGAAGTCGGGCTCTTGCTGGAAGTTGCCGATGCCCATCCGCAACGCCACAATCTTCTTGTAGTCGAACTCCATCCCGAGATGCGGATCGATGCTCATGACATTGCTCTTGATCAGCGAATTTCGCTTGCCATCGAAGGTGCAGTCCAGCCCCAAGGCAAACGTACCGTGGAAGCCCTTGCCGAAATGGACAGTCTTGCCGCCGCCCAACAGCAGCGCGGGGACAGTCACTTCCAAACCG
>ONQE01000099.1 GCA_900319925.1 uncultured Bacteroidales bacterium | reverse complement strand
CAGCTGCGTGATGGGGCCGCATTGCGTGCGGAAGTTGATGGGATCGCTCCAAAGACTGACGTCGCCGTTGCCGCAGACCGAGCGGACGCGCACGTAGTACCGCGTGTCGGAGTTCAGTCCGAGAAGCGTCTCCGTGGTGCTGCTCGCCTGGCCGTAGTAGTTCCATGCGGTGTCGATAGCGGTCCGGTACTCAATCTCCCAGGTGCTCTCGGAACCGGCGGAGACCCAGCTGAGGTCCGCGCTGTAGTCCGTGAGGTTCGAGACCGTCAGCGTGTTCGGACGGATGCAGGTGCTTTGGTCGCAGAAGATGAAACGCATGTTGTTCACATTGTTGCCGGCCGTACCGGAGGCATCCGGACCAAAGGGATTGTAGGTCGAAGCGTCACGGTAAACGTAGCGCGACATGTTGGACGCGCTGTGGGTATAGTACTTCTCGGAACTGTTGGTGTAGGACCCCGTGTGGTCCAGCACGGCGACGAGCAGATTGTCGGTGCCGTTGTAGTCGAAGGTCTGGCTGAACGGAATCTCAAGCCAATGGTCCTGACCCGAGTTGTTGAGGTTCACGTTGCCGGAATGCACCAGCGTGAAGATGATGCCGTTGGCGCTGTCGGGCAGAATCCACGACGAGCCGAGGTTGGCGGACGCGGGGACGTGGGCCAGATAGATGTCTAAGTTACGGGTGAGTGCCGTGCTGAGGAAATACTGGAAGGCTATCGCGCTGAAGGTCTGCGGGTCGTTGTTCAGCTCTGCGGCAGTGAGAATCTGCTGTGTGTAGGAGTAGTTGTAGAAGGTGTAGTTCGGGAAATACTGGCCTTGGGAACTTGACGTGCCGCTGCCCACGGTCACGGGAATCGGTGAGTTGCACGGGGTGACGAAGTTCACGAAGACCGTGTCGCTGCCGTAGCCGTCCAAGCAGAACGTATAGACGCCGATCTGGTACGACGTGTTTTCCGACAGACCCATGACGGTGTAGGAGAGGTCGGTGGTAGTGTACTCATCTGACGTGTTGTTGGTCAGATCGTTCACAAGGATGTGGTACTCGGAGAGCTCGCCGGTGGTATGGGCGTTCCAAGAGACGGTGGCGTTCGTGCCGAAGATGTTGGAAGCGTGCAGGTTGAGGACTCCGGTGCAGGTCAGCGCATCGGTCATGTTGATGACCACGCTGGCCAAAGTGCCGCCGGGGTTCACGGTGAAGGTGAACGGGCCGTAGGTCTGTGCACCATAGATCTCCGTGCCGTTCAGATAGACGCTGGCCACGCGCCAGCCGTCGTCAGGCGTCACGGTGAAGGTGACGTTGTCAGAGCTGCCGCAGCCCACCGTGGCGGTCTCGGGGCTCACCGTGGCGTGGACCTGTCCGTTAGCGCTGGCGGCGACCGTCGCCGTGACGACCGCTTGCGGATAGACGGTGATGGTGATGCTGTGTGTGCCCGTGGAACCGTCGCTCAAGGTGCCGGTCATCGTATAGGTGGTCGTGGTGGTAGGCGTCACCGTGATGACTTGCGAGGTCAGGTTGCCGGGTGTCCACAGGTAGCTGTCGTAGCCCATACCCGTGAGCGTGACGCTCTCGCCTGCGCAGATCTCCGTGGCGGAAGCGTTCACACCCGCCATGAACGACAGGATCGGATAACCGCTGTTCACGTTGTTCGCATCCACCTTGAAGGCGTCGCCCAAGAGGGTGATGATGCTGTCGGATTGCATGATGGCCTGCGACACCGAGGTGCCGTCGCCGCCGTTATGCGAGGAAGAGAACGTGCATTGGGAGTAGCAGTTGTTGCGCGTGCCGTTGTAGGCGGTGATGGCGCCCGCCTCGTTGTTGTAGTTGTTGATGGAACCGGCGAAGTAGCAGTTCGTGAAGGTCTCGTTCTGGCAGTTGCCGCCCAGACCGCCGGCATAGAAGCCCGACACGGTGCCGGTGGCGCCGCAGTTCTGCACGTAGGTGCCGTTGGAGTTCGGGTAGTTGGCACCCACGATAATGCCGATGTTGTTGTGGTTCGCCGACGGGCCTGTGCCGGAAGGCGTGCCCACCACGTTGGCGTTGACCACCAGACAGTAACGGATGTAGATGGCACCGCCGCTGCGGGTCATGCCCACAAGGCAGCCCATCATGCCGCACGACTTCACCGTGGGATTGTACATCACCAGGGAGTCAATCGTGCAGGGGTTCTGGATACAGCCGAAAAGACCCGCATGGAAGTAGTTGGTCTTGTCGCAGTAGAGGTTGTAGATACCGTGGCCGTGTCCGTTGAACGCGCCCTGGAAGCTGTTGCCGCTGCTTGCGCTCTCCGATGTGGGGGTTTCCGAACCTCCGATGGGTGTCCAGTTGTTGGCGGTGGAGCCGGTGCTGTTCAGCCAAAGGTCGGCCGTCAGGTTCAGCGTCATTCCGTTGAAGGAGGTGCCGCTGTTCACCAGCTGTGCCACACCCGCTAACTGCTCCGGGGTGGAGATGTCAAAGGTGCTTTGGGAGGCGTCGTACCACGAGATGTCCGCGGTGCCGTCCCAAACGGTCTGCGCCTGCGCTTTCGGCACGAAACCGAACAGCGCTGCCAGACAGATCATGCTGAAAAGATAAAGCTTTTTCATAATAAGATGATTTTATGTTTAGATTTATGACTTATGACTTATGACTTGTGACTTGTGATTTGTGATTTGTGATTTGTGATTTGTGATTTGTGATTTGTGATTTGTGACTTGTGATTAGAAACGTTGAGTTGTCAGTTCTTTATAAATGGTTTGGTGATAGTGCCGGATTTCGTCGTCATGCGCACGAAGTACATACCGTCGGCGAGGTCGCTGACGTTGATGCGGGTGATTTCAGAGGTGACCGGTACAACTTGCACGAATTTACCATACACATCAAACAGGTACAATTCCCCGTCTAATTGTCCATTATACATTGTCCATTGTACATTGACCGCCTCTTGTGCCGGATTCGGGAACACTCGCACGCAATTCTCCAGAGGGCTCGCGACCCCTACGTTGAGGATCTGCGCGGTGAGGGTGTCGCTCCAGTCGCTCACGTTGCCGCCCCCGCAGTCGGCCCGCACCAACAGCCAGTAGGTGAGGCTGCCGTGCAGCATCTCGGGACTTCTCTCGATGGTGATGCCGTTGGTGTCGGTGGTGAGGGTCACGACAAGGTCGCTATCCACGAGCCCGTATTGGCATTCCCAGAGCCCCGCGTCGGGGTCGGCATCCCATCCGATGGTCACGTAGTCGTTCGTTTGGCCGGTGACGAGCAGGCCTGTCGGGGTCTTGCACGGCGCCCCCTCCATTACGGAGACGTGGGAGATGATGGCGCCGGGTTGCGTGCCCGTGGTGTTGTCGTTGCGCCACAGGAAGACGAGCTTGGCGCGGCCCCCGGGCGCGGGGTTCGCCATGCCCGCCGTCACGTGGACGGTGCCGTCGCTCAGGTTGAAGAGGTGAGGGTAGCCGTCGCTGCCCGCGCTCTGGGGCTTGTAGGACATGAAGTCGAGGGCGTAGTCGGCGTACAGGCTCTGCGACTGCGCGTTGTTATAGCGTCCGGCGGTGAACTCCACCTCTTCCGGCACTAAGAACACTTTCAGGAAGTCGAAATGGCTCTCGCCGCCCACCCGCACGTCGAAATCGATGCGGACGGTGTCGGCGGCGGGCATCACGAGGGCTCTCTCCGCCATCACCGTGGAGGCCACCGCGATGTCGTAGCCCGGGGTGCTGTTGTCGTGGGTGACGAACAGCACGGTGTCGCTGCTCCCTTCAAGCACCCCGACGGTCCAGCGGTTGGCGGCGTCGGCGTTGTTCAGCCACCAAGGGTCATCGTCGCCGAAGGTGGCGGAGTAGGGGAGACTGTCGGCTTGGAGCTCCAAGGCTGCGGTGATCGTGAAGTCGTCGAGATTCCACGACCGTTGGGTGTTGGTGAGTCGGAGGGCGATGCGCATCCCCGGCTGCGGCGTGACGCCGGCAAACGAGTGCTCGCCCATAAAGTTGGTGTAGGGGGCGTCCTGCCCTGTGCGCCCGAAGGCGGTGGCGGGGATGGTATCGACGGGGATGAAGCTCGTGGGGTCGTTGATGTCGGTGATGACGCCGAGAATCAGGGTGCCCGCCGACCAGGCGTTCTGGGCGCTGGTGTTGCCCCAGAAGGAGATGGTCAGCTTGTCGATGTCATTGGCGAACTCGGGGAAGACCACCATGACGGGGCTCCGCTTGAGCTCCAGCGAGTTGCTTCCGGAGTGGCAGGCGTAGGGGTAGCCGGTATAGACGAATGGGGAGGTGCCGTTGTCCACAACCAAGGTCTCCGGGGTCGCCCAGCACGTGTCGAGCGGCACTGCGGCGTTGTGCGGGAAGCTTTCGAAGTCCTCGAACCAAGGATTGTCGGGGGTGATCAGAACGGGCACGCACTGCGCCATCGCGGTAAAAACCCCGAAAAGCGCGAAAACTATCGTCAGAACGTATATCTTTTTTCTCATAAGCGGGAGATTCTCGAAATGGAAGACAACGCGGCGAAGATACGATTTTTTTTGGTTTAATGTTTAAGGTTAAATGTTTAAGGTTTAATGTTTAAGGGTTATGGTTTACTGTTTACTGTTTATGGTTCGAGATAACTGCTAACTGCTAACTACTAACTAAAAAGTGTATATTTGCCGCCAAATTCCAAACATCATGAACGGAGACCCGAGATTATATAGGTTGTTGGACGAATTGCATATCCCTTACGAGTACTTGGAGCACCCGCCTGCCCCGACCATCGAGATTGCCAAGCAATATTGGGCCGGGCACGACGCGAAGCACTGCAAGAACCTCTTCTTCCGCAACCACAAGGGCAACCAGCACTATCTGGTCTGCCTCGACTGCGATCAGGACATGAACATCCACGACATCGAGAAACAGCTGCACCAAGGCAAGCTAAGCTTCGCCTCGGAGCCGCGGCTGATGAAGTATTTGGGTGTGACGCCCGGTTCCGTGACCCCGTTCGGGCTCATCAACGACACGGAGCACCACGTGCACGTCTTTCTCGACCGGCAGCTGCAGCAGGCGGAACGCGTGAGCTTCCACCCGTGCATCAACACCGCCTCGCTTATGATCGCCCGAGCCGATCTCGAACGTTTCTTGCAGTATATGGGCAACCCGTACGAGTGGATCGACCTGTACTAGTTATATACTCGTGCTGTAGCTCTTCCCTGGCAGGGCGAAAAGCACCCCTTTGAGTTCCATCGTGAGCAAAATGCCGGCGAGCTTCGAAGGGCTGAACTCGGCGCAGTGCTCCGAGATTTCGTCGATGCTCTTTTTGCCCGTTTCCACGAAACGATAGACAAACGCCTCCTCCTCCGAGAGTTCGGGGAACAGCTGTGTTTGCACGGATTGAGGGGAGGAGGCCATATCCCAGTTCATCATTTCGAGAATGTCCTTGCCGGAGGTGGCGATGGCGGCGATGTTGCGGCGGATGAGGTCGTGGCAGCCCGCGTGCATGTCGTCGAAGATAGAGCCGGGGATGGCGAAGATGTCGCGGTTGTAGGAGTTGGCGATGTGCGCCGTGATGATGCTGCCGCCCTTGATCGCGCTCTCAGCTACCAGCACCGCGTCGGCCATGCCCGCAATGATGCGGTTCCGCGCGGGGAAGTTCATCCGGTCGGGACCGGTGTCGAAGTCGAACTCGCTGACCAGCGTTCCGCCACTCTCCAAGATTCTGTCCGATAGCGACTTGTTGCTCGCAGGGTAGATGGTGTGCAACCCGTTCCCTAATACGGCCAACGTGGGCATCCCGAGGTTCAGCGACTCCTCGTGCGCCACCGTGTCGATACCGTAGGCCAGTCCGCTGACTGTCGAGATGTTGCTTTCTTTCAGCTCGTTGAGGATCTTGGTCAGGCCTTTGATGCCGTAGGAGGTGGCGTTGCGCGTGCCCACCACCGCCAATATCCGGGCGGGGTTGAACTCGCCGCTGCCTTTGTAGTAGAACGAAACCGGTGCGTCGTTGCACCGTTTCAGCCGTTTCGGGTATGACGGGTCCAGATAGTGGCAGAGACTCACGTGATGATGCTCCATTAACTGTAACTCGCGTTCGACCAGATATTTGACTTTGTCGGTGAGGGTGATGCTCAGCTCGGCGTGTTTGCGGTTCCGCAGTTTCCGTTTCCAAGATTCCGGGAATTCGAACACGTTCTGGGCCGAGCCGGAAGCAATCAGGATCTGCTTGGCGAAGGCCTTCCCCACACCCTCCGTCTTGTTCAATGCAATACGATAAAAAAGTTCGGTGTACATTTTTTTTGTCTTAGGTTTATGAATTTTGTTTTATTTTTGCGGTTTGTTTTCGCACGGCAAAGATAGCAATAATTCGAATATAAAACAATAGAAAAATAAAATTTCAGAAATATGAAGAGAATCAGCTATTTCGCAGTGATGTTAGCGCTCCTGACGATGGTCTCCTGCCATCATAAGTCGAGCACTTCGGGCATCAAGGTTGACAATTTCTCCACGGGCAAGGCCGGGGAGATGATTCTGGCCATCGACACAGGCTACTGGTCCAAAGCCGCGATGAAGGCCATCTACGAGGTCATCCAGCAACCGCAGCCCGCCATTAACCAGATAGAGCCGATGTTCGATGTCATCCGCTGCTCCAACGCGGACTACAAGGCCTCGTTTATGCGGCATCGTAACATCGTGCAGTTCGACTATAACCCTGATTACTCGGGGAATACGTTCGAGATTGCGCGCGACCCGCTCACCAAACCGCAGATTCACGTCAAAATCCGGGGCAACAACCAGGATTCCTGTCTCGCAATCTTCCTCGCACACCAGGACGAGATCGTGAAGGCTATGTACGACAACGACATCGCCAGGCTGCAGAACGCGCACCGCAAGCTGAACAACCCCGTGGTCGAGAAGAAGATCAAGGAGAAGTTCGACATCTCGATGACGATTCCGGAGGGCTACTTTGTGGGCCGCGAGGAGGAGGACTTCCTCTGGCTCTGCTTCCGCACCCCGAAGAACGACCGTTTCGTCATGATCTATAAGTCCCCCAAGTATGACCTCACGACGGAAAACATCGTGGCGGAGCGCGACCGCATCACCAAGGCCTACATCCAGGGTGCGGTGGCCGGTGCCTATCCGTTGGTGGCCAATATTGAGGGTTACCCCATGCGCCAAGAACTGCAGCTTAGGTATCATAACGGTGTGGAACTGAGAGGCTTGTGGGAAACCGTCCGCGACAAGATGGGTGGCCCTTTCTACAGCTTTACCCAGGTCTCACCCGACAACGCCTCTTGTATCACCATTGACGGTTTTGTGTATGCCCCTCAAGAAGAAAAACGTGACTATCTGCGTGAGGTTGAGGCAATTGTGAAATCCATACAATAAAATTTCATTTTCCATGTAACAAAATCGGGACTTCGTGCGACCAAGTTGGATGTGACGGAAGTAGATTCAGAACTTGAGAACATTATCAACGGTTGTTTGCAGAACAACAGGTTGAGCCAGCGGCAGTTGTATGACCGCTACGCGTCGCGAATGTTCGGAATTTGCCGACGGTTCGCCAATTCGGACGAGGAGGCTGAGGACATGTTGATGGAGGGCTTTATGCAGATTTTCAAGGGATTGGAGACGTTCAAAGGGGACAGCTCCTTCTTGACATGGATGCACTCGGTGATGGTGAAGAGCGCCATCAGCCATTACCGTTCCATACGACGGTTCCATAACGAACAATTCGTGGGAACGTTGGGGGATGATTTCGAGTTTGGCGAAGAGGAGACGATCACCACAATGGTGGAAGCACGGCTCGTCGTGGACAAGCTCCAGCGGATGCCCGAGAACTTGCGTGTGGTCTTCAACCTCAGAGCCGTCGAGAACTTCTCGTTCACGGAAATCAGCGATATGCTCGGCAAGAAGGAGAACGCCGTGCGTGTCGCCTATATGCGCGCCCGCCAGTGGATGCTCAAGGAGCTAGAAGTTAGTAGTTAGTAGTTGCAGCGGACCGTAAGTGTGTACGATTAAACTAAAAATCACAAGTCACAAGTCAAAAGTCACAAGTCACAAGTCAAAAGTCACAAGTCAAAAGTCAAAGATCACAAGTCAAAAATCAGCATATATGGACATAAAAGAGATATTGGACAATTACAGTGAACAGCCGTCGGAGGAGGTCTGGAAGCGTTTGAGTGAGCGGCTGGATGCGGAGATGCCGGTCGCCCGGTCACGCAGGACGGTCTGGAAATGGGTTGCCGCGGCCGTGGGCGTCGTGGCCGTCGGGGGCGGCTTGACGTTCGGGCTGCTCCGTTATCAGCATAATGGGAAACAGACAGCGATGAACGGCACGGAACAAACTGCCTCGGCGCAACCGCAGGAGGCTGCCGCCGAGTCGCAAAATATGGCCTCTCTACAGGAAGAATCACCGGTAGCGGCGGAAACGCACGACCGGGTCTCTCAACAGGATGAGAAGCCTGCCGTCGTTATGGAACAGCGACGTGGCTCGTCATCCCAAGAAGCATCGTCCACCGTCGTGGATACACGCCGTGGCGCGTCTCCGCAGACGGAAGCCCCGAAGGCCAATGTGCGGCAGGAGGTGCTCCCCCCGAACTCCACGCTGGCCAAACAGTTGGCGGCGGACCCGGTGCTCAAGAACCTTTCTGTCATCGAAGGGTTGGAGAATTACGCTTCGCCAAGACTCGTCGTGCGCGACAAGAGCAACCGTGTGGTCTTCCAGAGCTCGGATTACGCCAACACGTGGGACGGAGCGAGCTGTCCCGAGGGAGTCTATAGCTATGAGCTTCAGTTTACCTATAATAATATAGAGACACAGGCTACCGGGAAGGTGCGGATTATCAGAAGCTGATTTTCATTTCCCGGTTTCCAAAAAAATTGTACCTTTGCCGCCGTTTTGAAAGGGGTGCCGTAAGGCTGAGATCAGACCCGTTGAACCTGATGCGGATAATGCCGCCGTAGGGAAATTCACAACGTCCTCTTATCCCTCTTTCAGTGTTGTTTAATTTATTAATAACCAAACTGTTAGAGTTATGATTAAAAGTTTAGAGATTAAAGCTTGTGGGTTAAGGTTAAAAGCCGTTTTGGCTATGTTTGCCGTAACCTGTTTTGTGCTCGTTCCCACGACACTTTTTGCGCAACAGCCTGACACGGTGCAGCAGGGCAAAGTGCAGGAGGTGACCATCGAGTTCCAGAAACCCACGGTCCAGCGGTCGGCTAACGTGACCACGATGTCGATGCCGCAAATCCGTGCCCAGCAGGGAAACGGAAGCGTCAACAACCTGCTGGAAATGATGCCTTCCGTGGTCGTCACCTCCGAATCGGGTAACGGCCTGGGTGCCACTTATATGTTCATCCGTGGCATCGACCAGACCCGTATCAACACCACCCTCAACGGCGTGACCATCAACAATGCCGAGTCGCAGGGATCCTGGTTGGTGAACCTGCCCGATATGGGCGCATATATCGAGAACGTGAGTGTGCAGAGCGGTGCCAACACCTCCGACGGCAGCACCTCCTACGGTGCCCGTGTGGATTTCGTGACCCGCAGCATCCCCACCAAACCCTTTGCGGAAGCGCGCACCGCGTATGGCTCATTTAACACCTTCGACAACATGGTGAGTGCAGGTACCGGCCTTATCGGCAACCGCTTCTCTATGCTCGCCTCCTTCTCCGACATCCGCAGCGACGGCTATATCGACCACTCCGGCGTGCGCCTCAACTCGGGCTTCCTCACGGCTGAACTCAGTCTCTATAATTTCAAGAAGAACAAAGACAATGGCAAGTTGCGTTTCCACATGTTGTATGGTAAAGAGATTTCCGGCTTGGCCTGGAATGGCGTGCCATACGATAGCCTTGCCACCAACCGCACCTACAACTCTTGCGGCGAGTACTACGATGACAACGGTGTGCGCCACTACTATGAGAATTCCTTGGATCATTACACCCAGACCTTCTACCAGTTGGAGTATCTCAAAGACTGGGTTCGCCAGGACGGACTCCAGCGTCACAGTCTGCAGGTGATGCCCTATCTGACCCGCGGCTTCGGCTATTACGAGCAGTATAAGGATGACAAGAAAATCTACAAATACGGACTTGAACAACTGCACGA
Organism: uncultured Bacteroidales bacterium; assembly: GCA_900319925.1. Lineage (GTDB taxonomy): Bacteria > Bacteroidota > Bacteroidia > Bacteroidales > WCHB1-69 > F23-D06. The sequence continues at coordinate 545 of ONQE01000099.1, read as the reverse complement.
AGATCAGAACCGCACGGACCTCGTCACCCAGAAATATTTGGACAACTACTTCTATGGACTCCATGCACAATATACCGGGTCACAGGTTTTTAAGAACCATACTGAGCAAGGCTTGCGCTGGGTGGCCGGTGTGGATGTGAGCAACTACAACGGCAACCACTACGGTGACATCGTGTGGGTGCAGCCCGACAGGGTGGTGGAGTGCCCGCCGATGTATGAGTGGTATCGCGGCACGGGCGACAAGCTGCAGAGCAAGGGCTTCGCCAACCTGCGCTACTGGATCAAGAACTTCAGCGTGACCGGCGAGTTGCAGTACCGTCGGGTGGATTACACCATCGACGGCGTCAATGACGAGCTGACGCCCATCCCGCAGGAGTACCACTGGGATTTTGTGAACCCGAAGGTGGCGTTGCACTATTTCATGCAGCGTCCCAAGGTGAAGCACAGCTTTGACCTCTCTTTCGCCACAGCCAACCGCGAGCCTACCCGCAATGACCTTGTGGGTGCCCCCGACGACCGCAAACCGGTGCCCGAAACCCTTTACG
>ONQE01000149.1 GCA_900319925.1 uncultured Bacteroidales bacterium | reverse complement strand
CAGTATGAACTGAACTAACAAAGATTGCTTTGTTACCTGTATTTACCGAAACCTTATCGCCTCCACAATGTCCATCGTGTGGCTGCCGGTGCCCTGCTCGTAAACGCCATAAACCACACAGTACTTAGGGGTTCGACAATCCTCCAACAACACCATATCTACCATGGTCGGATAAGGCTCTGTACTGTAAACCATGCACTTGCGATGTGCATTGATGTTGCCCTCCGGCAAATACCAACTGTTGTCAGACATCACCTCGCCAGGATATTTTTTGAACCCTTCGTCGGTCAGCTCTTCCAACAACGAATCTGTATCCAACCGGTTTTCTTCCACGTAAACATCAGAATGAATCAGATACGAGCAATCATCATCGAACAGTGTGATAACGTCCTTATCATCAATCCAATGGGTGCCGCATTTCAGTCCGGCGGGTTTGGCTAAACGAATCAACCCGTCTGAATACTCGTTCTCCTTCAAAGTGCTTTCATCTATGAATATTTCCACTTTTTCATAAAATATGTCAGGTAAAGGCACTCCATTTACGAGGCATTCTACTACACGGTAATTGAACAGGACATACAGGACAGATAGTCCGAACAAAATGAGTCTTAATATCAGGGAAGAATGACGTTCTTCAATAGGGAAAACCTGCTTTACTTGATTGGAAAAAATCAGATACATTAAACAAGAAATCCAAACACCCAGACGCCCCACAACCATCCATACGGACATATTAGTCCAAAACAAAGGCAGAGTACCCAGAATCATAAACAAGACAAATGCACGCAGTAGGTAAATCGTGTCACCGCGTCGCTTACGCAACGATAAGAATGCCATCACCACAATGACGAGTGGCATAAGACAAAAGAAGATCGAGACCGCCATAAAGAGTTTCGAGGAGGGAAGGGCACTGGAGAACCATCGATAACCGAAAATGGTGAGCGGAACATTGATTATTGTCACAATCGCGATAAACCACAACAACACCTTAAACGCTCCGTGAATTTCAGGACGTTCGCCTGTAGATTGATAATTGTCGGTCATATTAAGACTAATACAGCATGAATTAAACTAAAAGCCTATTTAACCCGCCAGCACGTCAAACTGCAAACTGCTAACTACTAACTACTAACTGTTAAGCGCTCTGTACACCACCACAGGCTCCCCACCATCCGTCTCCACGGTGAACGCATCGTCTAAAGCTCCGTTCAGGCTCCCTTCCCACAACCATTGGAAGGAGCGATTGCTGACGGGATATTTCAGCCCTTTGAAGGTGAGCTTCGTGAGCGGTGCACTCGGGAACACGGAAACCTGCATCCCCGGGATAGCATGATATTGCGCCCTCCCGCGCAGCACGTTGAAGACGCCGTGCTCCGTCAGCATCGACAACCGCATCTTCTCGGAATACATCACCAAGATGCTCAGGTTGGCGATGAAATGGTCCTCGCGCAGACCGCCGCACCCCAACAGCAGCACCTCACCGTATCCGTTTGCTTGACAATATTTCAACGCCTTTTGAAGATCATTGTATTCCTCGCTGCGGTCGGCATGGTACGGGATGCTGTGCCGCGACAATTCTTCGCGATCCATGGAATCCCCATCGCCCACCACCACATCCGGGGTGATGTTGACAGACAATAACTTTTGAAGCGCGCCATCACAACAGACGACGCGCTCCATTTTTCGTAACAATCGCAAGGATAGTTCGGATGCGGGGATCTCGCCATTGGCCACCACCGCTGTGGTGAAAGGCTCGAACTCAGACAACCAAAAATCAATATGAGCTTGCTTCATCTCCTTAGCCCCATCGCTAACTGCTAACTACTAACTACTAACTGCTAACTATTTAGATCCATCTCACGATATTGAAATCCTGATCATGGGGCAGCAGCTCGTTGCTCGGGATCACGCGCACGGCGCAGTCCCACACCCCGACGCGACGGGCCACTTTGTCGCACACGAACGAGTAGATGCCGTTGTGCTCTGCCTCGAACAGGAAGGGCTCGCGGAACTCCAGCTTGGGTTTCTGCGTGTGGTCGTCGGCGGTGATGAACACCAGCTCGATTTTCACGTCTTTCGGACGGAGACTGCCGAGCTTCATCTGCAAACGGCACAGCATGTGGTCGCCCACGCTGTAGGAGTTCTTGTCGTTCTTGGGGTACTCGACTCCTACGCACTCGATCTCGTTCCAGTTGGACAGCACGGTCTCTTTCCATTTGAGCAGAATCTTGACATTCTCGTTGTCGTTTTTGCTCAGAAGCTGGTGACGGTTCATCAGTTTATGGTAGAACTTGCGGTAGTAGTCGTCCAACTGACGCTTCATGGTGAAGTTCGGGGATATCATGGTGAAGCATTTCTTCATCATCGCGACCCATTCGGTGGGGATACCCTTGGCGTCGCGGTTGTAGAACGTCTCCGTGACCATCTCGTTGATGATGTTGTACAGCGCGCTCTGCGTGGAGGGCCCAGCCGGCGCCCGGGACGTAACCCTCGGCCCACCAACCGTCCAGCACGCTGAGGTTCAGCACGCCGTTCATGACGGCCTTCTCGCCGCTGGTGCCGGATGCCTCCAACGGACGGGTCGGCGTGTTCATCCAAACGTCGCAGCCGGAGACCAGCTTCTTGGCCAGGATCATGTTGTAGTTCTCCACGAAGATAATCTTGCCGATGAACTCGGGACGACGGCTCAGCTCAATGATACGTTTGATGAGATCCTGACCGGCTTTGTCGTGCGGGTGCGCCTTGCCGGCGAAGATGAACTGCACCGGTCGCTCCGGGTTGCTGAGCACCGTCTTGAGTTTCTCTTCGTTCATGAAGAGCAGATGGGCGCGCTTGTAGGTCGCGAAGCGGCGGGCGAACCCGATGGTGAGCACGTCGTCGCGCAGCGCACGAAGGGTGGCGTCGATGAGGGCCGGCGATTCGTTGCGGGTGCGCATCTGCTCGGAGAGCATCCCGCGGATGGCCGTCATCATCTCCTTGCGGAGCTCCTGCTTCATGTTCCAGATTTCCGCATCGGGAACCTGCTCGATCTTCTTCCAAATCAGAGGATTGGAAATGTCTTTCGTGAAATCGTCGCCGAAGGTGCGGCGGTGAAGCTGCTGCCATTTCTTGTGCGCCCAGGTCGGGTAGTGCACGCCGTTGGTCACGTAGCCGATGTGCGACTCCTCGGCGAAGCGGCCTTCGTAGAGGTCGGCGAACATCTCCTGCGACACACGGCCGTGGATGCGGCTCACACCGTTGATCTCCTGCGAGAAACGGCACGCGAGCATACTCATCGAGAACTTGTCGAAGGTGTCGCTGTCGTGACGGCGGCCGTAACCCATGAAGGTCTCCCAGCTGACGTTGAAGCGCTGCGAGTAGGTGGAGAAGTAGGTGCGCATCAGGTCCTCGGTGAAGGCGTCGTGGCCGGCGGGGACGGGTGTGTGGGTGGTGTAGAGCGAGGAGGCTTTCACCAGCTCGACGGCCACCTGACGGTTCACGTGACCGCTCTGCATCACATCGAGGATACGCTCCAAGTTGAGGAATGCAGCGTGGCCCTCGTTGAGGTGGTAGATGGTCGGGTTCTCGCCGATGGCCTTGAGCATCCGCACACCGCCGATGCCGAGCAGGATCTCCTGCTTGAGACGGTTCTCGACGTCGCCGCCGTATAGGGTGGCGGTGACGTTGCGGTCCTCCTGCCAGTTCTTGTCGAAGTCGGTGTCTAGCAGATACAACGGGATGCGACCGACATCAACGCGCCAGATGCGGGCGTAGAGGTTGCGCCCCGGCATGGCCACGCTCACCATGATCCAGTTGCCCTCCTCGTCCTTGTAGGGCTTGATGGGCAGCTTGGAGAAACTCTGCGGCGGGTAGAGGTTCACCTGCTCGCCGTAAGAGGATATCTGCTGCTGGAAATAACCGTAACGGTAGAGCAGACCGACACCGAGCATGTTCACGTTGCAGTCGCTGGCCTCCTTGAGGTAGTCGCCGGCCAGCATACCGAGACCGCCGGAGAAGATCTTCAGCTCGTTGCTGATACCGAACTCCATGCTGAAGTAGGCGATGCGCTCCTCCTGCCGTGTCCTCGGCTCTGCCATGTAGGCGGTGAAACGGTCGTAAACCTTATGTAAGCGGCTGATGTATTCTTCGTTCTGAGCATAATTCTCCATCCGCTCGTAGGGCAGCGTCTGGAGCATGTGCACGGGGTTCTCCTCGCAGGCCTTCCACAGCGCCGGACCGGCAATCTCCTCGAAAAGCTCGCGGGCCTCGAAGGTCCAGCTCCACCACAGATTCTCCGACAGTTTCTCAAGAAGCTGCAGTGACTCGGGAAGATGCGATTTCACGGAGAAACGGTGCCAGGCGGGCTTCTCCACATGCAGTTCCTGCACCATCATGCCCACATTGGAGGTCTTGTTCTGATATTGCGTGTGTCGCTCGGCGCTCTTGCTCAGGGCGATGTCGTAGGCCTGTTCGTAGTTGGCGAAAAGGTGCGACCAAAGGGCTTTCTCCGCGATGCTGACGGCTGTCTTGCGGATGTCCTGCATGGCTTGCGGAGTGCAGTTGAGGTAGAAGAGGGTCCGTTCCGCGATGGCTTTGACGACGTCGTTATCGTTGTGGTCGCCGCGGGAAATCACGCTGACACTCTCCTGCTGGGTGAAATGCTCCTGCACCCAGGCACCGAAGCCGGCCAATGACGTGGTGATGGTCGGGATGCCGAACGCGATGCTCTCCAACGGCGTGTAACCCCAAGGCTCGTAATAGGACGGGAACACCGAGAGGTCGAAGCCGATGAGCAGGTCGTAATATTTCATATTGAAGATGCCGTCCTCGCCGTCCAAATAGACAGGCGCATAGACGACCTTGACATTCTGTTCCGGGGAGTTGTGCAGCCCGTTGCTGCTCAGTGCATTGAGGATGGGGTCGTGGTACGGGTCGTGGAGGACGTGGGTGACGAAGCGGTCGGACATGGGGATGCCGCTCACCGGCTGCGTCATCTGGGCGGCAATATCCTCCTGGCGGCCGCTGTGTCCGGCGGGAACCATGAGGAACGCCACCACCGTACGGTCGGGGTTGGCGTCGGCGATCTGCTTCAAACTCCTGATGAACACGTCGATGCCCTTGTTCTTGAACTCGTAGCGGCCGCTGTTGATGACCAGCAGGGCGTCGTCGGTGATCTGGGTCTGCACCAGCGTGGAGGCCACCTGTAGCAGCCGTTCGCGGGCGGCCTTGCGCTTGCGCACGAACTCGTCGCCCTGCGGCACGAAGGCGTTCTCGAAACCGTTGATGGTGATCACGTCGGCGGGCCGTTCGAAGAAGGCGGCGCACTCGCGGTTGGTGATCTCGCTCACGGTGGTGTAGGCGTCGGCGTGCTTGGCCGACAGCGACTCCAACGAGAACTTCGACTGCACCCCGAAACGCTGGGCCGTGTCGAAGGGGTTGTACTGCTGAATGTCAGAGTAGAGCGGAAGCCCGTTGCCGGCGATGCAGCGGCCCAGCACCGTGGCGTGGGTCGTGAACACCGTGGCGATCTGCGGGGCCACGGACTCCAAGTAGAGGATGCCGGTGCCGGTCATCCATTCGTGGAAGTGGGCCACAATCTTGTCCATCGAGCTGCAATAGAAGTTGTAAAAGCTCTCGATGACGCGGCCGGCGGCGTAGCCGAACAGCGCGGGCTCGATGTAGTCCCACTGCCCGGAGATGGAGTCGAGCTTGTAGCGAAGCCAGAACTTGGTGAGAATCTCGTTCTTCTTCTCGAAGAAACTGGTGAAATCGACTAAGAAGACCACAGGGGAGCCGACAATCTGCCAGCGGCCGATGCGCACCTTCAGGCCGTCGCGGGCCACGATGTCGCGCCAGTTCTTGAACAACGTGGGATCCTCCACGAAATCGGCGTTGTTCTCCTTCGGGATGTCCGGCCCGATGCAGATGTATTGGTCGTGGTAACTCTCTACCACGGTGGCCGCTTTGGTGGAAAGAACGGTGTAAATGCCGCCCACCTTGTTGCAAATCTCCCAAGAAGTTTCAAAAAGGTAATCGCTATATCTCTGACTCATAAGTACTTATTGTTGATAAAACAAATTTTGGCAATAAAAGCGCAAAGGTAGTAAAAAAATGGGAAACTACCAAAAAAAAAGATTCCTAAAACAGGTAGGGGGTGTACAAAAAACAGAAAAAGAAAAAATGTATCTTTGCACTTTCAAAATCATCAGGAATATGAAAACCACAATTTCCGTATATTGCAAGAACATAGACCAGCAGGTGGAAGTCCCCTGCGGCATCACCCAGCAGGAGTTCGTCGAGACAGTCGGGCTGAAACAGGACCCCGACGCGCCGTTCCTCGGTGCGTTGGTGAACAACAAGGTGCGCGACATGTCGTTCCGCTTCACCAAACCTTCAACGGTGGAGTTCTTCAACTATTACAGCACATACGGCCGCAACGGCTATATGCGCTCCCTCTTCTTCCTGCTCTTCCACGCGGTTGACAAATTGCTGCCCCACGAGGTGAAGCTCCACATCAAGCACTCCATCTCCGGCGGCCGCTACTGCACCCTCGAGAACCTCGACGGCCCCATTTCGGAAGAGCTGGTCAAGAAACTCTACCTCTTCATGAAGGCCACGGTGCTCCGTAACCTGCCGTTCGTCCGTGAGGAGATGCTCACCGCCGACGCCATCGCCGCGTTCCAGGCGCACGGCTTGGAGGACAAATACGAGTTCTTCAAGAACAGGGACCGTATCTTCACCTCTGTCTATCACCTGGACGACAGCATAAACTACTACTACGGCTTCCTGGTGCCCTCCACCGGCTACCTGACCACCTTTGGGTTGGAGAAGTACGAAGAGGGACTGCTCCTGAAACTGCCTTCCAAGAAGAATATCAAGGCCATGGCCAAAACCAGAAGCTTCCCGAAACTCTTCTCCGTCTATAAGATGGACAAGGATTGGGTGGCGTCGATGGGCGTGCCCTACGTCTTCGACCTGAACAAATACAGCGACGGCCAGCAGATCCAGGGTGGTGTCTTGGTGGCAGAGGCCTATCAGGAGAAGCATCTGGCGCGTGTGGCCGACATGATTCATCAGAACAGCAACGTGAAGATGGTGCTCATCAGCGGCCCGTCCAGCTCGGGCAAGACCACCTCCTGCCGCCGCCTGTCGGTGCAGCTGGCCGTCCTCGGCTACCATCCGGTGCCGATATCCGTCGACGACTTCTTCGTGGAGCGCGACGAGACCCCCCGCGACGAGCACGGCGAGTTCGATTTCGAATCCCTTCACGCCATCGATCTGCCGCTCTTCAACAACACCCTGAACCGTCTCTTGGCGGGTGAGAAGGTGGAAATCCCCTCGTTCGACTTCACCCAGGGCAAGAAAATATGGAACGGAAACACGCTCCAGCTCCGCAAGAACTCCATCCTCGTCATTGAGGGCATCCACTGCCTGAACCCCGAACTCACCGCCCAAGTGCCCGACGAGCTGAAAT
>ONQE01000145.1 GCA_900319925.1 uncultured Bacteroidales bacterium | reverse complement strand
GTTTTGAGTTTACATATAGACACCCCGCCGTCCTCCACAAGGACGGCGTTTTTTTTCCGACGGAATCATCAACGATAAAAAATAGAAATGTATATAGAATGAGTTGTCCTTTTTCGAGATATCTGCCGACTTAAAATTTGTAGTAATCATATCCGACATAGAGTCCAAACTCCCACGTTTGACATTCCCACTGATGATGAAACCTGTTGAACCATTTTTCCAAATCAATATGGAAGGGGTTCGGGTTGAAAAAAAGTTCCTGTCCCAAAACAACCTGACTGTTCCGATGATAGACAATGGTTTTGTCGATCAAATGCGGTTATGAGCACGAAGTGCGAAATTTGAACGGATAGCGTGCCCGGTCGCCCAAAAAGGGAAAAAGAAAAAGCATAAAAAAAGAGGACCCGAAAGCCCTCCTTTCATTTCTCATAGCGTATTGCATTCATTTCATCGTCTCACCACCTTCCTCACCACGCTCACCCCTCGCTCGAAGTTGTTCTTCACAAGGTACGTGCCGGCGGGATAGAAGGGCGTGTCATGTTGCAGGTTGCAACAAAGCCAACAACTGATTGTATGTCAATATCGGGATGCCTTTGTGCTCGCCAAGTTCGGTAAGGTCTTTGTCGCCGCTGACGATGTAATCCACGGGCACACTTTCGGCCATCGACAACAGGTAAAGGTCTTTGATGTCACGAATAGGCGAAGCCGCATCCACGGTTATGTCCGTAAAATAGCAGACATCATACACCATTTCGAAAAAACGGCGGCGGGTTTCCTGGGGAATGATGTTGTCAAATTTGGGGCGTGAAATGACCATGCGGATTTCATCCAACAGCTGTTCACAGACATACACCTCCACATCATGGCGGCAAAGCACCTCCTTGATGGATGCGAGGCGTTTGCCAATCATGAAGGATATCCAAAGGTTGGTGTCAAACAGAATTTTCATTTCCCGTAGCGTACTGCGTTCACTTCATCGGCTATTTCCTCGTCAGTCATTTGCGGGGTTTTCGGGCAGGATTCGAGAAAACGCTCCACGGATGTGCGACGTGTGCGGACAGACCAGCCCATCCGGGCGGCCAACGCCTCAAAGAAACTGTAATCCGCTGAGGGAATGGATAATACAATGTCTTCCATAATTCTTGTCTTTAATACGTGTTCCTTCTATGAATGCGGCAACGAATCACATACGTGATGCCGCATTTCGATTCGGCAAAGATACATTTTTTCCAATTCGCTGCAATTCCATTCCTCGTTTTTCACGCCTCGTTATTCATCATTCTGCATTCTACATTCTCACCACCTTCCTCACCACGCTCACCCCTCGCTCGAAGTTGATTTTCACGAGGTACGTGCCGGAGGGATAGGGCGAGAGGTCGATCACCGGCAAAGATGACGAGGGTACCGATTGTAGAGACGTGCCATGGCGCGTCTCTACGAGGTCTCCCAATTTCCGCCCTTGAAGGTCATACAATTCGATGCCCGTGTAGCCGTACATATAGCCGCACACGGTGGACTGCCCGTCCGTGGGGTTGGGATAGAGGTAGATCTCGCGCTCGCGGTTCTGATAGTACTCGTCGATGCCCACGGAGTCGTCGGGGACGAAGGGCTGGGTAAATTCCGGATTATGATACAGCGCGAAAACAGCATTGCTCATTCCGGGGTTGTTGCAGTTTGCTACCAAGTTATTGCCAAATGATACTGGAGAATAGGAAAGTAAGGCTAATGTCAAGTAGCCATTGTCACTCGTTGTAACCCCAAAAGAGTGGTGTGCATCTAAATAAGAACAATAAATGGTATCGTTTCTAATTACAAGACCGTCATTGCGCCATTCGGTCAATAAAATGTTACTTGAATTGTTAAATGAAGCGATTGCGAACACTCTGTTTCTGATAATGGCAGGGATCTTGCTTGTTATCGGTTCAAAGGCAGGAACAATTCCTTGAGAAACATATTGACCTGAACTCTTATCGAATTTTGCAAAAAATCCGATGTTACCATTTGGTTCAAATCGTTGCAAATAATTACTTTCAGTGTCAAAATATATGTTAGATGAAGCCCCTGAATAATAACCAGCACCCCCCAATAAATAAAGGTGGTCATCGTCAATACAACTTCCTCTCCATTCTGCATAACAGTACGCAGACCCTGTGAGATCACCAATCGTATAGATTTGATTAGACCATAGTATATCCCCATCAGAATTATATTTTATAACAAAGTTTAATCTACGAGTGCCGCTTCTATCACTTATGGTTGCATAATGCAAACTGTCATAATAAATGTGGATGGGATACTGATGCAATGAAGCACCATATTCAGAAAGAGAAAGCTTCACAAAACCGGAAACATACATGTTGTCTTCTTCATCGTATGACAACCATTCGGGATAGACTTCATACGCAGGGTTGATACTGTCGTGTGCAAGTTCCCAAGAGGTGGCAATGCCTTCCGTGGTTTGCACCATCAGCTTGGCGAATTCCAGCTCCCAGTCTGGTGTGAATTTGTAAATCATGGCATTATGTAAATAACTGTTGCTACAAGTAGATGTTACCTTCATTATCTATATGCATAGGAGTTGGATATGCATATTCGTCTGTGCTTATAGGTCCTACCATTCGTGTGTGACTATAGCCATAATATTCTCTCGTATATGTTTCCACAAAATGATCTTCTATTCGGTTTCCGCCCAAATCCAACTGGGAGAAGAATGTCCAGCAGCTACGTTTATAAGGTGGCTTTCTTTCCGATTCCGGCAGATTCAGCACATCTGCTTTTGTTATCAAGGTGTCAATATAATACAACCAATAGTTATAATCGCCCCACATACCCGTTATTCCAGTAATGTATATCCTGTCGTTTTTTACGGCCATCCATTTTGGAATAGACCAATAGTCGCTATTACATTTTATCACTTTATACCATAGCATTGTTCCCAGCGTATCGAGTTTTGCTAATAGTATAGATTGCTTCGAAGTAGTAATCACGTCAGAATTACTGGAAAACATAAGCATTTCCCCGTCCAAACTGACGTTTCCGCCCATGGTGCCATAGACATAGATGTTCCCTTCTTCATCAAATGCTGTGTTTGTAACATTATTAAATATTTCGCTATAGTTGCCACCATTGCCTGTCCAGTAATGCGCCCACTTCCACTCGCCCTGGGCGGAGGTAGTGAGGAAAGAGAAAAGGGTGGCGAGGGTGGCCACGAAAAGGGGTAAATGTCTCTTCTTCATAATCCGGATTTTTAAATGAACACGTTTTAATTTCCTAACGAAAAAAAGCCCGAATCGTTGCAAAAAAAATGCGAATTTTTATGCTTTCGGGGGGGGGGTATAAGCAATTGATTTATATGTAGTTGCGATAAGTTTTTGTATAGAAGAGGTGCTTGTGTTGTGGGAGATGCACGCGGGGGAGGGGAACCGAAAAAAATATCTAACAATGTTTGGATATTAAAAAAAATGTATCTTTGCAGCCGATATGACCTCCCACGCTTCCCGTCTGTCCAGCGCACCAGGGGGGTCTTCGAGTTTTTATAAAGAACCTTGAATTATGAAGTACGTAAAGAAACCACTCACCATTGAGGAACAAATTGACAGGCTTGAACAACGAGGCTTGAATTTCGCTGACAGAGAACAAGCAAAGAACTATTTGAAGAATATCAGCTATTACCGTCTCCGAGCGTTCACTTACCCTTTTCAGAATAACACAGACCCTTCTGCTGACCATGTGTTTCTCCGAAATGACATTGACTTCAGCAACATTATCGATTTGTACATTTTTGACCGTCGCTTGAGAAATCTGGTTTTCAATGAATTAGAGAAGATTGAAATAGCCGTTCGCACACAATTGTCGCAGGTTTACTCTGTTCAGAGTCATGATCCGTTTTGGTATTTAGATGGGACGTGGTATGTTCAATCAAGCCCAAACACTTTTCCAAACCTAATGAACGATGTGTCAGACGATGTGAACCGTAGCAATGAGGATTTCATTAAACATTACAAAACCAAATACGATACCCCTGCGATGCCACCATCGTGGATGTCATTGGAGGTGCTTTCTTTTGGGACATTGAGCAGAATGTATAAATCGCTTGACAAAACTCTTATGAAGAGACAGATTGCAAGAGAAATGGGTTTTCCAACCGATTGGAAGGAGCTGCCTGTTTGGAAGACGTAAATTAGTTGAACCACGTAGGGCGTATGCGATATGCCCCTACATCATCTGCGTATCGCAGATGGCACCATACCTAAATTTTTGTATCTTTGCGAGTTTTTTGGAAAAATCTATACTTCGATGAAATATACTGAATACAAAGGACTTAATCTTCCGAACTTAGGGGAAGAGATGCGTAAGTATTGGGAAGACAAGGACATCTTCGCCAAGAGTTTATCGACCCGCGAGGGACACGAACGGTTCGTTTTCTTTGAGGGACCGCCGTCCGCAAACGGTATGCCCGGCATCCACCACGTGATGGCCCGCACCATCAAGGACATCGTCTGCCGCTACCAGACCCTCACCGGCAAGTACGTCGGACGTAAGGGCGGCTGGGACACGCACGGACTGCCCGTGGAACTCGGCGTGGAGAAAACCCTCGGCATCACCAAGGAGGACATCGGCAAGAAGATCTCCGTGGAGGACTATAACAAGGCCTGCCGCCGCGAAGTGATGAAATTCAAGGACAAATGGGACGACCTCACCCGCGAAATGGGCTACTGGGTCGATCTCGAACACCCCTACATCACTTTCGACAACAAGTACATCGAAACCGTATGGTATTTACTGTCAGAACTTTACAAGAAAGGTCTGCTCTATAAGGGCTACTCCATCCAGCCCTACTCTCCCGCCGCCGGCACCGGCCTCAGCTCCCACGAGCTCAACCTGCCCGGCTGCTACCGCGATGTGAAGGATTTGACCTGCGTGGCATTATTTAAGTTAGCAGTTAGCAGTGAGCAGTTAGCAGTTGGTGCTGACGCGAATATTCCCGTCTATGCTATTGCGTGGACGACCACCCCGTGGACGCTGCCGAGCAACACGGCGTTGTGCGTGGGTCCGAACATCGACTACGTGATGCTGAAGACCGTGCATCCCTACAACGAACAGCCTTGCCACATCCTGATGGCCAAAGCGTTGGTTTCCACGATGTTCAAGGAAGCCCCGGAGGTTGTGAAGGAGTTCAAGGGCAAAGACCTCGTGGGCATCTCCTACGAGCAGCTCATCCCGTGGGTGAATCCCGGCGAGGGCGCTTTCCGCATCATCCCCGGCGACTATGTGACCACGGAAGACGGTACCGGCATCGTCCACATCGCCCCGACCTTCGGTGCCGACGACAAGCGCGTGGCCGCCGCCGCCGGCATCCCGCCGCTCGTGATGGTGGACAAGGACGGCATCCGCCAGCCGATGGTCGATCGCACCGGCAAGTTCTACCGCATCGAGGACCTCGACCCCGAATTTGTCCAAAACTGCATGGACGTGGAGGCCTACCGTCCTTACGCCGGCCAGTTCGTGAAAAACGCCTACGACCCGACCAAAACCGAGAAGGACAAATCCTTGGACGTGGATATCGTGGTGATGCTGAAGGAGCAGGGCAAGCTTTTCAAGAGCGAGAAGCACACCCACAACTACCCGCACTGCTGGCGCACCGACAAGCCTGTGCTCTACTATCCGCTCGACTCTTGGTTCATCAAGACGACCGCCTACAAAGAGCGTATGATGGAGCTGAACAAGACCATCAAGTGGAAGCCTGCCGCCACCGGCTCCGGCCGTTTCGGCAACTGGCTCGAGAACCTCGTCGATTGGAACCTCTCCCGCTCCCGCTTCTGGGGCGTGCCGCTGCCCATCTGGACCACCGAGGACAAGAAAGAGCAGATCTGCATCGGTTCCATCGAGCAGCTGATGGCCGAAATCGACAAATCCATCGCTGCCGGCTTTATGACCGAAAATCCGTATAAGAACTTCAAGGTCAACGATATGTCGCAGGAGAACTACGACAACAACATCGACCTGCACAAACCCTACGTCGATAGCATCGTGCTGGTCTCCCCGACGGGCCAAAAGATGTACCGCGAGAGCGACCTTATCGATGTCTGGTTCGACTCCGGCTCTATGCCGTACAGCCAGCTGCACTACCCGTTCGAGAACAAGGAGTTCTTCAAGACCAACTTCCCCGCCGACTTCATCGCAGAGGGTGTGGATCAGACCCGCGGCTGGTTCTTCACGTTGCACGCCATCGCCACGATGCTGTTCGACAGCGTAGCCTTCAAGTCTGTGATTTCCAACGGTTTGGTGCTCGACAAAAACGGCAACAAGATGTCCAAACGGTTGGGCAACGCCGTCGATCCGTTCGAGATCATCCACAAATACGGTCCCGACGCGACCCGCTGGTACATGATCACCAACGCCTCCCCGTGGGACAACCTCAAATTCGACGAGGCCGGCATCGGCGAGGTGCAGCGCAAATTCTTCGGCACGCTGTTCAACACCTACAACTTCTTCGCACTGTACGCCAACATTGACGGATTCACGTACAAAGAGGCGGAGATTCCGTTCGCCAAACGTCCCGAAATCGACCGCTGGATTCTCTCCGAGCTGAACACGTTGGTGAAGCACTGTCAGGAGAACTACATCGACTACGAGCCGACTAAGGTAGGTCGTGAGATTCAAGACTTTACGGATGCGTACCTCAGCAACTGGTACGTGCGTCTCTGTCGCCGCCGCTTCTGGAAGGGCGAATACAGCGAAGACAAGATTTCCGCCTACCAGACGCTCTACACTTGTTTGGAGACCATCGCCAAGATCGCCTCGCCCATCGCGCCTTTCTTCATGGACAAGCTCTATCAGGACCTCAACCGCGTCACCGGCAAAGAAGCGTTCGAGTCGGTGCATTTGGCCGACTATCCTGAAGTGCACGAGGAACTGATTGACAAGGAGTTGGAAGAACGTATGCAGCTTGCGCAGCAGTTCAGCTCCATGGTGTTGGCGTTGCGTAAGAAGACCAACCTGAAAGTGCGTCAGCCGCTCTCCAAGATCATGATTCCCGTGATGGACGAGCATTTCAAACAGCAGATTTCGTTGGTGCAGGATCTGATTCTGCACGAGGTCAACGTCAAGGAGCTGGTGTTCGTCAGCAACGAGGACGGTGTCTTCGTGAAGCGTATCAAACCCGATTTCAAGAAGTTGGGACCGAAATACGGCAAGATTATGAAGCTCGTGGCCGCCCGCATCACCGGCTTCTCGCAGCAGGAGATCGCGCAGTTGGAGAAGGAGGGCGTGATGAAGTTCGAGATCGAGGGTCAGCCCGTGGAGATCACCACCGACGATGTGGAGATCCAGGCACAGGACATCCCCGGTTGGGTGGTGGCCAACTTCGGCGCACTCACCGTGGCCTTGGACATCGAGGTCACCGAAGAGCTGAAGAACGAGGGTTACGCCCGCGAGTTCGTGAAGATGGTGCAGACCTACCGCAAGGAGAACAACTTCGAGGTGCTGGACAAGATCGCCATCACCGTGGAGAACAACGAGGTCATCACCCCCGCTTTGAAGGCCTTCGAGCAGCACATCTGCAACGAGACCCTCTGCACCTCCCTGACCATCGCCGACACGGTTTCCGACGGCGTAGAGATGGATTTGGAGGATGTGAAGATTAGGGTGAAGATTGAGAGATTGTAATGGAACGACGGTGTAGAGGGTGTGTCAAAAAGAGAGACACACCCTCTTCTTTGTTCCACGACACAATGAGATGAAAGTTGTCCTTACGCTGACCTCTTATAATGGCAACGTTTTCTGAACAAGGTTGTCTGCGCCAGAGGGATGCGCCATGTGTTGCTTT
>ONQE01000119.1 GCA_900319925.1 uncultured Bacteroidales bacterium | reverse complement strand
GAAATAGTCAAGGCTTGCGTCTAAAGGGGTGGCCGAAAACTCGACGAAGCGATGCTTGTACGGGAATTTATAGACGCCGGCGGCGGGATTGTCGTAGCGGGCGAGCGTCTGCACGGTGTCCTCCCCGGCGAAGGCCATGAGGGTGACGACCGGCAACTCAGCCTTCAGCGAGTCGGCAACGCTGTCGGGCAGGGCTCGCACAGCGGTGACGACCTCATCCAGGAAGGCGATTTCCTCGTTGGGCAGGTCGAAGCGGAAGTTGGCATTGATGTCTTTGATGGCAAAAATCTTGTAGTCGCCGGGGGCGATGTTCTTCAGCACGAAACTGCCGTCAGACAGCGATTTGCTGACGTAGTCGGGCATTGAAGTGAGCGGCAAGGAGTCAGCGTTCCCCTTGTAGAGCAGCACGTAGAAGTCTTTTGCGGGCGCCAGCGTCTTGGCGTCGAGTATGGTGCCACGGATCAGGTAGTCGTCCAGACTGTCACCCGTGGAGAAACCGTAGTGGAAGTAGTTCAGAGCGTTGCCCTCGTGGAAATCCTTGATGGCATCGGAGAATATCATATTGTAGGTGGTGTTCGTACGCAGCGAATCTTTGAACTTGATGACGACGGACTTGCCCTTGGTGGTGTATTCCGGCGATTCGTCTAACGGCGGCGACACGAGCACGTTCTCGGTAGGATTGTTGAGCGTGACGAACTCGTCGAACCAGATGCGGATCTGCTTCGAATTAAAACGTATGGTGCCATCTTCGGGCTCCACTTTCACTACCATGGGAGGAGTCGTGTCGGTGGGACCGCCCGTGGGCGTCGTGATTTTGGCACATCCGGCGGCAAGAATCGCTGCCAGGAGGATGACTATATTAATGTAGTGGGTATTTCTTCTCATTGAATGATTCACATTGCTTTTCCATGTCAAATTCCACGCCGCGAAAATACAAAAAAAACGTACTTTTGCCACTCATAAAATCGTCCGGAACGGACGCAGTGTAAGTTGCCGAATTATGAACTATTCCAAGTATCCGTCACCCTGCTACATCCTCTCGGAAGAGGCTCTGTTAGCGAACCTGCAGCTGTTGGACCTCGTGCAGAAGGAGGCCGGCGTGCGCATCATCTGTGCCTTGAAGGGCTACGCCTTCTGGCCGTCGTTCCCCCTCATCCGCGAGTGGCTGAGCGGCGCCACCGCCAGCTCCGTGAACGAGGCGCGCCTCATCGCCGAGGAGATGGGCTGCGAGGCCCACACCTACGCACCCGTCTATACCGACCAGGACTTCGAGCAGCTGCTGATGTACAGCAGTCACCTGACCTTCAACTCGTTGGGACAATACCATCGGTTCCGTGAGCAGGCGGCCGCCTTTCCCAAGAAGGTGAGCCTCGGATTGCGCATCAACCCCGAATATTCGGAAATCGAGACCGACCTCTACAACCCCGCCGTGCTGGGCTCGCGATTGGGCATCCTTCGTGACGATATGCCCGACACACTGCCGGAAGACATTGAGGGTCTGCACTTTCACGTGCTCTGCGAAAACGACAGCTATGCCCTCGAGCGCTGCCTGAAGGCCACCGAAGAGAAGTTCTCCGACCTTATCAGACAGTGCAAGTGGTTCAATATGGGCGGCGGCCACCACATCACCCGTGCCGACTACGACATCCCGCACCTCATCGGACTGCTGCAGGACTTCCGCAGCCGCTACCCAAACCTCGAAGAGGTCATCCTCGAACCCGGCGAGGCCGTGGGCTGGCAGACCGGCGTGCTCACCTCCACCGTGGAGGACATTGTGGAGAACAAGGGTATCAAAATCGCGATGCTCAACGTCTCCTTCGCCTGCCACATGCCCGACTGCTTAGAGATGCCCTACAAACCGACCGTCCTCGGCGCCACCGAACCCGACGAAAACAGCAAGCACGTCTATCGCTTGGGCGGTTGCTCCTGCCTGGCCGGCGACTTCATCGGCATGGGCGACTTCGCTTTCCCTGAACCGTTGGAGATCGGCGACAGCATTGTCTTCGACGATATGATTCACTACACGATGGTGAAGACCACCTTCTTCAACGGGGTGGCGCATCCCGCCATCGGGGTCATCCATCAGGATGGCCAGTTCGAGATGCTCGCCCAACCCGGCGACTATGCCTCGTATAAAGCGAAATTGGGATAACGCTCTATGGCTTACACACTTAAAATACGGGAGAACGGTTCTCAGCAGGAAGTGCTGGATCCCGTGCGCCAAAAGTGGGTCACATTGACCCCCGAAGAGCGCGTACGGCAGATTTTCATCCTCTACTTGCTGAATGTCAAAGGGTTCCCGCTGTCTCATCTCTCCGTAGAGCACGCCGTGACAGTCAATGGGATGACCCAACGCTACGACCTCGTGGTCTTCGACGAGGCCCTGCAGCCGTATATGGTGGTGGAGTGCAAGGCTCCGCACGTAAAGCTTACGCAGAAAGTCGTGGAACAAGCCGGACGTTACAACAGTATCCTTCGCGCACCGCTGCTGTGCGTTACCAACGGGCTGGAACACAATGTATTCCGGATTGATTTTGAGATTGGAAAGACAGAACAGGTGAACGGATTCTAATCCTTTCCCAACAGCTTCATCGCATCGTTGCGATGAGTGGAGTCACTGCGAACGAGGGCCTCTTCAGCGCGCATCTCTGTGAGAATCGCTTCCAACATTTGCTCTACGATGTAGTTCTGGATGTCGAAGTTCAGCGGCGCGGCGGCATATTCCGTATAGTGCTGCACCATTTCGTTCCAGACTTCGCTCACGTGGAAGAGTGGCATACGCACGGAAACCGGTGTCTGAAATGAAGACTTCAGGTGGCGGTACTCGTACAGCTCGAAATAGTCGGTGATGGCATCGTCGCTGCCCTTGACCAACGCATCGTAGTCGGTGATGTTGAGCGAGTCGATGGCGGCGTGGAGGGCCGTGCTGACCTGCGGACCGCAGTTTTCGGCCAGACGGTTGGTACGTAGAATCAGCGTGTCGATGAGGTTGTCATAACCGTGGCGGGTCAACGTGTCGAACAGCGAACTCTCCAAAGTCGTGTAGGAGATACGGTAGTCCATATCCTTGTAGGTGTAGAATCCGTCCCTCACGAAGAGGTGGGCCACGGCGGTGTCAGCGCAGGCGTCCAGACAGGCCATGATGGCGTTTTCCTTCTGCGCGTCGGTGTACATCTGTTCCACGTACAAGCCGCTGTCGTCCTTGCAGGAGAAGAAGGTCACGGCGGCAAATATGGCTATAAGGGTGATGCTCAGCTTTTTCATATCGATTTTTTCCACTTTCAAATTCAAGCCGCAAAAATAGTATTTTTGCCGACATGAAACGTCATTTGATAGAAACAATTTCCACGAACGCTTGGCTCATGGAGGCGGCGCGGCAACGACGCGGCAGCGGTGAGCCGTTCCCCGACCTCTACGCCGTCTATGCCGACTTCCAGACGGCGGGCCGCGGCGCAGGCACCAACCGGTGGCACAGCTCGCGCGGACGTAACATCCTCACCAGCATCTACTTCGAGACAGGGCTGGATGCCGCCGACCAGTTCGTCTTCAACCTCTGGTTCGCCACGGCCACCCGGCGGTTCTTGGCCAAGTACGTGCCCGAAGTCCTCATCAAGTGGCCCAACGATATGTACGTGCGCGACCGCAAGCTCGCCGGCGACCTCACCGAGCACAGCGTCTCCGGCGGCCGCCTCGACTTCACCGTGGCAGGCATCGGCATCGATGTCAACGAAGAGGAGTTCCCCGATTGGATCCCCAATCCTACCTCGCTCTTCCTCGAAACCGGCCAACACTACGACGTGGACGCGCTTATGGACGAGTACCTCGCGGTTCTGAACGCACGCCGCCCGCTGCTGTCCACGGAACACGAGACCGCCCTCCGCGATGAGTACCTTTCGCATCTCTACCGCCGCGATGAGTCGCACCCGTATCTTGTTGGCGGACAACGTGTCATCGGCATTATCCGCGACATCGACCGCTTCGGACGTTTGGTGCTGGAACTGCCGGACGGAAGCCGGGAGGCATACGGATTCAAGGAGGTGGCATACGTGGTTTAATGAGGAATGTCGAATGTATGTTGATCAATAATGATTCCCAAGTCCCAAATCCCAAATCCCAAATCACAAATCCCAAGTCACAAATCCCAAGTCACAAATCCCAAATCCCAAATCACAAGTCACAAATCACAAGTCACAAGTCACAAATCACAAGTCACAAATCCCAAGTCACAAATCCCAAGTCACAAATCCCAAGTCACAAATCACAAATCACAATTCACAATTCATAATTTACTATCTTCGCGCCCCGAAAAAAACAATCGCTATGACCAAGAAAATCCTTTATATCCACGGATTCAACTCCGCAGGTGGCGGACATAAAGCCCAGGAGTTGCAGAAGATGTTCCCCGACTGGCAGGTGCTGTCACCGACGTTCGACTACAAAGACCCCGCTGGTGTGCAGAAGAAGCTCGACTCGCTCGTGCGCACGCAGCGCGTGAACGCCGTCATGGGCACTTCCCTCGGCGGCTTCTTCGCTATCTACTGCGCCAAGAAGCACAAACTCCCCGCCATGATTATCAACCCGACCACACGGCCGTCGGAGACCCTCGCCAACCATCTCGGCAAACAGAAGAACTACGTCACCAAGGAGGAGTACCAGTTCACCGCCGCCGACCTCGCCAAGTTCGCCGACTTCGAGCGCAAGGTCTTCGACAAGCTCCCCTGCGACGACACCCTTCTCCACTTCGCCCTCTCCACCGACGACGAACTTCTCGGCGACCACCACTACCTCGAAGAGAAATTCCCGAAATGCCAGGATTTCAACTACTTCGACCAGCAGGGTCACCGTTTCGCTGGGGTGAAGATTCTGAAGCCGATCATTGAGCGGACGATGGAGGCTATTCGTTAGACTGCTGGGGCATACATTGCTGAATAGCCCCAGCAGGGTAAAGAACATTTTACAATACCGTGATACTGCCAACTACTCTGCGCGGGGATCCCGCCGGAGTGTTGTATTCAATCACATAGTTATAGACATTGTGGTGATAAATCTTTCCGTCGACCTCGCCGTTCCAACGGAAATATTTACTGTTGGCGGAATAGACGAGTGTGCCCCAACGATTGTAGATCCAGACGTTGAACACAGCGTCGCCGATATGGTCGAAATAGGCCTCGGGGATGCTGAACTCGTCGTTCAGACCGTCGCCGTCAGGCGTGATGGCGTTGGGCAGGAGGAGCTCGTATTCGCAGGGTACAATTGTGTAGGAAGCTTCCACCTCGCAGGATCCTTGCGAGGCTGTGACGGTGTAAGTTCCCTCGTCGAAGACCGTTATGGTGGTTGAGGTCTCGCCCGTGCTCCACAGGTAGTCCTCCAAGGCGCACTGCACCTCCAAGGTGAGGCTGCCGTTGTCGCAGAAGTTGTGCGTGAGCGGCACTATCAGGATGGTGGTGTCGAGGAAGGTCAAGTGCAGCGTGTCAACCTGAGTGCACCCGTTCGCGTCAGGATGTGCAAACGTGTACGTTCCGGACTCCGTGTAGGTCTGTCCATTCCAGTGGTAAGGTTCGCACGCAAAGTCGCTCTCGGCGGTATGGACCGGGTCGTGGACCGTGAGCTGCAACGTGACAGTGCTGTCACAGCCCTCCACCGTGAGGAAATGGAAGACGAGGGTGGCTGAGGTCGGCGCATCCGTATCGAAGATGGTGTCGTTCCAGGAGTAGGGGAGTTCCTCGCGGCAGAGGACGAGTTGCTCCTCCGTATTCGCGCTGTAGTGGACGGTCAGGTGCAGCGTATCAACCTGCGTACAACCGTTCGCATCCGTATGCGAGTAGGTGTAGTTGCCCGATTGCGTGTATGTTTGTCCATTCCAGGTGTAGCTGTCGCACACAACCTCCGTGGTGGCCTCGTGCACCGCGTGGTGGACGGTCAGGTGGAGGGTGTCGACCTGCGTACAGCCGTGTGCATCCGTATGTGAGTAGGTGTAGTTGCCTGACTGCGTGTAGGTTTGCCCGTTCCAGGTGAAGGTCTCGCAGGCCGTCTCCGTGGTGGCGGTGTGCTGCGGGTGACCGATGTCGAGGTGGAGGGTGTCGACCTGCGTACAGCCGTGCGCATCGGTGTGCGAGTAGGTGTAGGTGCCGGATTGCGTGTACGTCTGACCGTGCCAAGTGTAGGATTCGCAGGCCAGCTGTGTCATGGCGGTATGGACAGGATTGTAGATGGTCAGATGGAGGGTGACGGTGGAGTCGCAGCCCACGGCATTGCTGAAGGTCTGCGTATAGTCACCGGATTGCGTGTACGTTTGGTTGTTCCAAGTGTAGTTTTCGCAACCTGAGGCAGTGAATTCCGAGGTGCTGCTGTGGCTGATGATGAGGTGGAGGGTCACGGCGGAGTCGCAGCCGTGAATTGTCTGGAGATGCTGCGTGTAGTCGCCGGACGTCGTGTAGGAGGTTCCGTTCCATTCGTAGCTGTCGCATGCGGCGGCGTCAAACGTGATGGTCGTGTCGTAGTGGAGCACGAGGTGCAGAGTGACGGTGGAGTCGCAACCTTGGGAGGTCTCGAAGTGCCGTACGTAGTCGCCCGACTGCGAATAAGTGGAGTCGTTCCAGACGTAGCTGTTACAGGTTTCAACATTCACGGTGGTGTCCACACTTTGATGGATGGTGAGGTGGAGGACAGCCGTAGAATCGCAGCCGTGCATGTTGGTGAACGGCTGGGAATAGACACCGGTGCTGGTGTACGTTACGCCATTCCAAGTATAGCTGTCGCAAGCGGAAGCGGGGATGTGGGTGGTGTCGGAGTGGTGAACGGTGAGATGGAGGGTGACGATGGAGTCGCAGCCGGCGGTATTCACAAGCGTGAAGGTCGGAGTGTTAGTACTCTCGGTGTAGGTGACGCCGTCGATCCAGGTGAAGCT
>ONQE01000180.1 GCA_900319925.1 uncultured Bacteroidales bacterium | reverse complement strand
TAACACGCAGTTAATAACACGCAGTCCCCAACACGCAGTCACTAACACGCAGTCCCCAACACGCAGTTAATAACACGCAGTTCAATTTCGGCTGCAAAGTTAGCACTTTTTCTTCATATTTATGTGTAAAAATTGCCACGAAATGTGTAAAAATCACTTTTTCTCTTTGATATTTCAAAAAAAAGCAGCATTTTTGCGTAGTTTTGTGCCCTCACCGTGCCCTCAAAATGATTAGTTGGCTTAATTTTTAATCTCTTTTTGCCTTATCTCTTTTTGCCCGTTTCTTTTGACTTTTGACTTTTGACGGCCGCAGGCCTTGTGCCTCCCGGCCCATGTGTTATCGCACGGATGATTGCCGCGTTCTCGCCTGGTCGGCTCCCTCGCGCAAGTTGTGTCGCCCCGCTCCTCTTGGTTCACCCTCCCGCCTCCCCGAGAAAGGTTTTGGCCCTGTCCCAACCGTGAATCATGCACGGCGAAGCAGATCGTGCCATTAAGGCAAAGAACAACGATAGTTTTTGCACTATTTTGCGAAGCTTTTATTGGCGGTGTGAGCTCAGCTCATGGCGCACGCGCAGCGATCGTATGAGCCTCGCGAATAAAGAAATTTTTTTCGCAACTTTTTTACATTTTACTACTGTCCAACTAACGGGGTAGGGTACATTTGAGTTTATTGTATTTTAATAACAACGGCGAGAGGGTGAGCCTCTCGCCGTCTGATATTCGGTTGCAACGGTTATCGTATCTCCCGCAGGAGCATGCCTCTGTAGAGCGAGGCTTCGTTGCCGGATGTGATGCGGAAAGATGTGGCACCGAGCTCTGCGTTGTCGGCCATTTCCTCAACGGCCATACAGCGGTTGTCCCAAATACGGTCTTTGTCAGGGACGAGAACAGCGCGTCGTTCGTAGCTGATGGTGCCGTCCTCAGCGCGTCGGCGTTCAAGCACTTCGTACTTGGATTTGGGATTGACGCCTTCTTTCAGTCCTATATGCGCCTTCACGATTCCGTTCTCGACATCGGTGAGAGGAGCCGTGACTTTGAACACCGGGAACTTCTTCTGCAGCTGGACGATATTTTCGTCGGCGGCTCGCGTCATGACCTTGTTGAACACATCCTGCGGCGTGTAGAGTCCGCGCATGACGGTCTTGCTGCTGCGTGCGGAATAGTCGCCGATATACTTCATTTTGAAGGTCGTTTTGTCGGCTTCGAAGGCGGCTTTGCGAGCGGGGTCAGGATTGTTGGCGTCGCACCAGTATTCGGAATAGAACTTGGCGGCAGTCTCGTCGTTCCATTCGAGCTGGAACAGATAGGAGTGCACGTCAACCATGAATCCCGCAATCTGGTCGGAGACTAATCCTCCCAGGTCACTGAATGACTTTGTGAGGTTGGCAATACCGGAAGCCATCTCGCCTCCTGATCCGCCGACTGTTCCCGCGACACCACCCACCAACTCGGCAGTGGCAGCCACTATCTGGAAGACACCGAGAACGGTCTGCGCCTTGGATTCCTTGTCGTAGTAGGTGATGTCGTTGAAGATGACAAAGGTTTGCCCGATGAGTTGTTCGCCCGCGTCGGCCAGAAGCGCTTTGCCCCGTACGGTCTGCATGGCAGTGCGTATCTCTTCGGCGGAGGCGTTGTAGAGTCCGCGTTCGGCAACGAGATCCATAGAGAACGTGCCGGTTTGCTTGTCGCGGCAGAACCACCGTGCCACCATTCGTTTGGCTATCTGGTTCTTGTCGAGGAACGTCTTCAGCCGCTCGATTTGGTCTTTGGGCTTGGGATTGGAGACATTGTCGGCCAGCATGCGCATACTGAGCGAATGGTCGTTGTAGCGGTCAGGAATCTCGAGGTGGATGGCCGTGTTGTATATCTCCTCGTACATGCCTGTTCCGGGATGAAGGAGAGGGATAATGTAGAGGGAGCTGCGGTTGTAGTCTTCTTGAGCGAGGAGAGGTAGGTGCAGCAGGGCTGCAAGAGCCAGTACAAACAGTCTTTTCATGGTCGCTGCGTTTTAGTAGTCCCACAACACTTCGGGAATGACATCTCCCACGAAGAAGGTGTTCTTGGTGCCCTGAATATAGACTTTTCCCGTCGCATCAATCCAAGTGCTACTGAGTTTGGGGTGTGCCACCCAACTGAGCCAAACGGGATTGTCGGAGGTCCGATAAAGACAGAACTGCGCGTCTCCGAAGCAATAGGGGGCTGAGCCGTAAATAGGCCGGACAAGCTCTTTGCCTTGTTCGTTGACGAGTCCGATGCTTTGCCTGAGCCGGACATTGGCGATGCCGTGGATGAAAGGATAGGCGCCGGTGTAACGGTATTCGGTGAGCTGCGTTCCGTCCTCGGCGAAGAGGGCGAAAAGGCCATCCTGTTCACGCCATTCAGGTCCGCCAGCCTGTGCGATAGACAGGCAAGCGAGCAAGATGATCAAAAGGGTAAGTCGTTTCATTTGACAACGTCCCAGATTACGTCCGGCAGTTGGTAAACGTCATACGGAATAGCGAGTTTGTCTTTCTTGACAGCAGCCATGACTTGTTTGATGATCTGGTCTGCTTTCTGGAAGGTCTTGTAGTCGCTCGGGAGCACGAAGTTGGCGGGGTTAACGGATGCCTCTTTCATGAGCATGATGTCCACCTGATAGGAGTAATACTCGTTGCTCATACCCTGTGTTTTGAGCATGTTGTAGTCCGCGAGTCGCATGCCGGGAGCGGGTATTTTGACCATGAGCACTCCGTCCATGGTCACGGTGTCCACCAGGTCTCCTCCGACGCTGTCATACGGGAGCCAGTTGTAGTTGGGTGTGCAACGGAGTCCGTCAATGATTTGCACTTCCGACTCATCCTTGGCAGGGGTATATTTGGCCGACTCTTTGATGGCCTCGTTCTGGTAGTTCTGCGGTTCGGTGATGTCGAGCGCAATCTTGAGTGCCGGGTAAGCAATAACGAAACGTCCGATGTTGCCGTCCTTGATGAAGATACGTCCTAATGCAGGAGTGAAGGCGATGGAGCGGTTGTTCACGGGATCCACTTTCATGATGGTGAGGTACTCGCCCTCGGGGAAGGCGGTCAGGTACTGCTGCTGTTCCTGGATTTTGAGCTGGTTCTTGGCGATGGTTTTGGCCATCATTTTGACCATAGCTTTAGTGCCTGCATCAATTTTGGGATTTTCGTCAGCATTTTTCTTGATGTTCTCAACGATGATGTCGAGATTGGTCTCGTAGTGCCAAACATCTTTCTCGATGATGTTACCGGTGAAATACTCGCTCTGAGCATTGAGCGTTGCGGCGGTAATGAGCGCGGCAGCGAAGAGAATCAGTTTTTTCATAAGCCTGTGTTTTTGTTGTTTATTGTGTGTTTGTTGTTGTGTTTCACGCTTAACCCCAACATGCTTTCCCTTGTGTTTTTCCGGCCCGGATTCTCAAACCCGCCGCAAATCTTTTGGTAAAAAAATGCGCATTTAGGGTGGTTTTTTGCCTAAACGCGCATTTTCTTTCACATTTTCAAACTAAATCAGCGAGTTCTACTTAACCTTCTTACCCGTGGCATCATAGCGGGTGCCGTCGGGCAGGAGGATGTAGATGGTGTTGTCCTGCAAGATGATCTTCGCCTTTTGCGGTTCTGCGGAGACAGGTGCCGTGATGGGCGTCGGGAGGTCATTCTGCGGATTGCAGGTGCGACAATCCCGAATCAAACGAACACTTACACAGTTACAAATTAGAAATCCCATGTTCATAATCCAATTATAAGGGTCAAAATCAAGAACTTTCACGCCAGGGGTTCCAGCATTAATCGCATGCTCAATGAATGTAGAAGACATATAATCTCCACTTTGTTTAAAAACATCCGTGTGAGTATTTGGATCCCGATGGGTGGTATAGACCGAAATCCAATTATCTTGTGTTTTGTCTCCTGCGGCAGGGAGGAAGATGGCTCCAGCTCTCTCCATATCTTCCCATTGAGCAGAAGTATATGGATTGATGGCATAATCTATGGTGTTATTGCTAACAATAGACCAATTCATATCAGCAATCTCAATTAATCCCGGGTTGAAAGGAAGGGAATCCCAACGGGAATTATCCGGCAATAAAATGAACCCGGGCACACCATCAATCATACCGATTCCTCTCAATGAATCTGCATTGGGACGTTGGGAAACGATGTATATCCATTCGTCATGAGTCGGCGTTCTCCACGTGCCGGGTGCATACTCGCCAATTTGATTATACACACCCCAGTCTGCATAGGCATATTCTCCGGTTAAATCTCCAAAATGGAAATATTGCGACCAGTAAGACTCAATCAGATATACATCATCTGATAGACTGCCCGTCCATGGCTGGTATTTTGCCACACCGCTGTTCCAGCCACTTGTACCGTAGGCGAACAAATCTATCCAACCGCTGTAAGTAGATGAGGCGTTTGCATTGTCACAAATCACACCGTTTTGCTTGCGAGAACAGAGTCCTGCAGGGAACATCACCACGTTCTTCTCGCTCTGGAAAGCTGCCTCCACCATCTTTGGGAAGTTGCGACTTTGCGAACCAGTCTTGTTGATAGGGATGCAAAGGGGTGCGAGTCCTTTGAGGTTCATGAGGATGTCGTTCACCAAATAGACCATCTTGCTGTCCCACTTGTGGCAAACG
>ONQE01000144.1 GCA_900319925.1 uncultured Bacteroidales bacterium | reverse complement strand
TTAAGCTGCAAAAATAAAAAAAATTCAGGTGTAGACATGTAAAAAAATGTCTCACCTGAACTCTTACCGAATAATTATGAAGGTCGAAATTCAGAACAGCCGACTGTTGCCTTTGCGGATTTCTTCGTCCGTGGGCAAATTGTCCTTGATGGTGTCCACGTCGATCACCAAGGGGCGACCGAGACGGGTCGGCGAGGCTGCCGGTGTATCTGTTGAGCGGACTGTCGAACGTTTCTCCACCTTGTCTTCCGCTGGAGCCTCACGGACTTCCGTTTTGGCCGTTTGGCTATGGGAGACGGGAGCGGTTTTCGGGGAGGTTTCCGTTGTCTGGAGCGTGTCGACGGATGATACGGGCTGTGAAGCCTCGCAGAGGGTATCCGTCACAAGTGAGGAAGAGGATGCCGGGGCTGGTTCCACGTGGGACTGGGGCTGTCGGTTGAGCATCCACAGGATTCCTCCTCCGGCAACGACGGCGGATGCAACTCCTGCGACCCAATATTTCAGGCCGGTGCGCCCCACGCCCGACATACGCCGGAAGCTTTTCCATGCTGCGGGCCGGTAGTCATACTCCGCCTGCTCCGCTTTTTCTTTGATCAATTTGTCGAAATCCGTCATATCTTCCTTTATTCGTCATTCATTTTTTTGATGGCCTCCTTGAGTTTGGCGCGGGCGCTGTTCACATGCCATGCGGAGGTGTTCTCCGTGATGTCCATCCGCTGGGCGATTTCCTTGTGGGAAAACCCTTCGAATACGAACATGTTGAAGACTGTCCGGGTGACCGGCGGCAGTGGCTGGAACAGTCCGATCAGCTCCTGCGACGACATCCTCGCAACCGCGTCGTTGACGGAATGGTCCGTCAGCTGCATTTCGGGGAGTGCGTCGATTTCCACCATGTCCACCGGTGTAGCGTACCTCCGTCGGTAATCCAACGCGGCATTGCTCACCACACGCTTCAGCCAAGCCTCAAAAGAACCTGTGTTTTCGTATTTGTCGAGGTTCGAAAACACGCGCAAGAACCCCTCGTTGAGCATATCGGAAGCCTCGTCGCTATTCCCGGCATAGCGCATGCAGACTTGCATCGCCGTGCTGTAGAAGTGCTTGAAAAGCTTGCGCTGGTATCTTGCGCTACCCTCACGGCACGCCCGGACCCACTCCTGCACTTCCGCTTGCTCTTTCATCTTATATAACGGATTTTTGAGGCCAAATCTTGGGTGTTATCGCCAAAATTTGTTTATTCAATTCTATCCTCTTGATTTATTGCCACTTACTTAATAAATTTAAAGCCAAGTGACAGTATGAACAGGTTCGCCATATTGGTCTTATTGGTACCGTCTGCAGTGTTGCGGAAGTTGTCCGCGGAAATGCAGTAGCTGAAGTCGAGGGCGAAACGCCAGAAGTCCATGCCGACGCCTACCTGACCGCCCCACTGCACCTTATTGGTCTGCCAATCGGTATCTTCCAGATTGTCGGAAATCTTGAAGTCGAAACGAGGGCCAAGTGTCAATCTGAACTTAAAATTCTCTTTGTCAATGAAATGGTAGCCCAACAAAGCGGGCACGGAGATGAAGTGTTGTTTCAATTGCACATTGTTGGCGAATTCATTTATAGCATCCCGGGGGGTAGAGCTCTTGAACGAATAGTTCACCTCCGGCTGGAAAAAGAAGCCCGCACCGAAACGCATGAAGACACCGGCTTCAAGACCGAATTTCCGGTCCGTCAGCTGGTTGTAATTGCTTGCGTTGCCAGCGGCCTTGATACCAATTGTAAATTGTGCATTCGCCGTTCCCATCGTCACTGCGCTTATTACAAGCAGTGAAACCACCGCCATGATGACTGATTTAGTCTGGATTATTTTCATTTCTCTGATTTATTAAAAATTAGGTTAATAACGATTCCACGTTTGATTTATTGCATAGGAGAATCTCCCACAAGCGTCAATCGTCAACAGATTCCGCGCACCTCGTTGATGTCGGCGATTCCTTCGCGTTGGCAGAGTTCGACCAGCGCGTCGAGAATGTCGCGGCCGGCGAGCGGGTTGTTGAAGTTGACGGTGCCGATCTGCACGGCGGCCGCGCCCGCCATGACGAACTCCAGCACATCTTCGGCGGTATAGATGCCTCCGATGCCGATGACGGGGATGTGCACCTGCTTGCAGACGGAATGGACCATCCGCAGCGCGATGGGTTTGATGGCCGCGCCGGAGAGTCCGGCATAGACATTGTTGAAGACCGGTTTCCGTTTGTGCAGGTCGATGGCCATCGCCTGGAAGGTGTTGACCAGCGAGAGGGCGTCGGCGCCGGCCGCCTCGCACGCGAGTGCCATCTCGACGATGTTCTCGGCGTTCGGCGACAGCTTGACTATCAACGGTTTGCGGCACACTTTGCGCACCTCGGACACCACCTCGCGGGCCACTTCCGCCTTGATGCCGAAGGCCATGCCGCCACTCTTCACGTTCGGGCAGGAGATGTTCAGCTCCAGCATGTCGATGTCCGCGTCCGAGAGCAATGACGCGCCGGTGGTATAGTCCTCCATGCTGTGGCCGCCCATGTTGGCAATGAGCACATTGCCGAAGCGGCGCATCCCGGCGATGCCGGATTCGACGAAGGCTTCCACGCCGGGGTTCTGCAGTCCCACGCTGTTCATCATGCCCGAGGCGGTCTCCCACACCCGGATGCCGTCGTTGCCGTCTTTCGGATGAAGGGTCAGCCCCTTGGAGGAAATGCCGCCCAGACAGCCCACATCGTACAGCTCGTTGTATTCCTCGCCGAACCCGAAGGTCCCCGACGCGGCAATGAGCGGGTTCTTGAACGGGACACCGGCAACTTCCACTGACAAATTCACAATCTTATCCATATTTCTTAATTTTATCTAACCAATACTCAATTCTTAATTTACCATCATCTTCAGGCTTCTCTAACCCATAAACCTTAACCCTTAACCCAATCACCACATCAGGTCCGTGCTTTGGAACACGGGGCCGTCCTTGCAGACACGTTTCATGCCGTTTTTGGTGCGGATGCTGCAGCCCAGGCAGGCGCCGATGCCGCAGGCCATGCGGTGTTCGAGGGAGCAGTAGCAGGTCACGTCCTTTTCGGCGCACATCGCGGCCACCTTCCGCATCATCACTTCGGGGCCACAGGTAATCACCACATCGTACTGTTCCGGATGCAGCAGATCTGTGACAAAGCCTCGGTAGCCCTCCTCGCCGTGCTCCGTGGAGACGAAGATGTCGGTGCACCAGGGTTCGAAGTCTTCGAGGGCGAAAGGTTCGTCGCGGTATCCCAGATAGGCGTCCACCGTGGTTCCTTGCTCGTGGAGGAGCTTGGAGGTATGGCAGAGCGGCGGGATGCCGACACCGCCGCCTACCACGGCCACCCTACCCTTGATCTCCCCGCAGGGATAGCCGTTCCCGCAGGGACCTAACAGCCGGATGCGGCCGCCCCGTTTCAGTTCGGCCATCTTCCGGGTGCCCTGTCCGACAGTGCGATACATGAACCACAGCGCGTCCTCTTCGGCTTTGAAGACGCTGATCGGGCGCATCAAGGTGAGCTCGGAATCCCAACTTTTCAACATGAAGAACTGTCCTGCGTTGACATCGTCCTCCTTGTAGGCCACCTTCAAGACAAAAATATCGTCCGTGATGCGTTGGTTTGCCAATATTTTACTCTCTATATACTTCATAAACAAATACTTATGTTAATATTCAAAACAAACAGTGAACGTGCGAAGATACGAAAATATCCAGCGTTGTCCAAGACATCACAGACGAATAATTCCCACTTAAATGTTGATAAATTTCTTTGTTGTGACATATTTATATTTTATGTATGTTTGCAGTTTAATTTTTTCTGTCATGGAAGAGGAAGTTGAAAAATGCGTTTCATTGCTGAAAGAGGGCAAGGTGATTCTGTATCCCACTGATACTGTGTGGGGTATCGGTTGTGATGCCACCAATGAGGAGGCCATCACGCGCATCTACCGCATCAAGCAGCGCAACGAGAAGAAGAGCATGATCATCCTGCTCGACTCGATGCAGCGGCTGCCGATGTACGTGAAGAAGATCCCGCTGATCGCCTGGGATCTGCTCGCGCACGTCACGCGGCCCACGACCTTTGTCTACCAGTCGGCGTACAATCTGCCGGAGAAGCTGGTGCACGAAGACGGCACCATCGCCATCCGCATCGTGCAGAACGACTTCTGCCGCAAGGTCATCCGTGCCCTCGGCCGTCCGCTCGTCTCCACATCGGCCAACCTCGCCGGCGAGCCCACGCCCCGGACTTTCGACAAGATCTCGCAGGAGGTCATCGACCTGATGGACTACGTGGTTTCGCAAGAAGAGTCCACCTCCGTGGAGTTCAAGCCGTCGCGCCTCATCAAATTCCTGGACGACTACAATTTCACCATCATTCGCGACTGACCATGGAAAGAATCGCCGTCTATGCAGGTTCGTTCTGCCCGTTCACGAAAGGGCATGAGGACATTGTGGCCAAAGCCCTGCCGCTGTTCGACAAGCTCATCATCGCCATCGGGTACAATCCCGACAAAAGGGATGTGTTCGACGAATTTGAGCGCCAAATGTGGGTGAAAGACATCTACAAAGACAACCCCAAAATCCACGTGCTCTCCTACTCTGAGCTGACGGTCGAGCTTTGCCGTCTCTATCAAGCGCGGTACCTTATCCGCGGGGTTCGCAACGCCCGCGACTTCGATGCCGAACAGGAGTTGGCCGAAATCAACAAGCGGCTCGCCCCCGAAATCGAGACCATTCTCTTCTTCGCCTCCCCGGAACTGCGGATGGTTTCCTCCTCCATGGTGCGTGAGCTGTGGCGCTACGGCAAAGACTATTCTCCCTTTGTTTCCTACAAACTACCTGAAAAATAACCTGTTATGAGCAGAGCGATCGGCCATATCCTCCTTATAGCCCTTTTGATGGCGACAACGGTGTCTCGTGCGCAGACGCCCGTCACCATCACCGGCACCGCTCCGTTCGCCGCGGGAGAGGAGATACGTCTGCTCGTGTTCAACGACCTGCTCAATGGCATCGCCGACGTGGCCGCCACCGACATCATCGACAAGCACGGCCGCTTCGCCCTCAAGTACAACACCCGCGACATCGCCCTGGCGCAGCTTGCCATCCGCACCTCCAAGGCCGAATTCTACATCGTGCCCGCCAACAGCTACTCGTTCACCATCACCGTCGATACCACTCTCTATCAGCTTATCAACCCCGAGAAATACGGCGGCTACCTCCACATCGAGAACACCGTGAAGGATACCGGTGAAATCCAGAGGGTCCAGATGAAAGATTCTCCCATCAAAACCCCGGATAATCCGGAAACTCCAGAGAATACCGAGAATTCCGATAAACCCGCTGACGAGGAGCGCACGCTGCCGACCTTCGTGAAAGGCGA
>ONQE01000181.1:3591-6814 GCA_900319925.1 uncultured Bacteroidales bacterium | reverse complement strand
AGGATCACAAAGCAGGTGACCAACCGCGGCGAAACCCCGTCGTTGGACAAATATCTGCATGATATAGGAAGAGTGCCTCTGCTCACGGCTGACGAAGAGGCAGAATTGGCCCGCCGCATCCGAAATGGAGACGATGATGCTTTGGAGAAATTGACGAACGCCAACCTCCGTTTCGTGGTGTCGGTTGCAAAACAGTATCAGAACCAAGGAATTACGCTTTCCGATTTGATTAACGAAGGTAACCTTGGACTAATCAAGGCGGCGCACCGTTTCGATGAGACGAAGGGATTTAAGTTCATCTCGTTTGCCGTGTGGTGGATTCGGCAGGCCATCCTGCAAGCCATCGCCGAGCAGTCGCGCATCGTGCGTCTTCCCATGAACAAGGTCGGCGTCATCAACAAGATTTACAAGACTATGGGCATCCTGGAGCAGGAGCTGCAGCGCGAGCCCAAGGTCTCCGAAATCGCCGAGCGTATGGGCATGACCGAGGATGAGGTCAAGGATTCGATGAAGAACTCCCCCCGTCACCTCTCCATGGACGCCAGCCTCACCTCCGACGAGGATACCAATATGTATGATGTGATGCGCAACGAGAACACCGCTCCGCCCGACAGGGAGCTGATTTACGAATCATTGCAGCAGGAACTCGGCGCTGTTATCGACACCTTGCCGGAACGCGAGGCCGAAATTCTGAAGCTCTTCTACGGCTTAGGCAGCAAGCATCCGCTCACCCTCGATGAAATCGGCGAACGCTTCGACCTCTCCCGTGAGCGCGTGCGCCAGATCAAAGAGAAGGCCATCCGCCGCCTCCGCCATAATGCGAAGTGCAAAGCCTTGCAGTCATACCTGTAATTAGTTAGTAGTTAGCAGTTAGTAGTTAGCAGTTAGCAGTTATCCGGCAGTCAATAGTCATAGGTCATAAGTCATAAGTCACAAGTCATAAGTCATAAGTCATAAGTCATAAGTCACAAGTCATAAGTCACAAGTCATAAGTCACAAGTCATAAGTCAAAATGAACAAATTAAGATTAAAAGATATCATCAAAACGCCCGAGGTGGTCGGTATCGGCAACCCCGTGGATGTGAAGGGTTGGGTGCGTTCCAGACGCGGCAACAACTTCGTGCAGTTCATCGCCCTCAACGACGGTTCCATCGTCACCAACCTGCAGGTGGTGGCCGACACCGCCAAGTTCGACGAGGCGCTCCTCAAACAGATTACCACCGGTTCGTGCATTCACGTGACGGGTACGCTCGTGGAGTCACAAGGAAAGGGTCAGACCGTGGAGGTCCAGGCCGACACCATCGAGGTTTACGGCACCGCCGACCCCGAGCAGTATCCCTTGCAGAAGAAGGGTCACTCAATGGAGTTCCTCCGCGAAATCGCCCATCTGCGTCCCCGCACCAACTATTTCGGCTGTGTGCTGCGTCTGCGCCACGCCATGGCTTTCGCCATCCATAAATACTTCAACGATAGAGGGTTCTTCTACCTCCACACCCCGCTGATCACTGCTTCCGATGCGGAAGGTGCCGGCGAGATGTTCAATGTCACCACCTTCGATCTCAACAACATCCCCCGTACCGAGGATGGTGCGATTGACTACAAGCAGGACTTCTTCGGCAAACACACCAACTTGACGGTCTCCGGACAGTTGGAGGGCGAGTTGGGAGCGATGGCACTCGGCAACATCTATACCTTCGGACCCACATTCCGCGCCGAGAACAGCAATACGCCGCGCCACTTGGCTGAGTTCTGGATGATCGAACCCGAGATGGCTTTCTACGACATCAAGGACAACATGGACCTCGCCGAGGACTTCATCAAATACCTCGTCCAATATGCCTTGGATAACAATATGGACGACCTCAAGTTCCTCAACGATATGTTCGACAAGGAGCTGATTAACCGTCTTGAGTCGGTCACGAAGGTCGATTTTGTGCGCCTGGGTTACACGGAGGCCATCGACATCCTCTTGCAGGCCAAGAAAAAGTTCGAATATCCTGTGAAATGGGGTATCGACCTGCAGTCTGAACATGAGCGCTATCTTGTGGAGAACCATTTCAAGAAACCGGTCATCCTGACCGACTATCCGAAGGAAATCAAGGCGTTCTATATGAAACAGAACGACGACGGCAAGACGGTCCGTGCCATGGATGTGCTCTTCCCGACGATTGGTGAAATCATTGGTGGCTCCGAGCGTGAGGCTGACTACCAGAAACTCCTCAACCGTGTCCACGAGTTGGGTATGACGGAAGAGCAATATTGGTGGTATTTCGACACCCGCAAGTTCGGTTCCGCACCGCACTCCGGCTTCGGACTCGGCTTCGAACGCCTGTTGCTTTTCGTTACGGGTATGACGAATATCCGCGACGTGATTCCCTTCCCGCGTACTCCGCAAAACGCTGAATTTTAACCGAATATATGCCTTCTCAAAGTAGCGGTTTATCGTTAGAGCAAAAGAACGTCCAGCGGCAGGTCGGTCTGCCGCTGACCGTTCAACTGATGCATTTGGTGGAATTGCCGTATGCTTCCTTGGAGCAAGAAATCCGCAATGCCGTGGATGAGAATCCGGCTTTGGAGATTTACGACGATGACGCCGTTGAGCCGGATATCCACGAGGATTCTCCGTCGGAAGAGTATGACGACAACGGTGATCCGTTGGAACTCTCGAACGAGCAACTCCCCGAGGATGAGATTTTCAAGGAGGACTACTATCGCGACAACGATGACTACGACGACGGATTCACGGATCTGCAGTTGGAGAACTATATCGCCAAGGTCAATGCGCCCGACGAAGATCGGCGCAATCCCAAGGGTGATGTCTATTACGAGTCGATTCGCGAGCAGTGGCAGATGCAGTTGGACGGGATGGATATGACCGATCGTCAGGCGCAAATCGCCACCTACCTGATGGGCACCCTCGATGATGCGGGGTATCTGCAGGCGGATTTGCAGGCGATTGTGAATGAACTGCTCTACACGGAGTATGTCCAGACGAACGTTGAGGAAGTGGAGTACGTGCTGACGCATTTCGTGCAGGAACTTGACCCGCCCGGCACGGGAGCCCGCAACTTGCAGGAGTGTTTGCTTCTCCAGCTTGACCGGATTTCAGACTCGACGCCTGCGCACGAGCTGGCCCGCGTCATCATCACGCAACAGTTCGACCTGCTGACGAAGCGTCACTACGACAAGCTGTTGTCCGTTTTGGGCATCACGGATGGTGAGC
>ONQE01000181.1:0-3529 GCA_900319925.1 uncultured Bacteroidales bacterium | reverse complement strand
TGCAGAAAAACGCCGACATCATCACCCCCGACTTCACCATCACCAGCAGCGACGGCAAACTGACGCTCACGCTGAACAACCAGTATGTGCCGAAAGTGCGTATCAACAAGGAGTTTAGCAACGAGTACCGGTTTCTGTCGAAGGAGGAGTACGACCGGCGACGTGGTGAGGCAGAGAAGTTCATCAAGAAATATGTCGATGACGGACAACAGTTCATCCGCACGCTCTCGTTGCGCGAAATGCTGCTCTACAACACGATGTACGCCATCATGCAGCACCAGCACGAATACTTCCTCACAGGCGATAACCGCAAACTGAAACCGATGATTCTCAAGACGATAGCGCAGGAGGTAGGGGCGGACATCTCCACTATCTCCCGCGTGTCGAACAGCAAGTATGTGCAGACAGATTTCGGCATTATCCCGCTCAAGCACCTCTTCTCCGAAGCTGTGAACGATGACGACGTCTCTTCGAAAGAGATTAAGCAGATTCTCGGCGACTTGGTCGAGGCGGAAGACAAAAAAAAGCCGCTCTCCGACGACAAGCTCTGCGCGATGTTGAAAGAGAAGGGCTATGACATTGCCCGCCGCACCGTTGCGAAGTATCGTGACCAGTTGGGAATCCCGGTGGCGCGATTGAGAAAAGAATTGTGAGCGAAGAAGAATCGTATATTTTGTCATTTTTAAGGTTTAACAATATGAAAAATTGTTTCAGTAAGGCCGTCATGTTATGGCAGCCGATTGTATTTTTGTTGCTTTTTGGGTTCTCGATAACGATACAGGCCCAAAATCAAACCAAAGAACTGACCAATCTGGTCATTTTTGTCCGTTTTGCTGACGATGCCGAAATCGACCATCCGTTTGCGTCTATCGACAGCATGTTCAACGGGAGGACGCCGGGTGTACTCTCGGTTTATAACTTCTACGATGTCGTGTCGTATGGTAAAATCCATTACAACACCGTCTATACCAACAACATCCAAAACGGACAGATTGTTTCGTATCAAGATTCCTATCCGAGGGGCTATTTCGAACCGTATACTCCGGATAATCCCATCGGCTACACGGAACCTAACCCGTTCATAGGCGTTTCCATGCGTGAAGCCGAGTTGCTGGGTAGAATCGTCCGCTATGTCGATTCGATGGGTTTGGTCGATCCGGACATCGTTCTGGACGGCGATGGTGACGGCGATATCGACAATCTCAGTTTCGTGGTGAAGGGCGGTACGGGCGCTTGGGCGTCCATCCTCTGGCCGCACATGGAGTATTTCCCGCACGACTCGCTCGACTACACGGTGACGCTCAACGGAGTGCGTCCCAACACCTTCAACTTCGAGTTCGAAGGTTCGGGGGGGTACTTTACCGCGCATGTTTTCCGACACGAGATGGGTCATTCACTCGATTTGCCCGACCTGTACCACTATGTAAACTATAGTTACGTTTCACCGGCAGGCTATTGGGATATGATGTGCAGTAATTACACTTCCAATCACCTCGCCGCGATTTACAAGAACAAAATCCTGCACGTTTCCGATGATCCGATAGAAATCACGGAAGATGGTGACTACACGCTCTTGAGTGTCGGCTCCAGTCCGTCTCAGAACTGCTACTACATCCGTTCGCATATCGACCCCACGCAGTGGTACGTTTTCGAATATCGTAGTCAGAGCGACCTTTTCGATGAGGGCATCCCGGGCACAGGCTTGTTAGTGGCACGATGGAACGATACGGTGACCCTCGATTATGACGGTATGTTCGCCAATGCCTTCTTCGATTTCTACAACCAAGCGCACCAGTACTGGATTTTCCGTCCGGGCAGCAGTATCGACACGGTGGAGGGCTATATCGACTTCGCCCACTTTAGCCAATACGAGGGTCGTACCTCCTTTGGCCCAAACACGGATCCTCATCCCTACTTGACCGATGGCACACCCGAAAACAGCTTTGAGATTACCAACATTCATGCAAACGGCAACCAGCTGACCTTCCACGTCCATTTCTTCGACACGGGAGTTGAGGAACACCAAATGTCCGATAATGTGCGCGTTTATCCGAATCCCGCCACGGACGTCATCCAAGTGCATTGTGCTGGGCTTGACGAACCCGTGAGTTCCGTTGAAGTTTTCGATGTTTACGGTAAATTGCTCAACATTGCGAATGTGGTGGAGAATCCGGCGAACATCAATGTCTCCGCTCTCGCCCCTGGCATCTATTTTCTCCGTCTTACCACCAACCAAGGCGTCGTTACGAAACGTTTTGTGAAGAAATAATTGATGGTTTAAGGTTTAGGGTTTAAGGGTTTAAATCAAAAGTCATAAGTCAAAAATCAAAATCATGTCAAAAGTTTTAGACGTTTTAAAATCGAAGAAGTTCTGGGTGGAACTTCTCATTATGACTGTCGGAATGCTGATAACGGCTATCGCGGTCTATTATTTTCTGGTGCCGAGCAAGCTGATTATCGGTACCATTTCAGGTCTCTCCATTGTGATCAGTGGAATTTCGGAGCAGCTTTTTGGAGTAGCGTTGCCGGTCTCCACGGTTGTTCTTGTAGTGAACGCGATTCTGTTGGTGCTGGCTTATTTCCTGATAGGTAAGGAATTCGGCATCAAGACGGTATATACGGCACTGATTCTCGGCCCGCTGATGGCCTTGCTGGAAAAATTCATGCCTTACACGAATTTCTTGGCGGAGGGTTCCACTTCGGTGATGGGCGACATTTGGTTCGACCTTTGCTGTTTCGTGCTGCTGCTCAGCGCATCGCAGGCGGTGCTGTTCTCCATCAACGCCTCCACCGGCGGTCTGGACATCTTGGCAAAAATCGTCAATAAGTACCTGCACTTCGATATCGGCAAGTCGGTGTCCATAGCGGGTGCCTGTATCTGCTGTACGGCCTTTGCTATCAACCCGTTCCGTATGGTCGTCATCGGCCTCATCGGCACGTGGATCAACGGTCTGGTGGTTGATTACTTCACCGCGAATCTCAACAATCGCAAGCGTGTCTGCATCGTCTCCAAGGATTATGACCGCATCCGCCGCTACATCATCGATGAGTTGGTGCGCGGTTGCACGCTGTATGAGGTTATCGGCGGCTACTCCAACGAGAAATCCATTGAGTTGGAAACATTGCTCACGAAAGACGAGTTCTCCAAGCTGATGGAATACATTGGCAAGGAAGAAATCAAGGCTTTCATCACCGCCGGCAACGTGAGCGAGGTTTATGGCCTCTGGTTCAAGGACAAGAAGCGCGTGAAACAGCACGCGGAATTGCGGTAAAACAAAGAGGGCGTCACAGTGTGGCGCCCTTCTTTTATGGAAACGTATTCGGAAGTTCTCTTTACCGTATTATCGTAATTGACCCGTGCCATTGGAAGGTCTTGGCCTTGCCCTTGTAAGAGAAGACGTAGTAATAAACTCCGTCGCTGAGGTCTTTGCCGTCGAAGGGGTTGGTACCTGGGAAAATCTGGCCGTTTTTGGCGTACGTGTCATAATTCTTGACGTGGAAAACCACTTTGCCGTAACGGTCGCTGATG
>ONQE01000142.1 GCA_900319925.1 uncultured Bacteroidales bacterium | reverse complement strand
GTTGTCCAGATGATCCTTGATATCCTTGGACTGGTAATAGCCAGGGTGCTTGAAGAGATAGGCGATGGCAGTGTCGGCCTTGTAGAAAGGCATGAAACGGAATCGCTCCTTGGTCTCTTTCATGGAACGGAGCAACACGGCATCCGTGACGCCGTTGTTGCCGTTGATGGTGATTTTTTCAATCTTGACCTTCTTAGCCTTATGGATGTCGAACAGGAGGTTGACCGCGTTTTTCACCTTCTCGTCGGGGATCTCCTGCACATCGACCTGACAGCTGTAGAAGCCTTTGTCGATGTAGTATCTCCGAATGATGTTCTGGCAGGTGATCTTCATGTTGTCATTGACAATGTTGCCCTGCGATATACCCATCTTCTCGCGAAGGTCGTTTTCCTCGTTCTTGGTGGTTCCCTTGAAACCGAAAGCAACAAGGCGGGCGCGTTCCTCAAGGCGGATGTCCAGAAAGATAAGGTTGCCCTGCACGCGGGTGGCGGAAATTTCCACATCTTCGTAGAGTCCCGTGCTCCAAAGGCTCTTCACAGCCTTGGAAATTTTCTCGCCAGGAACCTCGATAATGTCACCCACATGGAACGGGAGCAACCGCTGGTCGAGCGGGGCCGTTCCGGAGGAGGTGATGCCGCCGATTTCGTACGTTTTCGGAGAGGCGTAGTCGATCTTCACCGGCTCGAATGGGGTATCTCCGCCCACAATAATCTGGGCTCGACACACCATCAGGCCGAGGCAAAATACCAGTAACAGAGCCAATTTTCGTATCAACTGCATTCTCTCAAAAAAAGTCGGCAAAGATAGTGAAAATTTCAATGTGCGCGGACTTGTTCCCCTGTTTTTCCAAAACGGCGTTCGCGAGACGAGAATTGGGTGACGATTTCGCGGAGATTCTCCTTGCGGAAATCGGGCCAAAGGACAGGCGTGAAGAAGAGCTCCGCGTAGGCGATTTCCCACAGCAGGAAATTGCTAACGCGCATATCGCCGCCCGTACGAATCATCAGGTCAACATCCGGAATCTCAGGATGATAGAGGTGCTGTTGGATGGTGGTTTCGTCAATATTGTCAGGGTTCAAGTTGCCGGCGGCAGCTTCCCGCGCGATGGACTTGGCCACGTCAACAATCTCGGAACGGCCGCTGTAGCTAAGGGCCAACACGAGCGACAGGCGGGTGTTGCCGGCGGTCTTCTCCATAGCTTTCTGCAAGGCCGTCTGGCAATCGACAGGCAGATTTTCCATCCGTCCGGTGGTCAGCAGACGCACGCCGTTGGCATGAAGCTTGTCCACCTCTTCGGCGATGGCTTTGCCCAGAAGGCCCATCAGCACGTCAATTTCCTCTTTCGGACGGTTCCAGTTCTCGGTGGAGAAAGCGTAAAGCGTGAGGTAGGGGATGCCGAGTTCGCAGGCCCCCTCCACGACGCTACGTACAGACTCCACGCCGTTTTCGTGTCCGAATGTGCGCTGGTGGCCCTGCTGTTGCGCCCAGCGTCCGTTGCCATCCATAATGATGGCGATATGTTTGATATCTTTGCTCATGAATCAGTGTCTTTTACGGGATTTCTTTAAGTCGCAGGTGCGGTCTGCGTTGCCGATCTTCACCGTGACGGTGGCACCGGCGAAGGAGTAGATGTCGTGGGTGGTATTGTTGCCGCGCTGCTCGCCCGCCTGGTGGAGGGGACGCGGGACACCCGTCGTGGGATCGATAAGCTCGGGCGTGCGGTCGGCCATGTTGGCGATGATGTCGCCGCGCTGCTCGCGCAAGAGGTCGTTGTCGTAGTAACGGCCGCCCACATCGTCAAGATGGTCGGTGAAGGTGTAGCGGAACCCCCACTCCGCCCCGATGCAGACGTAGCGGCCGATGTTGACGCGCAAGCCGATGCCGAAGGGGATGGCGACGCTGGTCAACGAATACTTCTTGGGCATGTCCTCTAATCCCTGTCCCTCAGTGCCGAGACTCTGCAGCTCATAGACCGTGCCGTCCGTGTATTGGGCCTTCGGGTTGAAGGAGAAGACGGTGAGGCCGGCGAAGATGTAGGGGGCGAAATGGTTCTGTCCCACAGTGTTATAGAGCTTCAGGAAGTTGAGTTCGGCCACGACGGAGAACTCCGTGATGGGAGAAAAGAAGCTGAGGTTGCGCTCATAGCCGTTGTTCGTGAGGGCGTCGCTGCCGGAGACCTTGCCGAACAGGAAGTCGGCTTTCAAGGCCCAACGGGGTGAAAGATTGTAACGATAGACGAGTCCCGCCGCCAAACCGGGCTGCGCAAACAGCTTCGTGGGGTTGAGTTCACCCATGTAAAAGGTGGTGCCCACACATGCGCCAATCTCCGAATTCTGCGCCCGAACGGTATGAACTGGCACGAGAACCATCGCGCAAAACACCCATATTCCGAGAATTATCTTCTTCATTCTATTCATTATTAAAAGGCTGCAAAAATAAAAAAAATGCGTAAACGATTCGTACAATTAAAAATTGTGTATTTTTGCCGCCCAAAAATTTATAAGTAAAGTTATTACACTTAAACAGAAAGGATTTGATCATCGCTCAGAACAACCGGCCTAACAGGCCATTCGGGCCGAGAACGAAAAAAGAGGCCCAACACAGAATCAACGAACACATCACGGCACAAGTTGTGCGCGTGGTGGGGGACGACATCGAGCCCCGCATCGTCTCCCTTCGCGAGGCGCTTTCCATCGCCGACGCCCAGGGAGTGGACCTGGTGGAAATCTCCCCACAGGCCAATCCGCCTGTATGCAAGGTGATGGACTACCAGAAGTACCTCTACGAACAGAAGAAGAAACTCAAGGAGATCAAAGCCAACAGCGCCAAGACGGAAGTCAAGGAGATCCGCCTCAGCCCTCAGATCAGCGAGCACGACGTGGAGTTCAAGTGCAACCACGCCATTCGCTTCCTGCAGGACGGCTATAAGGTGAAGGTGATTATGACCTTCCGCGGCCGCAGCATCATCTACAAGGACAACGGCGAGCTCGAGCTGCTCAAATTCGCCGAACGCCTCCAAGACTACGGCAAGGTCGACCAGATGCCCGTGCTCACCGGCCGCAACATGTCCCTGCTTATGGTCCCCAAAAAGAAAAAATAGGACCAAGGGATTCATCCAGCGTCAAAGCAATATATGTAAACACTAAATATACGAACCTTTAAAAATTATCAGAAATGCCCAAAATCAAAACAAAGTCCGCTGCCAAGAAGAGATTCACCCTTACCGGCACCGGCAAAATCAAGAGACATCACGCTTACCATAGCCACATTCTCACCAAAAAGACCAAAAAGAGAAAACGTAACCTGGCTTACAGCGCCATTGTCGAACAAAATCTGGAACGCACCGTCAAGCAAATGCTGG
Organism: uncultured Bacteroidales bacterium; assembly: GCA_900319925.1. Taxonomy (GTDB): domain Bacteria; phylum Bacteroidota; class Bacteroidia; order Bacteroidales; family WCHB1-69; genus F23-D06. Next base: position 2,121 of record ONQE01000142.1, on the reverse strand, counting down.
GACAGTGCTAAATTAAGTTATTAACAATAATGTTTACGCGCAGTTCCCGAAGTGCTTCAAGCCACTGACGTAAACGGAAAGGAGAAAAGATTATGTCAAGATCAGTCAATCATGTTGCTTCAAAAGCAAGAAGAAAGAAAATCTTAAAACTGACAAGAGGTTACTATGGTAGCCGCAAAAACGTCTGGACCGTAGCGGTGAATTCGTGGGAGAAAGGCCAGCAATACGCCTACCGCGACAGAAAAGCGAAAAAGAGAAACTTCCGCAGCTTGTGGATCACCCGTATCAACGCCGGTGCCCGCGAGTATGGAATGTCCTACTCTGTCCTGATGGGCAATTTGGCAAAGAAGAACGTTGCGCTCAACCGCAAAGCTCTCGCCGACCTCGCGATGAACAATCCTGAGGCATTCAAGGCCATCGTCGATTTAGTGAAATAAGCCGACAGCGCCGAAGTTTTTATCAGTCAACAAGTGTTTGCATATAGGAGAGGCGACCGTGAGGCCGCCTCTCTCTTTTTTGGTGCGGGCATTCCTATAAAAATGTATCTTTGCGGCCTCGAGAATTGATATGCGATACAGACAATTTCTATACGCGGTGGCCCGGTTCCGGCGGTTCGTGAAAAAGCATTTCACGGACAAGGCTACTGTGCTGACTCTCAGCGTGGTAATCGGCATGCTGGGGGCAACGGCAGCCATCATCATCAAGAACCTGCTGCACTTCACCACGCGGATGCTGAGCCAGGCGTTCCCCGCGGCCGATGTCAACTACCTCTACCTGATTTTCCCGCCCATCGGCATCTTCCTGACACTCCTGTTCGTGCGGCGCGTCGTGCGCGACAACCTCAGCCACGGCGTGAGCATCGTGCTGAAGTCCATCTGCAAGAGCGACGGTATGCTGCGCTTCCACAACGTCTATTCCTCCATGGTGGCCAGCGCCATCACTGTCGGGTTCGGCGGTTCCGTGGGATTGGAGGCGCCCATCGTGCTCACCGGCAGCGCCATCGGCTCCAACATGGCGAGGCTCTTCCACCTCAACACCAAGCAGACCACCCTGCTGCTGGCCTGCGGCTCCACCGCCGCGATGGCCGCCATCTTCAAGGCCCCCATCGCCGCGCTGGTCTTCACCTTCGAGGTGCTGATGCTCGACCTCACCGGCAGCGCCATCCTGCCGCTGCTGCTCTCCGCCGCCACCGGCACGGTGATGTCCGTGCTCTTCCTCGGCCACGACGTGATGTTCACCGTCGATACCACACAAGGATTCTCGGTGGGCAACATCCCGTTCTATATTATCCTCGGCGCCCTCTGCGGCCTCATCTCCGTCTATTTCCTGCGGGTGTCGCGCTGGATTGAGAAACAGATGCGCCGTATCAAGAAAATCTATGTGCGCGCCCTGATCGGCTCGCTGGCCCTCTGCCTTCTCATCTACCTCTTCCCCGCATTCTACGGCGAAGGCTATAACAACATCAACGACCTGCTGCATGGCGAGTGGATTTCCGTTTTCAACAACTCCCCGCTGCTGGAGCTGATGGGTCACGAAGGCCTGTTGGTGCTGGCCGTCATCGGCATCATCCTGATGAAGGTCTTCGCCACCACGTTCACCACCACGGCCGGCGGCGTGGGCGGCGTCTTCGCCCCTACCCTCTTCATCGGCGCGTTTGTCGGATTCCTAGTCGCGCACGTGGCGCAGGTCTTCCTCCATGTGGACCTCCCCTACGTCAACTTCATTCTCGCGGGCATGGCCGGCGTGATGACCGGCGTGATGCAGGCCCCGCTCACGGCAATGTTCCTCATCGCCGAATCCTCCACAGGCTACACACTGCTCATTCCGCTGATGGTCACCGCCGCCTGCTCCTACCTCTGCGTCAGCCCGTTCGAGAAATACTCCGTCTATACCCAACCCCTCGCCGAGAAGGACAACCTCCGCACCCACAACAAAGACAAATACGCGCTCCGCAAACTCCCCTGGCACCGCACCATCGACACCAACATCCTCACCATCCCCGTGCATAGCACCCTGCGCACCTACACCGACGTCATCGCCCAATGCAAGCGCAACCTCTTTGTAGTCATCGACGAAAACAACCTCTTCTCGGGTCTCTTGGTGATGGACGACCACCGCGAC
>ONQE01000138.1 GCA_900319925.1 uncultured Bacteroidales bacterium | reverse complement strand
TGGCTTTGAGGATTACGGCGATTGACTTGGATGCGTCGTCATTGGCCGGGATGGCATAGTCCACGAGGCGCGGGTCGGAGTTGGTGTCGACGATGGCGAACGACGGGATAGCGAGTTTGCGGGCTTCGGCCAGGGCGATGTGCTCCTTCATGATATCCACGATGAAGACAGCCGCGGGGAGGCGGGACAGGTCGCTGATGGAGCCGAGGTTCTTCTCCAGTTTGGCGCGTTCACGGGCGATTTGCAGGCGCTCGCGCTTGGAGATGCTTTGGTATTGGGGGCTCTCGATCAGACGGTCGATGTCGCTCATCTTTTTGACGGCCTTGCGGATGGTGAAGAAGTTGGTGAGCATGCCGCCGGGCCAGCGCTCGGTCACGTAGGGCATGTTGACCTCTTTGACCATGTTGGCGACGGTTTCCTTGGCCTGCTTCTTGGTGGCCACGAAGAGGATCTTGCGGCCGGAGCGGGCGATGCTCTTGGCGGCGCTGCAAGCGTCTTCAAGTTTGTCCATCGTCTTGTAGAGGTCGATGATGTGGATGCCGTTCTTCTCCATGAAGATATACGGCGCCATGGCGGGGTTCCATTTACGTTTCAGGTGTCCGAAGTGACAACCCGCTTCTAACAGTTCTTCAAATTGTACGTTTGACATTTTCTTTTTTTTGTTTGTTTACATTCTTGAAAGCAACGACGGAGTAGTCTCATGCGGGAATCTTCGCCGTTTCGATACTAAACATTGTCCAAGCAAGATACCGATTAACGTTTGGAGAATTGGAATCTCTTACGGGCCTTGGGCTGACCGGGTTTCTTACGTTCCACCATACGCGGGTCGCGGCGCAGGAAGCCTTGGGCTTTGAGCGCGGGACGGAGCTCGGGGTCGATCTGGGTGAGCGCCTTGGCGATGGCCATGCGCAGCGCCTCAGCCTGACCGGTGACACCGCCGCCGTCCAAGTTGGCCTTGATGTCATACTGGCCCATCAGATTGGCGACCTGGAGGGGTTGCTCAACCTTGTACTGCAGGGTCGGGACGCAAAAATATTCCTTATAGTCGCGGTTGTTGACCATGATTTGGCCGCTGCCCGGTTTCATGTACAGACGGGCGACCGCAGTTTTTCTTCTGCCTAAAGTATTGATAACTTCCATGTTACTTAATATCCTTAATGTTGACTAACTTGGGTTGCTGCGCTTCATGCGGATGGTTGGGGCCCACATAGACGTGGAGGTTGCGGAAGAGCTGGGCGCCGAGGCGGTTCTTCGGAAGCATGCCCTTGATGGCGTGCTCGAGAATGCGACGCGGGTCTTTGCGCATCACTTCACGCGGGGTGGCGAAACGTTGGCCGCCCGGATAGGTGGTGTGATGGACATAGAGCTTGTCGGTCCACTTCTTGCCTGTGAATTTCACCTTCTCCGCATTGACGATGATCACATAGTCACCGCAGTCGAAATGAGGCGTGTAATAAGGCTTGTTTTTGCCTTTCAGTATGCGGGCAACTTGCGAGGCAAGGCGACCCACTACCATCTCTTGGGCGTCGATGACCACCCATTCTTTCTTGACGATTTTCTCATTCGCCGAGATTGTTTTGTAACTTACTGCATCCATTTTTTCTTTTTTCTCTTTTTTTTGTGAGAGATATCTTCACCCATATCTCTCTGGTTTTCAATTTTTTTCCTTTGCTAACTTAAGGATAATAATCGAGTTTTTTTAAGCGCGCAAAAATAGACTTTTTTTTGATATTTTCAACAGCTGTTGAAAAATATTTTTCGCTGGGTCGTTCGGCAACCTCAAAAACGAAGTCAGGACGGGTCTCAAGGCCCGTCCTGACTATCATCGTTTATCGGATTATACAATATATATTATTTAAAGAGATTGCCAGCGATGACCATTCTCTGGACTTCCGAGGTGCCCTCGTAGATCTCGGTGATCTTGGCGTCGCGCATCATACGCTCCACCGGGTACTCGCGGGTGTATCCGTAACCGCCGTGGAACTGGACGGCCTTGGTCGTCACCTCCATTGCGGTCTCGGCGGCGAACAGCTTGCAGCGGGCGGCCTCAACGGCGTAGGGTTTGTGCATATCCTTGTTGTAGGATGCCTCGCGTACGAGCAGACGGGCGGCCTGGATTTTGGCGTCCAGGTTGGCCAGCTGGAACTGCGTGTTCTGGAAAGCGCCGATGGGCTTGCCGAACTGTTTACGCTCCTTGACGTACTTGACAGTCTCGTCCAAAGCGCCCTGGGCGATGCCGAGAGCCTGCGCGGCGATACCGATACGGCCGCCGTTCAGGGTGTTCATGGCGATTTTGAAGCCTTTGCCCTGCTCGCCAAGGAGGTTCTCCTTCGGGATGCGGCAGTTTTCGAAAATCAGCTCGCAGGTGGCGGAGCCGCGGATACCCATCTTCTTCTCTTTCTTGCCGATGGAGAAACCGGGCGTGCCCTTCTCCACAATGAATGCGGAGATGCCCTTCGTGCCCAACTCCTTGTTGGTCATGGCCATCACCACATACACATGCGCGTAACCGGCGTTCGTGATGAAGATCTTCGTGCCATTGAGCACCCACTCGTCACCGTCCAAGACGGCGGTCGTCTGCTGCATGGCGGCATCCGTACCAGCGTTGGGTTCGGTGAGGCCGAAAGCGCCGATCCATTCGCCGGCGGCCAACTTCGGCACATATTTCTGTTTCTGTTCTTCCGTTCCGTATTCGAGTATCGGGTTGATGCACAGCGAGGTGTGGGCCGACACGATGACACCGGTGGTGGCGCACACGCGGGAGAGCTCCTCCACGGCCATCGAATACATCTGGTTGGTGCCGCCCTGACCGCCGTATTCCACTGGCACAGGGATGCCCATGATGCCTATCTTGGCCATTTTCTCGACCGTCTCCATCGGGAAACGCTCCTGCTCATCCACTTCAGCGGCGAGCGGCTTGACCTCGTTCTCCGCAAACTCGCGGATCATTTGTAAGAAGAGTTCTTCTCTTTTTGAAAAACCAAAATCCATTTTATCGTAAGTTTTTGTTATTAATTCGTTCTGTCCTACCCCACACTGCGCTTCGCTTGTGTGGGGTTACTTGCACTTCGTGCGTTTTGTCCCTCCGGGACTGCTAACTGCTAACTGCTAACTGCTAACTGCTAACTGCTAACTACTAACTGCTAACTACTAACTGCTAACTACTAACTGCTAACTACTAACTGCTAACTGCTAACTAGTCGATCTCCATTTTCTTGAGGTTCGGGGAGATGATGAGGGTGGCTTCCGTAGCGGCCTGCACATCTTCGACCGTGAACTCAGGATAGATTTCCGTCAAGACGATGCCCTTGTCGGTGACTTCCATCACGCCCATCTCGGTGACAATGAGGTTCACCTGGCCTTTGGCGGTCAGCGGCAGATTGCACTTGTGCAGAATCTTGGGGTTACCCTTCTGGGTGTGCTCCATGGCGAGGATCACCTTGCGGGCGCCCACGAGGAGGTCCATAGCGCCGCCCATACCGGGAGTCAGCTTGCCGGGAATCATCCAGTTGGCGAGGTCGCCCTGCTCATCCACCTGCATGGCACCGAGGACCGTCACATCGACGTGACCGCCGCGGATGATGCTGAAAGAGTCGGCGGAGCTGAAGGATACGGCACCGGGCTGCGCGGTGATGTAGCCGCCGCCGGAGTTCACCAGGTAGTCGTCCTCCTGACCCTCGGCGGGTGTCGGGCCCATACCGAGCAGACCGTTCTCCGATTGCAGGATAACGTTCACGTTCTTAGGAAGATAGTTCGGGACCATGGTCGGCAGACCGATTCCCAAATTCACCACATCGCCGTCTTTGAGCTCTTTGGCCACTCTCTTGGCGATAATCTCTCTCATTTGATTTTTGTCCATATTGTTTACTTTTTCGTTTGTATTTCCTTTTCGTTCACGGGACTTTCGGCAACCATCCCGGGTTGAGGCAGGCGGCCTCGCAGCCCCTTACGAATCAACCCGCAAAAATACAAAAAATTATTCTCTCTGCACATATCACATTATAATCTTTCACTATCTATATCCATAAAATATTGATATAAAACAAGATAAAAAAAACAATTATTTCGTAATGCAATCTTTTGCACCCCTACGCTTATCGCAACTCTTTCTTCACAGCCTTGACCTCTTGGAGCAAGGCATTGTAATCCGGCTCATAGCGGGTCGGCACGCGACTGAAAAGCGCCAGAAACTCCACGTTTTTGTGTTTCTCAAAAAGGGTGGACATGGCAAGGCTATGCAGATAATAATGATGGTTCAAGGCGCAACTCAGCACTTTCTGGATGGCAGTCTTGTAACCCTTTTCGTCGGTGACAATACCGCTGCGGTTGAGGAACGATGGCCCCGCCTCGAACTGCGGCTTGATGAGGAAGACCATCCTGCCGTCGGGTTTCAGAAACGGATCCACATAGGGGATGATGTAGGTCAGCGAGATGAACGACACATCCGACACGATAAAGTCGAACTGTTGATGATGCACCTCTTCCGGGGTGAGTTCCCGGAAATCCCGGTTCTCGATGGAGGTCACACGCGGGTCGTCACGCAACGACTCCACCAACTGCTCGGTGCCCACATCCACGGCGGCCACGTGGGAGGCCCCGTGCTGCAGAGCACAGTCCGTGAAGCCACCGGTTGAGGAGCCGATGTCCAACACCGACGCCCCTGCAAAGTCGAGCGCGAAATCCTTGACTGCCTTCTCCAACTTCAGTCCGCCCATACTCACATACTTGTTGAAGAGGTCTATGACCTCCACGTGCATCGTGTCCGTGATGTCCATGGAGGCTTTCGTCACGACGCGCCCGTCCACCATCACCGTCTCGTGCTTGATGGCGGTCTGCGCTTTCTCCCGGGAGGGGAAGAAGTTGTTGTCGGTAAGGTATTTGTCGAGTCTCATAATAACTGTAAATCTGCAAGATGCTGGCGCAGCTCCGCCTCGGTTTTGATGAGGACTTGGCGGGGTTTGCTGCCGCTGCCGGGACCGACGATTTTGAGGTCCTCGAGCTGGTCCATAATACGGCCGGCGCGGTTGTAGCCGAGACTCAGTTTGCGTTGGATCGACGATGTGGAACCCTGCTGCGTCTGCACAATCAGCGTGGCGGCGTCAATGAGCATGGGATCCAACTCGTTGGGATTCATCGACTCTTCGCCGCGGCTGCTGCCCTCCTCGCCCGGCTCGGGCACATCGGGTAGTTCGTAAGGCTCAAGCAGCGGTCTCTCCTGCGACTGACTCTCGATGAACTCCGCAATCTTCTCCACTTCGGGCGTATCGACAAACGCGCATTGCAGACGAACCACGTCGCTGCCCGTGGAAATCAGCATGTCGCCCTTGCCGATAAGTTGGTTGGCGCCCGTGGCATCCAAAATCGTCTTGGAATCGACGCCCGACTGCACACGGAAGGCGATACGCGCGGGGAAGTTGGCCTTGATGCTGCCGGTGATGATGTTCACCGACGGGCGCTGCGTGGCGATGACCAAATGGATGCCAATGGCGCGGGCCAGCTGGGCAAGACGGGCAAGTGGTTGTTCCACTTCGCGGCCAGCCGTCATGATCAGGTCACCGAACTCATCGATAACAACCACGATGTAGGGCATATAGCGGTGGCCGAAAGCCGGGGAGAGCTCGCGAGCACAGAATTTGGCATTGTATTCCTTGATGTTGCGCATCTTGGCCTGTTTCAGCAGGTCATA
>ONQE01000165.1 GCA_900319925.1 uncultured Bacteroidales bacterium | reverse complement strand
TCTATCAGGACGACACGCTGTGGTGTGTCAGCCCGCGCAGCTCGGTCACGGTGTTTGTCATCGACACCTCCACGAACGCGGTGCCTGATTTCGGGAATATCCCTGTCCTTAAGGCATATCCGAACCCCGCTGGCGATTATCTGATGCTGGATGGTGGTGACGAAACGATTACGGAGGTAGAAATTTACGATGTCCGTGGAAGGAAGGTGCTCCAATATAGGGAAGAACAGTTGACCCGCTTGGATCTCTCCAGTCTGACGTCCGGCACCTATTTTCTGCGCGTGTTTTGCGCGGGAACTATGTTTGGTATTGCCATAACAAAATATTGATTTACCCTTGGATAGCGGGACTTTCGGATGCAAGGGCCAGGCGCTTGGCGTCCCAGAGGCAGTATTCGTGGTTGGCTTCCACGCGGCAGTTGGGATTTATTTGAGTAACCGAAAAAAGTGTACTTTCGCTTCATTGAAATATCATTGTCCAGCAATATGAGAAAGACCATTATTCCATTGATTATGATACTGTTAGCGCAAATAACCGCCTTCGGGCAGACGCAGTCTCCGTCGGAGATTGCCAAGAAATGGAAAGAGATTCGCGACCTGTGCGAGAAATACGACGACGGCGCGGACTCCGCCTACCGCATCCTCAACGAGCAGATCGCCGCCACGCAGAAGGACCCCGTGGCCAACGCGATATGGCACAGCTGCATGGGGCAGTTCCTCTCGGAGTACTGCGACGGGAACCGCTACCGTATCAGTGAGCGGACCCAACTCGCCGAGGAGACCCCCGCCGATTTCAAAGAGTGGGATGAGAAAACTTTCCAGCGTCGTGCACGCGAAGAGTATTTGCTTTCGTTGAACAATGCCCAAATGCTGCAGGCGGTGGATGCGAAGGAATATGCGGAACTGTTGAATAAAAAGTCGGATAATAAACCCTATATCAGGACGTTGTATGAAGCGCTGGCCTATCACGCGCTTACCTATTTCAGCTCCCAGTTGCGGAATGAACGTGCCGACCTTTCACTCGCAGGCGATGCGCTTTGGCATAACGACCAATTTCTCAGAATGCCGTTGCATATCACGGAAAACTCCACGATGATGCAGACGGTACTGTTTGTTTATCAAGAACTTACTCGCCACTATCTGAATCGGGGTCAAGAGATGGAACTCATCCTGCTGACCATTGATCGTTACAATTTCATGCGCAACCAAGGGCTTGCTCCCGACAATTCGATGGATTGGTACATCTCTTTCTTGGAGAAATGGGCGAAGGAGTGCGAGTCGATGCAGGGCTACGGACTTATCGCTTATCGGATTGGGAACCTGTATCTGAATCAGTATCAGGATCTTATTCAAGACGGCGAGAGCCATTTGGAAGACCAAAACCGCGACCTCCCGCTTAAGGCCGAATCTTGGCTGAAGATTGCTATCAATGCTTCGGGCAAATCCTTCTATCGAGATGACGTGGACAAGACCCTCCGAGAGTTACACGTTCGGACGGTCGGTGCATACCCGCTTACCAGCGACCAGATGGTTTCTCCTACTGGTGAGCCTACCTTGTGGAGGATTAACTATGCGAACTGCAAACAGTTGTACGTATGGGTCGTCAAGGCCACCCCCGCTTCCATGCAACTGTCGCAAAACAAGATATTCGCATTCTTGTCCACACAAAAACACGTCTATGATGAGGTTGTGGAACTTCCTGATAATCAAGATATGATGAACCACGCAGGACTTTATCTGCTGCCTAAACTGCCTGCCGGGGTTTACTGGTTCGTGGTCTCTGACCAGCCCCAGGAGAAGTGGGATAAGAATACCCCTCGCGAGTGCAATTTGTTCCAAATTAGTGACATAAAACTCCTTCCGCGAAGTGTGGAGAACGGTTTGGAAGTCCTGGCGGTGCACAGAAAAACCGGCGAGCCGCTGTCCAATGCCAAGGTGACCATGAACATCGACAAGCAAAATAGAAACTGTACCACCGACCGAGACGGGTTCTGCCTGTTCGAACGGAAGGACTATTCGTATTCCGGATGCGACGGTTTTACAGCCACTTGGCAAGGTCAGACCCTTATGACCACGCACCGATTCAGTTGGTGGAGTAGGGGTGGCAGTTCCTTAAAAGACCGTATCAATGCCCACCTTTTCACCGACAGGTCGCTTTACCGTCCGGGACAAACGGTTTATTTCAAAGGAATTTTCGAGTTTATCTATGAAGATGAGAAGTCTGTCTTGCTCGCCGACACCTCCGTTAAGGTTATATTGAAGGATGCGAATTATCAGCAGGTGGAGGAGATTGAGTTGAGAACCAATGAGTTCGGATCCATCGCGGGTGAGTTTACCTTGCCTGAAGGCGGTCTGACGGGCATGTTCCATATTTATTCTTACGTGGCCGACCAATCGTTCAGCCATTCGATTTCCGTGGAGGAGTACAAGTTACCGGCCTTCGAGGTGAAGGTCGAAACGCCGGAGGAAACGTTCACCATCGGGCAGGAAGTGAAGGTGAAGGGCAGTGCGATGGCGTTGGCGGGTTACCCGCTCGACGGCGCCTCGGTGAGCTACCGCGTGACCCGCAGCACCTCGTTCCCGTGGTGGCGCAGCTACTGGTGGCATCCCACCCCCGAACCGCTCGACGTGGCGCACGGCACCCTCGAAACCGATAATGACGGCATCTTCCGCATCTCCTTCCAAACCGAGGAGGACAAGACTTTGCGACAATACACCCCGCTTTACCGGTATGAGGTTTCGGTGGATGTCACCGACATCAACGGCGAGACCCACAGCGGCAGCACCGTGGTCTATGTCAGTAGTCGTAACCTGCTGCTGTCGTGCGATTTGCCTGGCGAGATAGCGACTGGGAAAACGGACAACCAATATCGGATTTCGCTGACCAACACGGCGGGAAAACCGCAGAGCGGCACCGTCAGGTATGAGCTGTTCCGTCTGCAAGCCCCTGACCGTTACTTGTATGAAGTGAAAAGCAAGCAGGATGTCGTGATTACCGACACGAACCTGATTCGTCAGAAGTTCCCGTGGCTGGCCTTCCATGACGAGCAGATGCGGGAGAACTGGCCGTCCGTCCCCATACAGAAAGGTGCTGTCGAGGTGAGCAAGGATTCCGCCGCCTATTTCACGTTCCCCAACCTTGAGAATTTGCCGGATGGTTACTACAAGGTGCTGCTCTATACGGAGGATAATAACGGAAATCGCATAGAATCAGAAGACTACACTCTGATTTATCGTGAAGACAGCAAGAAGTGCAGCGCGTACAAGCCGCTATGGGTGGCGATGGATAATTCTGTCAATATCGGGGAGACGCTGACGATTACCCTCGGCAGCATCCTGCCCGAGGCGAATGTCCTTTGCGAAATCTACTCCCATGATGAAAAGGTGTTTGCGGAGTGGGTGAACCTGCGCGGGAAGACCCGTACGATCACCTATCCGGTGACGAAAGACGACATCGGCGGTATGAGTGTCCATCTGCTGTGCGTCCATCAGAACAATAAGGAAGAGGAAACCCGTTCAGTCTCTGTCACCGACAAGATGAAAGACATCCATTTCGAATTCCTGCGTTTCCGCGACAAGACGCTGCCAGGCAGTCCGGAGGAGTATCAGATTCGCCTCACCGACAAAGACGGGAAGCCTGTTCCCGCCGAACTCCTGTGCTCGATGTACGATATGGCGTTGGATGCATTGGGAAGCCACAACTACCATTCCTTGAGATTTTATACTCCGTGGAACAATGCCGATGGTAGTTTCCGTGAACTGTATTTCGGAACTTCCCTTAGCGAACATAACTATCGGTATATCCCCTTGTATTATTCTGTCAGCATGCCCAGAAATTGGCTCTTGTTTCACCCGGGTAGCTGCACGCGCTACTATGGAAAGGTGATGTCCGTGCGCGGCAACCGTAGCGATGGTGCCCAGACGATAGTGGATGGTGTGCGGGTAAGAGGCTATGACAATGGTATTGATCTTGAAACTGGTGAAGAGGCTGAGGTAGTTCTCAATATGGTTGAGGATGTTGCTGCATCGTACGATGAGGCTGCTCCTGCGCCTATGGCAGCCGCTAAGAAAACCGCAGGTGGCGCATCCGATACCCCCGCCGAGCAGATCCGCACCAACTTCAACGAGACCGCCTTCTTCTACCCGCAGCTGCGCACTGATGAACGCGGCGATGTCTATATCAGCTTCACCATGCCCGATGCG
>ONQE01000158.1 GCA_900319925.1 uncultured Bacteroidales bacterium | reverse complement strand
ACGCCGTGGCGGAGCGGCACCGGGCGTATTGATTGTGCCTCTCCGAGGAACAATCCGTGAAACCGTCATCATCAACCCCATGTTTGCCGCCGTGGCGGCACCGAAACATGGGGCTCTGTCAAATAATGCGTCTTCGACGCATCACACACACCGTGCCAAACCAACTCCCCCTCTAAGGTAGAGGGGGTGGCCCGCAGGGCCGGGGGCGTGTGCCAACCAGCGACGCTGGCACCCACTCAGGATGACACACTCCTCCGCCCTGACGGGCACCTCCCCTAACTTAGGGGAGGAGTTAAGCGGCGATGCCGGCACCCAAGCAGGGTTTACACACTCCTTAGTCGCTTCGCGCCAGCATTGCTGCGCTACGCTTGCCCTTCGGGCTCCCGTTCGGTCGCGAGCACTTCGTGGTTCCCGAGCTGCGCTCGCCTACCCGTAGCCTTTCCCCTACCTTAGGGGAGCAGTTGAGTTCCCCCTCTAAGGTGTGCCGAAATTTTTGCCCTACCGAATCACGAAGATGTTACTTTTTTGCTACTTTTTTTAGTATATCAAAAAGAATTTACCGATTTTAGTTGCAAAATCCACAATAAATGGTTATTTTTGCGATGGATTCGTATTTTTCGGTGCCGTACGCCTGCCTGTTCTGAAGGACACAAGATTTACTCATCATATAAAACGTGACAATATGGTAAAAAAACTATTACTCTTTTTGATGGTGTGCGCGGCCATGGTCGCACAAGCCGATGTTTCAGTGGACGACCAATTGGATTTCCGTTGGAACAATGATCTTGACGGCTACTCTGTGAGAGCCCGCTCAGGTGAGGCTCTTGAGGGAGTGCTGGAAATTCCTGAAAAGCATTTCGGCCATTTCGTGGTGGAAATACCCGACGATGCCTTCAATCCCCAGGGCTCGTATAATAGCCAGCATCCCAACACCACGGGAATCACCAAGGTGGTGTTGCCGGAACATCTTCTCAAGATTGGCAATTTCGCGTTTCACAATTTGACCAACCTCACCGAGGTCGACATGAGTCTGTGCATCGATGCCGAAGATTTCGGCGGCAAGTCCATCTTCAAGGATTGTAGCCGTCTGACTACCGTCAAGTTGCCCGACAACACGGTAAACACCAAGTTGAAACGTATTGCTCCGGGTATGTTCTGCGGAACTCCTTTGACCACCATCACGTTGCCGTACTCGGTGAGCGAGATTGGTTATGGTGCTTTTAAAGACTGCCATTCGCTGGAGACAATTTACCAGTATTACCAACCAGCAAATGCGAGTCCAGCCAGAAACCATCTATGGGTAAATGTGATTGAGCATCATGCCTTTGACTGCTCAACGAATAATGGAACCAACCAGTTGGAAGATATTGGTATCCACTATCGTAACAATGGATACGATGATTATATTCGCCATCCCAATCTGGTGATTCAGAACGATGCATTCCGCGGAAACAAGAATCTGAAAAGTATAGCCATCGACAATCCTGGTGTCGTCGTGGGTGACTATGCTTTCGACGGGACTGCCATCACCTCCTTCCCGAATCGCCAATTGAATGTGGGCTACCGCGCTTTCCCCACATCGTTAAAATTTAACGATCCTCTTTATGAGGCAGGAAACTCGAATTATGCCAACAGTTATGTGTCTGGCACTAAACACGACAAGTACTCGCATGTGTACAACAATGCCATTCAGTATCTGTACAACACGCGTACCTACAATTTTAAACAATGGAATGGAGAGCAACTTGCCAGTAATGTCCCGGTTCTTGACATCCCAGATGTGAACAGTGACCTTGCTCCGCAATGCAAACGCCTGGGATATGTGGTGGATGGCGCTAACACGACGGCCGACAACCTGGCTGTGGAACCCCTCACATCGATGATTGACGGTTATGCCTTGAGAGGCTCAAATTACAAAACGCTGACACTGAACACCGATAACGAACTCAAATACATTGAATCGGGTGCCTTTGGCAACATGAAGAACCTTCGTGAACTCACTCTGCCATCGTCGGTCAAACGTTTCGGAGCAGGCAGTTACAGCGCCCATGTGTTGTATTGGGGAGAGGCTATTGATTTGGACTACGGTGGTTATGGTGTTGGCTCCAGTGGCTGGGGTATCGCGCACGACACGCCGGTAATGGCTTATCTCGACATGAGCACTGTGGACAAGAGCGCTTTCGCTTCGTGGTGGGAGGAAGATGAGTTCAGTGTGGGTGCCAGCCTTTTCAACGGAACCGACACCTATCGCTCCAATAGTGGGTGGTACTGGCAAAACTGCTTCGATGGCATGTACGAGCCTACCCTTGTTTTCCTGCCTACAAACACCGAGGATAAGTGGAAAAATGAGGACTTCGAGGTCTATGGCCGCAACTTCATCTTCACCAATGCCGGTGAGACACCCTATTGCCATCTCTATGAAACCTACGACTACGATGTGACATATAAAGCACTTCCTTGGAACTATGATGGTTCCGACTATAGCGAGTTCTATCTGGGCCGTCGCAGTTACTATGCCATCCCGCATGCTTTCAAGGCCGAGACAGCCAAGTACAACCGCAACTTCAAGAAAGGCCTGATGTACACCGTGTGCATCCCCTTCGCAGTGGATGCCGGCAAGTACGGCACCTTCTACGAGCCCAGTCGGTATGACGGCTCCACACTCTATGTGAAGCCCATCAGAGGCGAAACCACTCAGCCTCGCACTCCCTATGTGTTCGTGCCCAACGACGACTACACTGTTCTGGAAGCCAATAACGTCATGGTGAGCGCTATCCCGGATGGCTCTGTCGAGTCCAAAGTGGCCACCGGCACAGCGTCCTACGTGGAGGACGAGGTTGTCTTCAGCGAAGACGGTGAGGTGATGGCAAAACTGTGTGGCGGTTATGAGACGCGCAATGTGGGTAATTCCAATGGAGGTAATAGTTCTAACTATGGTCAATTGTTAACTAACGGCACCATCGATTACAGAGGAAATCAAGTAGGATTGTCTCGTTATCCGTATCATGCGCTCATCTGGGCCAAAAATCGTAAGTTCACCAAGATTGTGCCTGAGGGTGACGGCCGTCCCGAGATTACCGGTGTGTACCGCAGTACCTTCGATGTGGAGAATGTCGAGAACGACTACCGCAACAGCGTGCGCCTGGTCAACCCCGAAACCCAACCCATGCTGGCCGACCAGTTCAGCACCGGTACCACCATGCGCATCAACCGTGTTGACCACAAGGGTGATTCGCACGTGATTGCCAATATCGCCATCACGGGCAAGGATGAGACCACGCTGAATTACAGGTTGACGATGACCAACAGCAGTAACGAGCAGACGGGAACCTTCAGCATCGACGCCGGCAACGTGGTCAACTTCAACGACCTGACGGTTGAGGATGTGTTCAGCGCATCCACTGCCACCAACGAGCACATCGGCGGTTATGACTACCAACTGACCATGATCGACGCCAAGGGCAACGACATCAAGACCAACGTGGTGGAAGTACCTGTCTATAAGACTCGCTACCTGGCCACCGGTGCCGGATTCACCTCCAGCCAGATTTCTGCCGACACGGATCACTCTATGTCGTTACGCCACACTATCCCTGCCGAGATGCGCATGTACAGCGATGCCGCTATCACGGGATATGAGTTGCTGCGCAACAAGCAGACCGTGGGTTCCAGCGCCGAGAAAGCCGATGGCTCCAGCACCTATGTGGTGGGCGGTTATGGCTTGAACAATGGCGAAATCGAATGGATGGACAATCTTAACAAGATGGAAGTGACTGATGACGACGGCTGGCTGATGGTGGACATGCAGGATGCCATTGACCCCGAGGAAGAGGAAAGCACCACGGTGAACTACCTGCCGCGCATCAGCGCCAAGACCACCGACTTCGACGGCACAACGGTCATCAACAACACCTATGGTGGCGTTGAGAACAACATTGTGGCTTGCGATGTGCAAATCGAGGTGTCGAACCCCGAGAAGACCACCGAGCGCTCCGACGACAACGACACGTGGGGCTTCGAGGGCCAGTATCAGGGCTATGCCGCCACGGTGAAGCTCAAAGCCGTTCTTCCCAACGACGACTACCAGGTGTACCTGTACCGCCTGTGGCGCGTGCTGCCCGACGGCACCGAGACGCTGCTCAACAACTACTCGAGCACTTCGGCCAACCGCAACTATGCCGGCTACAAGTGGGGCTCGGACTACACAGCCCTTCAGAAGCGCGACCTGGAGATTGAGATTCGCGACGTGTTTGTCTACAAGACCATCACCCAGCTGGGCGGCAGCTGCCCCACGAAGTACATCGCCCGCCTGTATGCCCGCACTCCGAAGCCTGCGGCCCAGGCCCCGCGCGGCAACCGCATCAGCAGCACGGGTTATGACGCGGCCGAGAAAGTGGGCGGCGTTGACTTCAGCAGCACCGAGATTCCGACAGCCATCGGCGTTGTGAAGAGCGACAGCGGCGTGCAGAAGGTCACTTACTACAACACGGCCGGCGTGTCGTCGAGCACTCCGTTCGACGGCCTGAACGTGGTGGTGACGGTGAAGGCCGACGGCACCCGCCA
>ONQE01000139.1:8460-9554 GCA_900319925.1 uncultured Bacteroidales bacterium | reverse complement strand
GCCTTTGAGCCCAGGTGGTGGAATTGGTAGACACGCTACTTTGAGGGGGTAGTGGGAATAATCCCGTGCAAGTTCGACTCTTGTCCTGGGCACCAACAAAAAAGACCGTTCAGCTGAACGGTCTTTTCTGTTATAACATACTTGTAATCATTGCCTTTACAGCTGTTATCGCTTTACGAATCGCTTCGTTGTTTTCCCCGCATCCGTGACCACGCGCACGAAATAAACACCTGGGGCCAAACCGCCGGTGTTGATCCGGATGGTATGCGAGTTTGTACTATGACAAGCGTCAATTGTGCGGACGATTTTCCCAAAAACGTCGAAAAGTTCTATGGAAGTCACCGGTGAAGTCCCGCTCACAAGGATGTTGAGGTGTTCGTTCGCCGGGTTGGGATAGAGCTTGACGGAAGAGAGGTCGGCGTAGTGGGCCACTCCTGTGGTGTCGTCTCCGCCTCCGTGCTGGGTCGTGTCAGCAGCAGAAAGAGTGGTGAAGGTGGTCGTCGCCCATTCGCTGAGTTCCTCGCCGTCGCAGTGAGCGCGAACGAAGACGGTGTAAACGGTGCCGCTGTCGAGACCGGTGAACGTGTACCATGGCGTGCCGTGCAAGGTCAGCAGGGCAGATTCGTCTGGAATGCCTCCGCCCGCGACAATCGCCACATCCCAATCTTCGTGTTGCGGGTCTGCAAAATGGATGGTCGCCGAGAAGGTGTCCACGGGATCTGCGGTCAGGGAGGAGGGCGGCAAGCAGCTCGACACCATAACACTGATGTTGTCGAAGGCGGCCGCCGGTTGCGTCGCCGAGTAGGTGTTGTTGGACCAGAGAATGTAGAGACGCTTCATTCCGCCCATGCTCGAAGGCAGATGGAAGGAGAAATGTTGCCAGTCGGCGATGTTGTAGAGGGCGGTGCCGAGCTGTATGGCGTCTTCCGGGGCTGTGGCATCCATCGGGATGTTCGGACTGCCGATGAACACCTTGGCCGAATGAAAGGCGTTGGCGCTGTTGTTGGTGCCCATCCCCTTGAAGTCGAATTCGAGCACATATTCATCGTCGCCAGGCGTGAGAAGGATGTCGCGGTAGGCCCATATTTTGGATA
>ONQE01000139.1:0-8391 GCA_900319925.1 uncultured Bacteroidales bacterium | reverse complement strand
AGGTGACGTACATTGAGGCGTTGCCGTAATGGGCGGTGGCGGTCCCGAAATACCATTCGTTGTTGCCTTCGAGGTTCACTAACGTCCATGCGCCATTTTCGGGCGCATATTCGAAGTCACATTCGTAGGGCAAGGTGGCGTACAGGGACTGTGAAGTGGCGAAAGTGCCGCTCTCGCTCCATACGCTACTGTCGTCGGCATTGCAATTGGCCCTCACCATCCAGTAGTAGCGGGAGTCGGGTTGCAGACCAGTGATGGTCAACACGGTGTCGGTGGTGGTTTCGAAGAGGAGGGTGCCGCTTTCGTAGAGCCGGTATCCCACAGTGTAGCTTGCGGGCGATGAATTGGGATCGCCGGGATGCCAGGAGAGTGTAGCCGTGGTGCCGGTGACGGTCACAACCGCCGGGTTAATCGGGATGGCGCAGTCGGTTGACAAGAGCGAGATGTTGTCGAATGCGGCTGCGGGGTTCAGCCCCGAATACGAATCGCAACGCCATTGGAAGTAAAGTCGTTGCAGCCCGAAATGGGCACTGTCCACCTCGAAGCTATAATGTCTCCACTGCGGAACCATGCCGAAGTTGTCGCCGATTTGCACGGCTCCGTCTGGCGCATTGAGGCCGGAGGGCGTTGCCGGCGGCCCGAGATAGACACGGGCAAAATCGACATCCGTTTGGCCCATCCCCCTGAAATCGAACGAAAGCTGGCATCGCGTGCCGTCACCCCCGACAAAGAGGTCGCGGTAGGCCCACAGCCGTGCCGTGGAGTAGTAATTGTAGTTGCCGTCGCCGTACGAGGAGCCGATATGCAGCGTGGGGTTGCCGTTGTCCATGGGTGCAGCGCCGATGCTCCAGTGGTTCCATGCGCTGTTGGAATCGTATGTCCAGAAATCCTTTTCGACATTATCCTCGAAGTCGTAGAAATAGGGTAGGGGCGGCATGGTGCTGAACGCATTGTCGCCGCTCCACTCCGCCGTGCCGCTGCCGGGGCAGTTCGCCCGCACCTTCCAGAAATAAGGGGTGTTTGCCATCAGACCGTCAAGCTGAAAAACGGTGTCTTGAAGGTTCGTCACCAAAGTGTAGTCGTGGTCGTATTGTGGTTTGTAGGCGAGGGTGTAGCCTTGGGGAACGTTCCCATCGGCGGGATGCCAGGTGAGCCGGGCCGCATTGTGGGCCGTGAGTGTCGCGGTGAGCGCTTCCGGGGCAGGACAGTGGACCTCGTCCACGAGAAGGTTGTCTATGGCGCCGGCTCTGTCGGTGGTGACGGGGGTCTCCGTCCGGAGGAAGTACAACCTTCGCATTCCTGCTAAGGAGGAGTCTGCCGTGAGACGGTGGTGTCGCCAGTATTCCGAAGTCGGTATGCAGCCAAGCTGTACCGCGTTGTCGATAACATCGCCGGGATTGCCGTACAGCACAGCCATTCCCACACCGGAATAGTCGAAAGAAGTCTGGTTCTCCGCCATTCCCGCACCTAAATAGTCGAAGGATATTTGGTATTCCGTCGCGCCGGGTGTGAAGTAGATGTCCTGCCAGGCCAAAACCTTGCTGAAGCTGGAATAATAGCCTGAACTGCAATGGTTTGATAAGCCTCCATCGTTTGTGATGTACAGCGAGTGGGCACCATCGTAACTTGCGGCGCCTCCGATAATCCATTGGTAGTCGTCCCAAGTGCTGCTCCCTTCCCAGCGGAGGTTGTCAATCTCATCTTCAAAGCCAGTCCAGTAGGGCAGGGAAGCGGCAGTGTGGAATGAGGCTTCGTCGCTCCATGCACTCAGGGTTCCGTCGTCGGCAATGGCCCGCACTTTCCAGATGTATTGCATGGCGGCAATCAGCGAGGTGACGTGGAAGAACGTGTCAGTCACAGTGATAGTCGTGAAGGTGGTGGAGTTAGCGGGGCGGTAGGCCATCTGGTAGGAGGTCTGCACGTACCGGTTTCCCGACCTCCAGGACAACAAGGCGGATTCGTGGTCGATATCGGAGCTTTTCAGAGCGAAAGGCCGGCCGAACATCACACCCGTGAGCGAGATGTCATCCACGGCACAGGATCCCTTGGATGCATAGTAATTGTCTTTCACCCAGCTGAATACGAGACGTTGCATGCCGCCGTGTGTCCGGTTGATGACGATGCTTACAGGATGCCAGAGTGTGTCGGAAAAACCAATCGTCCCCACTAAGTTCCCTTCCGAAGGAGTGGTGAAGTTCGGGTTCGCGGCCGACTCTGCATACACCTGGATGTCTGGCTGTGCCAAAGTGTCGAAGGTCTTGAAGTCGAAGTTCAGCACATATTCCGAAAAGGTGGTGTCGAACACGAAGTCGCGATACAGGTAGGCATCCGTATAGTCGGGGTTGTTGGTCTCGTAGGTGGCTCCGTTGGTCTTGGAGATATAGCTGGCATTCTGCCCGTTATGACAGACAGCGTTGCCGAAGCACCACTTGTTCGGCGAGATGTAACTGTAGGTTTTCCACGCTGCGGTTTCCAGGGAGTCTTCAAATCCGAAGGAGTAAGGCAAAACGGCCAGCGACTGGAAAGTCTCGAAATCGTTCCCTGTACTCCACTCGCTGAACTCTTCTCCGGAGCAGTTGGTCCGGACTTTCCAAGTGTAGGCGGTTAGCGGCAGCAAGCCTGTCAAGGTGTAGGTGGTGTCGTTGACCTGCACTTCCGTGTAGGCAGTATCTGTGGCGGACTTGTAAGCGAGGGTGTAGGATTGCAGGTTCCCGGTCAAACATCCTTTCCACGACAGCTGTGCGTAAGTGTCGAAGGGGGTTGCGGTAGGTTGGAATGGACGCCCGCAGTTTGTGCCCGTAATGGAAATGTCATCGATAGCGATGGCGACATTATCAAAGACATTGACATTATAGACAGGAGTTGTCACAAGGTTGCGCCACCGGAAGAAAATCCGTCGATGTCCGGCGAAGCTGTTGTCTATGGAATACTCGAAATGTTTCCATACGAGTGTGTTTCCGCCACCGGTGTAGAAAATGCTTTCTCCGAGCTGCGTCATATTTGTTTCGGCCGCGCTGTCGGAGGGCTCCACGGGCGCTCCTACATAAATGCTGAAGTACGCGGAATCCTTCTTCGCATACGCCTTGGCATCCAAAGTCAGCTCGTATGTGGTGTAATCAGGATCGAGGTAGATGTCTCGGTACGCCCATATATCGGATTCCGAACTGGTTATCCAAGTATTGTCAGAACCGTTTGACTTGGTGGATACATACAGCGAAGTGTTGGAACTATGGTAGGTGTTGTGACCTAAATACCAGCGGGTTACATTGTTTCCTGAAACTGACGGGACGTTCCAAGCCAAGTTCTCGATGGCATCTTCGAAATCGCAGGTGTAAGGGAGCGGGTGCACCGATATTACATCCGTCCTGAAAGTAGCCGGACTGCTCCATTCCGTTGACACGGTGTCGTTGTAAAGGGTCTTCACGCGCCAGTAATAGTCGGTGTAGAACGACAGGCCCGTGAGGGTCACCGTGTTGGTGCCATATACGGTGAACTCGGTGTAGTTGTAGTCACCGGGGGTCTTGTAGCCCACTATATAGCCCATCGGCTCGTCCACGCAGTCGTGCTGCCAGGTGAGTGTTGCGGAGGTGTCGGTGATGTCTGTAGCTGTTAACGTGTTGGGCGCCAAACAGGGGATTCCCGTGATGGAGATGTCGTCGATGGAAATGCCTGGAAGGTTCTCTTCGTAGGCCATATACCAGCGGAAATAGAGACGGTAAACGCCGGGCGTGTCCACCGTGAAGGTGTAGCTGTGGTTCATCCAGATACTGTCCCACGGCAGTGAGGCGGAGGAGCTGAGACGGGTGGCACCCGAGGGCGTCATCAGATAGTCATCGTAGAACGGGGCATTGTCGGGTGGCCCGAAAAACGGTGTGGTGCGCCCGTACCCGCGGTGCTTGAACGAGAGGACGTATTGCGGATATATGGGGTCTAAGTAGAAATCCCGGTAGGCCCAGGTGTTGGAGAAAGAACTCATCACAGGGTCGGTGATGTTGGTGGCGCCGTTGTCGTGCGACACATATAGGGAGTGGTTGCCGCTATAGGAGACGTACGTGCCGACACCCCAGGTGGCGTTTATCCAGACGGGATTAGGGATGGACGCTCCCCAGTTGACGTTCTCCGTGGTGTCCTCGAAATCGCAGAAGTAGGGCACGGTGGCTAGCTGCCGTTGGGTCGTGAAAGTGCTCTCCACGCTCCAGGCACTGGAGTCCGTGTCTGTGCAGACCGCCCTCACTTTCCAATAATATTGGGTATGGTGAGACAGTCCTGATACGGTCATGAAGGTATCGGTGGTACCCATTTCCATATTGAACGTGCCGTCGGCTTGGCGCAAGGCCACCAAATAGTGGTCGGCGGCACCGACTATGCTCGGACTCCAAGAAAGGGTCGCCTCTTCGTCGCTGATACCGGAAGTTGTGAGAGCCTCCGGATTGGAGCAGCCGCCTTCTTGGTACGAGAAGGTCAACTTGGGAAGGAAGGAACCCTCGTATGGCGCGTAGTAGCTCCCCACTTGGTTGATGGACATGGTGGACGGTTGGTTTTGACCGTAGAAGTAGCTGTTGTTATAACCGCCGCTTGCGGACGGCTTGCTGATTTCCACCACCAGATTGCCACCTGTGTAGAGAAACGGGACCTCCAGCGGGATGCGTAGGGTGTCGCCTGCGATGTAGGCCGACAACTGTCCGGACCAGCAAACCGTTGCAGGCGAAGCGACCAGCCCGTTCGAAAGGTTAGATGCCGTGGTGGTGCCGATGCGCACGGTCTGCGTGCCGTTCCAGCTTGCACTCGGGGCCGATTGGAGATACCACGTCAGCGCCGTGATGTAGCAATCCTCCATGTCGGAGAGCATGGAGGCAGGATAGAGCGATTGTGACTGCTGTTCTTGACTCCAGTGGTAGGCGGATACAGGGAAGTAGTGCGCTGTGACTGTGCCATTGGCCACCGTCAGCGTCGATTGCCCCGCAACCTCACTCGCCATAAGAAGAAGCAGGATACTTGTCAAAAGGTGTAATAACTTTTTCATGTCTATATATGTTGTGGTTAGAATGATGTTTACAACGTACTGTCAGATGCCCAATAGCTGAACAATAATAAGACAAGGAATCGGTTACCTGTCACGTACTGACGCGATTCTGCGCAGACCTTCCAATACCGTTTCGCGGTTCGTGCCGATGTTCATCCGCATGAAGCCTTCGCCTTCGGCACCGAAATCTGTACCGTTGTTCAGCCCGACTTTCGCGTCATAGACTAGCTTGTGGAACAACTCCTTCTGCGGAAGATTCCAACCGCGGAAATCCATCCAGAGCAGGAAAGAGGCCTCGGGGCGCATGAAGGTGATTTCGGGACAATGCGCCTTCAGATATTGTTCCGCCGCGTCGATGTTGCCCTGCAGGTAGGTTAACAGCTGTTGCAGCCACTCCTCGCCGTGCGCGAAAGCCGCCTCCGCCGCGTAGTAGCCGAAGATGTGGCCCAAAGACAGTTCGTTGTGGTCAAGGAAACCGAAAAACTCTTTGCGGATTCTTTCGTCAGAGACATAGCACACTGATGCTTGCTCGGAGCAAAAAAGGTGATGGAATTGCATTCCGCCGCTTCTGAAACCGTCGTGAACGAGGTGTGCCGGAACTCGGGGTAGGTGAGGTCGGCGTGGATTTCGTCGGAGATGACCAACACGCCCTTGCGGAGGCAGATGTCGGCGACCTTCGCCAGTTCCTCTTTCGTCCAAACAGTACCACCAGGATTGTGCGGGTTGCTGAGAATCATCACTTTACAGCCTTCGGCCTTGCGCTCCAGGTCCTCGAAATCGAAAGAGAAGCGGCTGTTCGCGGTCTTCAGTGGACTGCTCACGAACACCCTGCCCGTGCGGTGCGGAACGTTGATGAACGGTGGATAGACCGGCGTAGTGATTAGCACTTTGTCGCCTGGACGCGTGAAGGTCTGCAGCACGAAGGCAATGCCCTGCACGATGCCCGGCACGAAGCGCATCCGGTTCCATTTTGTGGCGATGCCGTATCGTTTCTGGAACCAGTTCAGCACGGCCATCTTGTAGCCGTCCGGTGCGAATGTGTAGCCTAACACCTCATGCTCGCAGCGTTTCCGGATAGCCTCCATGATGAAGTCTGGGGTCTTGAAGTCCATGTCCGCCACCCACATCGGCAGCAGGTCGTCGGTCCCGAACACCTCGGGAGTCATGTCGTGCTTGACGCACCAGGTGCCCTTGCGGGCGGGGATGTCATCGAAATTGTACTGTTTCATAATGCTGAATTAAGAATCGCGCCGGTACGCCCTCTCGAACTCCGTGCGCGCCATGATGGAGCGTCCGAGCGTCGCCTCGTCGGCGTATTCGAGCTCCTCGCCGACGCCGATGCCGCGGGCAATGGTGGTGATGGCGGGGACTTTGTTCTGGATGTTTTTGTAAATGAAGAAGTTGGTGGTGTCGCCCTCCACGGTGGCGGGCAATGCGAGGATGACCTCTTTGATGCCGCCGGCCTCCACGCGGTCGAAGAGCTGCTGGATGGTGAGCTGCTGGATGCCGATGCCGTCCATCGGGGAGATGACCCCGCCGAGGACGTGATAGACCCCCTGGTATTGGTGGGTGTTCTCAATGGCGATGACGTCGCGGATGTCCTGCACTACGCAGATGATGCCGCCGTCGCGTTTCGGGTTGGCACAGATGTCGCAGATCTCGTGGTCGGAGATGTTGTGGCACTGACGGCAGAACACCACGTCGCTTTTCAGCCGGTTGATGCGATCGGTGAGCAGCAGCACGTTGGCCTCGTCCTGCTTGATGAGGTGCAGGGCGAGCCGCAAAGCCGACCGCTTCCCGATGCCCGGAAGCTTCGAGATTTCATTGACAGCATTCTCTAAGTTTTTGGAATACAAGGAAATCATTCTTCTTCAGGGTCGAAAATTAGGGTGGAAAAACGGGAAAGGTCGAATATTTCGTTGGCGGTGTCGCAGAGCTCTTCCGCGGTGATTCCCTCCAAGGTCCGGATGTTCTCGTCCATGTCGGCCACCTCGTCGTAAAAGAGGGCGATGTGCCCGGCGGAGAGCAGTTCGTTGAGCTTGCTCTCTTGTGCGAGCGCGAGTTGCCCGATGTACTGTTTCTTGGCGTAATAAAGCTGCAAAGAACCTAATTTCTGCTGCTTTA
This sequence comes from uncultured Bacteroidales bacterium, assembly GCA_900319925.1. Lineage (GTDB taxonomy): Bacteria > Bacteroidota > Bacteroidia > Bacteroidales > WCHB1-69 > F23-D06. Next base: position 1,244 of record ONQE01000139.1, on the reverse strand, counting down.
GCTTCTCCAACTCTTTGTGAACCAGTTCTAAGCAGTGGTCGCGCTCGTGTGCGTCACAACCGAAATAGACGCTGAAGAGGCCACAGTCGGAGAAGGGGTTGAAGTAGGATTCTATGGTGTAGGCCAACCCTTTCTTCTCGCGGACGCTCATATTGAGGCGTGTGTTTTGCCCTTGGCCGCCGAGGATGTTGTTGAGCAGCATGAACGGGATGCGCTTGGGGTGGCGGATGTCGTAGGCGGGGACGCCGGTGAGCACGTTGGTCTGCGAGGTGCTCTTTCGCACGCAACGGGTCTGTGGCCGATAGCTGTTGTACGGTGTGCGCCGGCGTAAACCTTCCCGGATGCGGCCGTCACCGAAATGCTTCTCGCAGAGCCGTACCAACTTTTCGGTGGGGATGTTGCCTACGGAAGCCAACACCACGTTCTCCAAAGTGTAGTTGGCAGAGGTGAACACCATAATGTCCTCACGGTGAATGCCTTGCACGCTTTCTTTGGTGCCGAGGATGTTCTTGCCCATATCGTGTCCGTCGAATACCAACGACTCAAAATCGTCGAAGATCAGCTCCGACGGACTGTCATTGTAATAGTTGATCTCTTCGAAGATGACGGTTTTCTCCTTTTCCAGCTCCTTTTGGGGAAACTTGGCGTGGAAGAAGATGTCGGAGAGAAGTTCGACGGCTCGCGGGTAGTCGGGGGAGAGGAAAGAGGCGTAGAAGTCGGTCTCCTCTTTGGAGGTGCTGGCGTTGAGGTCGCCTCCCACGCTCTCCATGCGGTTGATGACGCGGTAGGCGTTGCGTTTCTCCGTCCCCTTGAATATGGTATGTTCCACGAAATGGGCGAGTCCGGGATGTTGGGCGGGCTCGTCGCGGGTGCCGGCGTCAATGAGGATGCCGAAGTGGGAAATGGGGGACGCGGTGGGGATATGCAGCAGCCGCAGGCACAGTCCGCAGCGGTCGAGGAATACGGCGATGTTGTATTCCGGCATGAGAGCAGCGCAGAGCCGTACACCGGCACAAAGCAGAGCAGCGGCGGCGGCAGCACGGGCGGATTCAGCCTTTCCGATGCAGCGGACGAAGGCGCATCCGGAAAGCAGGAGGGGAGCGGCAGCCTGATCGGTTCGTTGATCCGGAAATTCCTGCCGAAGAAGAAGGCTGCGGATCCGGCGGAGGAAGCAGAGCCGGATTTCAGCGGCGGACTTGCAGGGCTTGCATCCGGCAAGGATAAGAAGCAGAAAAAGCAGCCCG
>ONQE01000132.1 GCA_900319925.1 uncultured Bacteroidales bacterium | reverse complement strand
CAAGTCGATGTGGTTCTACGGCGTGAACGAGGATTTCGGCAGCTTCGAGGCCACACCGGAAATCCAAGCAAAGGTCAATGAGCTGCTGAAGCCGGCGAAGACCGAGAATGACAGCTTGGACATCCTCACGCACTGGGTAGCCGACAACATCCGCTACTCCGGCATCTCGATGGGCGAGGGCGAGGGGTTCACGCTCCACAAGTGCGAGATGACCTTCCGCGACCGCTGCGGCGTCTGCAAGGACAAGGCCGGGATGCTCATCGGCATGTTGCGGGCGGCAGGCTTCAAGGCCTACGCGGCGATGACGATGGCCGGCGAGCGCATCGAGGACATCCCCGCCGACCAGTTCAACCACTGCATCACGGTGGTGCAGCGGCGCAACGGCAACTACCAGCTCCTCGACCCCACGTGGGTGCCGGGTGTGCGCGGCGAACTCTGGTCCAGCGCCGAGCAGCAGCAGAACTACCTGATGGGACTGCCCAAGGGGGCGAAGCTGGGACTCACACCCGTCTCCAACCCGAAAAACCACTACGTCCGGATGACCGCCAACACGCAGGTCACTAAGAACGGCACGTTGAAGGGCACCGTCACCATCACCGCCGACCGCCAGAGCGACCGCACCGTGCGCGGCGTCTTCTACGGCTTCCGCACGGAGTGGCGGAGAAACGTAGAGGAACGTTTCTACCAGGAGTACCCCAACGCGAAGCTCAAGAGCGTGAAATACACCAGCGAGGACGACTACCTCAAGCAGCCCGTGAAGATTACCTACACGTTCGAGATTCCGGATTACGCGACGGTCACCGACGACGAGATCATCGTCACGCCGTTCCTCGCCAACGGGTTCTACACTTTCGCCATGCGCCACCTCTACTACGACACGCGGCTCGAAACCCGCGACTACCCCTTCACCGACCGCTGTTCGCGCTATGTCGCCATCACGGAGACGCTGAAGGTGCCGTCGGGCTACACGCGGGTGAGCACGCCCCAGTCGCAGCAGTTCGTCACGCCGGCCATCTCTTTCAAGGGGGGCTACACCGTCGGTTACAACATGGTGACCTTCACGGAGAACATCTCCCTCGGCAAGCGCGTCTATGAGGCCTCCGAATGGCCCTCCTTCCGCAAAGCAGTGCAGTGCCAGCGAGGGTACATGAGAGCGCCGGTGGTGTTCGTCAAGTAGTTAGCAGTTAGCAGTTAGCAGTTAGCAGTTAGCAGTTTATGTCGAAAATGCACAAATATTTAAAACATAATTCCTTAAACAGCCCCGAAGGGGCAAGAGCTCGGTAGCTGATGGGTCGAAAGGATGAAATAAAGATTCAATAAATAATGGATATAAACAGACACCGTCTTACGATATGGTTAGTGGCCGTCGCGATCTTCTTGGTCGCGGGCGATTTGGCATACAGCTTCTACCAGCATTCCCAATATCCGATGGAAGGGGATATGGAGGAGTCGGTGTTGCCACGCGATTATCTGATCCCCCTCTACCAGGATCCCTTTGGTGTCAAGATGCTTGCCAATGGGGAGCCGCACGCCGCGCCCAACCGCTTTTTCTCCCATTATCTGTTGTACAAGACCTACCGGACAGTGCCTTTCGCCCTGCAAAAAGCCGTCGAGCCACTGACCAGTATCTATGTGACCAACGCAATCTGCAAGACCCTGATGCAGATAGCGTTGCTGCTCCTGTTGAGTGCGCTTGCCTGCGGAGGGTTCCGGTTCAAAGAGCCGCGGTTCTATCTTGCCATGCTGTTGTTCACACCCCTTTTCCAGACGTGCGGAGCCACGCGCAGCTTCGGGCTGATCGACCCCTCCCTGACGTATGCGTTTTTCTATGCCCTGCCGCTCATTTTCCTGATTTGTTGCCTCCTGCCGTTTGTCTATGAGGAGTTCTTCGACCGGAAACTCTTCCCCAACGCCGTGTTGCGCACCGTCTGGTATCTGCTCTTTCTGACCCTGACCTGTTTTTCGGGTGCCATCAACACGGCCATTGCGCTGGTGGCTATCTTAACGCTGCTGATACGTTTTACCGTGAATTTCTTCTCGGACAAGAGTCTTGACAACAAGTCTTTGGGGACGTTTCTCAAGGCCGTCCCGAAGCACTATTGGCTCTACTTGCTTCCCGTCGGGCTGTTGTCTCTCTATTCCCTTTGGTTGGGCACGTTCAACACCATGTGGGATTCCGTGTCGTTGACGCTGGCGGAACGTTACAGACTGCTCCCCAAAGGGTTTCTGTCGATGTTCAAAAATGGTCCTTTCGATATCTTTTTTGCGCTCACGGTGTTCAATTTCGCTGTGATACGGCTTAAGTTCCCGCAGAAGGGGCGTGCCGCCGTCCAACTCTTCCTGTGGATCAATGTGTTTGCGTTGATTTATATGTTGTTGCTCCCGTTCGGAGGGTATCGTCCTTACCGTCCGTACCTCATTCGCTACGACGTCATGATTGCCGTCAGTTTCCTGTACATCTTCTACCTCGTCTATTCCACGTTGTTCTTGCTGGAGCATATTGCCGAAGAACGTGTCAAGATCCCGTATCTGATTGGATGTTTGGTGTTTATGGTGCTCTTTACGTTGATAGACCGGTTGCCGAAATGGGATAATGACCAGGAGATTGCGGCCATCCGTAAAATACAGGAATCGCCGGAAGTCCCCGTGGTCTTGACAGAACCGGCCACAGTGGTGTCGTGGGTGCCGGCATATAGCGTCGAGGAGTCGCGGAACGCCTCCGAAGTACTCTATATCTGGCATATCACGGATACGGTGAAACCCTTTTATTGTGTGGCAGAGGGCGGGGAGTGACAGTTGAGGGATAAGGATTAATTGAAAATTTAGAATATGAACAAGCGATATTTTTTAGTGATTTTGGCGGTTTGCATGATGGCGGCCGCTTTTGCCAAGGCTCCGGAAAAGGATGCCGTCTATAAGCTCGTGTCCAAGAGCTACACGTTGAACACCGACGGCTCAACCGAGTTCCGGAAGCGCACGGAGCTGCAGATCTTCACGCGGATGACCTTCGACCATTTCGGGGAGACGTTCATCACCTACAACCCTGACTTCCAGGAGCTCATCATCAACGAGGCCTACACCATCCGCAAGGACGGCAGCAAGGTGGAGACGCCCCGGAATGCCTTCAACCCGATGCTGCCGGAGGGATGCACGAAGTGCGAGCGGCTCAACGGCATCCGCACGATGGTGGTGACGCACACGGCGCTGGAGTACGACGCCGTCATCGTTCTCGACTACACCATCCGCTCCAAGAACTTCTTCTTCCAGGAACTGCTGGAGAAGGTCGATTTGCAGGAGGAAGTGCCGGTGGAGAAGTATGTGCTCAGCGTCACGACGCCCGACTACAAACCCGCGAAATTTGTGTTGAACGGGAAGCTTTCCTACACGGAGAGCGAAAATTCCAACAAGAACATGAAAACAACCACGATGACCTTCGCCGACCTGTCGGCTCTCCCCACCGACGAGTATCTTTTCCCAGGCGAATACAAGGCGGTCACGTTTTACACAATGGATGAGCCGCATCATATCGTCGGCAAAATTGCCCAGCAAAATGCTATGCAGAAATTTAGTAATCAAAAGATTACGGATTTCTTCCGCAGCCGTGTCAAGGAGGATATGACCGATATGGACAAGGTGCTGTCAGTCAGGGATTATATCCACGACAATATCCAAACCAACCATCTGGATGCCCGTGTGTTGAACTATATGTTCGCCTCTCCGCAGCAGGTGTGGGAGAGCAACTGCGCCTTGCCGATCGAGAAGAATATCCTGCTGGCGGGTGTGTTGCAGAGTTTGGGATACGATGCGCAATTTGTCTTCCTCACCGAAACGTTGACAAAAGATCCGACATCCATGGTCTATGTCAAAGTGGGTGAAATATACTATTACATTTCGGCAAATGAAGTCGAGGACTTGAGCCTCTATGTGCTCCACCCCAAGGCTTCATTCATCGGTTTGGACGATCAACAATGGGCTCAAGGGAAGATTGATATCAAGGTGGACGTGGTCGCCGATATCATCATCGATAAAGGAAACCTGAACAACCCACAGGTGGACGTGAAACGAAAGAATGTAGAATCCCCTCTGACGGAAACGCTGCGTCCACAGGAAATCGAAGTTGCGAAAGCGTCTGTGTCACAGATTAATAACAAGTACTACGAGCTGACCATCGACGACGGCAACTATGGCACGCAAGTCCGTTCGGTGAACATCCACAACGACCGGCAGTACGATGTGTGCACGGATGGAGCCGTCGAGAAATACGCCTACACGGTTAAGTTGCCCGCCAACGTCCGTGTCTTGACAAAACCTGTGCATAAGGAAATCACCGTCGAGAAGGCCAAACTGCTGATTGACGTGCAGATAGACGGTCAGACGGTGACCATCACCCGCCAACTCAACCTGCCATTCGCTTGGGTTACAGCCAAGAGCGCAAAAGCGTTCAAGGCGATGATGGGAGAGTGGGAAGCCCCTGTGAAGGTGGTGATGGCCGTCAACTGAGCGGCACGTCAGCGTCACTTCCCACCATTATTCCATAGTCCTATTTATACGGACTGCGTGTTTGGACGGCTATAATACCTACTTTTTCATATCTCCCACCGATATTTTCGGGTGGTGGTATTGGTGCGCTTTGGGCGTGGGCTTGTGGTTGAGCTCGACGGCCTGCTTCGGGCAGAAGTGAACGCAAGCAAGACATTGTGTGCAGTTGCTGCCGCAGCGGGCTTTGCCGTCCGTGAGGGCGATGTTCCCTTGCGGGCACACGTCGGCGCAGATGCCGCAGCCCACGCAGAGGTCGGGGTTGACGGCAGGCGTGAGCATCGGCAGCGTGCGGCGTTGCATACCGGGGCGGGCACACAACGCACCGATGGGGCCCCACCACGCGTAGTGCAGACTGTGCGTGCCGGCGGCAATCTCCTCGGTGATGCGCTCCAACCGATCGGCGTACTTCTCGAACTTCCAGACCTGCTTGTTGGGGTCGCGCCCGAATCCGACGGCGCTGTTGTCGGGCACGCGGATTTTCTGACTGTACGCCAATGGCAACCCCTTGTCGGCCAGTAGTTTCTGAACCGTATGGATAGCGTTGCCGGCCTGCGCGCCGCAAGGGATGACGATGAAGACGTACGCCTCCTTGGGCAGCTGCAGTCGCGGCAGCAACTCGGTCACCGCCCGCGGCGCGTTGAACCAGTAGCTGGGATAGACCAGCCCGATGCGCCGCTCCCGCGACAAATCCTGATGCACCGCCTGACTGAGCGGCATCACCGTTTCGTTGAGTCTCTCCGCGATGTGGCGGCTGATTGCCAGACTGTTGCCCGTGCCTGAAAAGTAGAGGATCATAATCGAGTTATTTCAACATGGCCTCAACATCGGCCTCCATGTCCTCCGGCGTGGCCACGGGCGGGAAGCGTTTGACGATGCTGCCGTCTTTGGAAATGAGGAACTTGGTGAAATTCCAGCGCACGCCGCCTTCCTCGCGACCTTCAGATTTGCTCAGACCGTCCACAAGCGCCATCGTGGCCTTGTTTTTCAGCCCTTTCACCTCTTCAGTGGGCACGGTTTGCGTCAGATATTTGAAAATCGGGTGGGCATTCTCGCCGAAAACGTCGATCTTTTTCATCAGCGGGAAGGTGACGCCATGGTTGAGGCGGCAGAACTCCGCAATCTCCGCATCGGAACCGGGCTCTTGGTGCTTGAACTGGTCGCAAGGGAAACCGAGAATCACGAGACCTTGGTCTTTGTACTTCTTGTACAGCGCCTCCAGCCCGTCGTATTGCGGGGTGAAACCGCATTTGGAAGCGGTGTTGACAATCATGAGGACCTTGCCGCGGTATTGCGCCATATCCACCTCTTCGCCCTTGTTGTTCAGAGCCTTGAAATCATAAATAGTAGCCATTGTTTTGAATTTTTAAGTGATATTTGTTTGTTTATTCGAATTATCTGTGATTAGTGACTTGTGATTAGTGATTTGAGACTTAAGACTTGAGACTCAAGACTTGGGATTTTTGGGGTTTAACTGTTTTATCGTTCACTCAATCCTTCGATGCGCTCAGGCATTCGGGGATGTGTTTCGCCTGCTCGCGCAGGGCTGAGCCCTTTTCGGTCAGCGAGACGATGCGCTGGCGCGTGTCCGTTTTGCCTTTCGTGCGCTGGAGCAGACCCGACTTCTCCATACGTTGGAGTAGGGGAGTGACGGTGTTGGTGTCGAGCATCAGCCACTTGGCGATGTCACATACCGGCTGCTTGTCCTGCTCCCACAACACGAGCAGCACGAGATACTGCGGATAGGTGATGCCTAACGGGTCGAGGTACGGGTGATACGCGCCCACGGTCAGCCGCGCCGCCGTATAGAGGCGAAAACAGAGTTGGTTGTTTAGCTTAAGTTGCTCGTATTCCATTACTTGCTGGTTTATATCGTTCACGATGCAAAAATACAAAAAAGTTTATATCGCGGGCGATGTATTTGATTTTTTTTGAAAAAAAACGCAAGAGTTCCAAAACCCTTGCGTGAACTTATTGTTCGAAAAAGGTTACTTCTTCGCCATCCGCTTGCCCGCCTCGAAGGCCTTCTGCAGGTCCTCTTCCCAATGTTCCTCGCGGTATTTCCGCTTGGCCTCTTCGGAGAAACCGGCAAGCTCGTAGCGGTCGTAGTTCTTCACTTGGTAGGTGTTGTAGGCGACCAGCCGTTCGGGGTCTCCGAGTGCGGCGGAGATGCAATGCTCCATCGAGCCGTAGCCCTTGCTGTTGTTGCGGGCGGGCGTGCCGTTCATGGTCTCCAACAACACCACAGGCATCTTCTTGGGAGCTGTCATGCTGTAGTCGTTGTAGGAGAGCCACGGGAAAGCCAGCCGCTCCAAGAAGGTGCGCATCTGGCCGGTCACGTCGCCGAAGTAAATCGGGGAGCCGAGCACCAAGCCGTCGGCTTCGGCAATCTCCTCCAAAACAGGGGTCAAGGCATCCTTGAACTTGCAGATGTTCGAGGCTTTGCCTTTGAGCTTGCAGGCCATGCACGATATACATCCCTTGTAGTCAAGATCGTAGAGGCGGACAAGTTTCACTTCGGCACCACCTTCTTTGGCGCCGTTGGCGAAGGATTCCAACATGGTGGCGGTGTTCATATTACGGCGCGGACCACCGTCGATAACCATTATTTTTTTCATATTATTCGGTGTTTTATTGTGAATCATTTCATTTGCCGCAGCCATGGCGGGATTTTCCAGCAGGCTGGTCGCAGCCATTGCCGCCACCCCGAGGGTCGCTTTCTTCAAAAATTGGCGTCTGTCCATAGTTTTCTTTTGTGCCGCGCAACCGGCTTGTTTATTATTGTCGGGCTGACAAGACTTGACAAGAGTTGAACAAGAGTTAGACAAGACTTGAACAAGAGTTGAACAAGAGTTAGAAGCGATTCATCAGACGGCTTTCGCCCCATTTGTACTGCGGGTATGCCTTTTTGAGGTCGTTGGCGCACGGCTCCACAGGACTGCCTCCGCTGGTGGCGAACACGTTGAGCACCTTGCCGCTGAGGTCGTGGGCCTCGATGAAGGTGTTGACGATGGTGGGGGCGGTGTACCACCACACGGGGAAGCCGATCCACACGGTGTCGTAGTCAGCGATGTTCTCGCATTTGCCCTTGATGGCCGGACGCGAGCTCTTGTCCTGCATCTCCAGCGTGGAGCGGGACTTCTTGTCGCGCCAGTCGAGGTCGGCGGCGGTGTAAGGCTGTTCCGGGGTGATTTCGTAAAGGTCGGCGTTGTACTCCTGGGCGAGTTTCTGCGCGGCTGCCTTGGTGGTGCCGGTGGCTGAGAAATAAACGATCAAAGTCTTTTTCATCTCTTTCTGATTGGTTTGTGAATTGTTTTGGTTGTCAGCGCTTTTGGGCGACTGTGCGCACGCGGCCATCATCAGACAGCACGCAGCGACGATAAAGGTGATGTTTTTCATTTTGATTTATTTTTTAAGGTCGCAAAGATACATCTTTTTCGTTACAATCTCGGCTTGTCGAAGCGGAAAGATATCTCCACCGTTCCTGTGTCGCGCTGGACGGTAATGGTAATCTCCGTCATGCCGTCGAAAAAGGTCCTCCGTTCCTCAAGAGAAATCCCCTTCACATCCTGTCCGTTGACAGCCGTGATGTGGTCGCCGTTTCTCAAACCGGCTTTCTCGGCATTGGAATTCTCAGCCAGACTGTTGACTATCCAATATCCGAGGGTACGGCTTCGGTCGGTGTAGGAGAATCCTCGCACGGGACTTTCAAATGGGTCATTGAACTTGGTGTTCGGCCTAAGAAAAAGGCGCTTTCCCGGAAGGTCGATGATCATATCGAAACGTTCCCAGAAGTCATTGCCGACAATGCCGATGTATTCCTTGCTGGCGAGCGCCCCGCCCGTGTTGTTGCTGAATCCCATGACAATGTCGTTCAAGGTGAAACCGCCCACCGAAGTGCTTTTCGCCCTGAAATCGCTGCCGGAAGATGCCCCGCCGATACCGCCCACAGCCGTGGAGTATCGTATCTGTGGACTGATGTTCGTCAAAGCATATTTTTGAGCCACCAAACTCGTCAACTCCACCGAGCCGCTGCTGCCAAGGTCCATCAAACCCTCACCTTCGATGATTTTCCCCTCACTGATGGTAACCGTCAGCGGCACATAGATGCGTTTATTTTCATAGCGTATGGGAATTGATGTAAAACCTTCGGTGTTACCCAATTGATCTTCAAAAGCCATCTGTTCATTCAAATAGTCTATCGTGATGACTTTGCCGCCCATGTTGTCAATACCCAGTATGCCGTCGGCGTAATCGCCCACGATGGGCTTAAGCTGGATGATGGGGGAAATGTCGCTCACGAACTGCTGATCTGAAACGGTGTAAGTCAGCTCGTTGACGATGACCCTTACCGTTTCCTGACTGTTTCCGGCGCCGCCCATCCTGCCCTCGACTATCTTACTGTATTGGAGA
>ONQE01000125.1 GCA_900319925.1 uncultured Bacteroidales bacterium | reverse complement strand
GGTTGTCCACCCGTCAGCCTCAAAATCCACCTCGCCGCTGAAGACGAGATTGCTGGGAGCACCGCCCGTCCAGTTGGTGGGGCCGCTGAAGGTGTTCTTGTCGGAAACGGTCATATAAATGTCAAGGTCGCGGGTTCCGGCATCATTCGTGTTATAGAACGAGATGGTGTATATATCACCCGCCTGACCGATTTCCGCCGCCGTATAAATTTGCTCCGTCAGGGAATACTTGTAGAACGTATATGTCGGAAGGTAATTGCTGCTACCGTTGCCGCTGCCGATCTCCACGATTGGCTCTACGAAGGCAATCCGAATGTTGGCACGGTAATTTTGTATGTATTTAGTACCAGGAAAAGAAGCGAGATCGTATGGGTCAGGATCATCGTAGTCGCTGTGGGCGGAGAGAACCGAACCTTCTTTGTAGGTGTAGTAGAAATGCCGGGTGCTGTATCCAGGCGTGTTCTCGTGAAAGGCAATCATCAGGTTGTCCGTGCCGTTGTATTGGTATGGCGTGTTCAGCGGAATGGTGTTCCATCCTTGAACGAACGTATAGTCCCCCTCGAATACGATATCGGACGAGGTGACCGTCTCGTAGTCGTTGGAATTGTCGAAAGCACTGCGGGAGACGTTTTTCATATAGACGGTGATGTGGTTGGTCTGTTGTTCGCTGCTTTGCATCTTGAAACTGATGGAGGTGACCGCGCCGCCCGCAGGCATGGCAATCTCATCCGCAGTATAGATTTGTTCTACGAAGGAGTATTCCCAAAGTGAGTTGTAAGGAGCGTAATAAGAGGCTACCGTTCCGTCCCCGATGTTCACGACATCGTAAGGATATACATTGAAGGGAATGGTCTGGGCGACCAATCGACCGGAGGTGTTAAAGGCGGTGGAGGCAATCAAGCTGGGGTCATCGTTCAAATAAACGGCGACATTGTTGGAGATATGCCAGCCGTAGATGCTCTCGAACTGAAGTTTCAGGACATAGTCGTGGCCCACCTGGTTGAAAACGTTCCCCGAGAAGAGGTTGCCAGAGGTGGTTGCATCCTGCCACTTGCTTTCAGTGGCGTTGATGTAGTAGTTTGCACCGGAGGGTACGCTCCAGTCGTAGTCGGGGTGTTCGCCCCATGTCGGTAGGGTGACATCGTTGACGAAAACCTCGGTGATGTCGGGGTTGATGGTCAAACGGATGTTGTTGCGAATAGTTTGAAGACCCTTGGCGCCGGAATAAGAGTAGAGGTCGTCCGGATCCGGGACGTAGCTGTCGCTGTTGCATGTCAACGCGAGATACTGGTCTGGATAGTCAGAGGTCGTGGAAGTGGTCCGGAATTTGTAGCTGCTGCCGGGATACCCGTTGGTGGGATCGTAGAAGCAGACCAGGAGATTGCTCGTGCCGTCGTAATGGAATGGCGTGTTCAAGGTGAGGGTCACCCAGCCTGCACCCGAGGCGGAAAAGGTGCCCTCGAAAACCTTGTCGCTCGCACTCACCTCCACCCAATCGTTGTTGTTCGTAAAGCTTTCTTTCGTCGTGTTTTTCATAAACACTTTGATGCCGCTTAAGGAGAATGCCTCGGAGTACAAGTATTCGAAGCTGATGGAGGTGATGGTGCCCCCATCGGGCATGTTGATCTCATCGGCCCTGTAAATCTGCTGTGTCAGCGAGTAGTTGTAATACATGTTGACAGGCATAATATACGCACTGCCTGTGGAGCTTTCATTACCGATGGTCACAGTGGTTTGTGCCCTCATCGCGCCCGGCGCAGTGAGCAGCGTCAGCGCGGCAAACAAAAAGAATAGATGTTTTTTCATAACTATTTGATTTTTAAATTAGACTTCTCAGAGCGGGGGGCATCATCCAGAACATTCGGAACGTGGATGTGAACGAGTCGCTTTGATATAAGGAAAACACCCGCTGCAAAATTAAGCAATTTATATTTTAGGAATAATATTTCCTCCTGTTTTTTTTGTTTCAACAGTCATTCCGCCACTGTTTATAAGTTCGTAACTGTTCGATTCACAATTGTTTGTAAACATGCTGTTGTTGATAAAAATAAGGATGCGGGGGCTGCGACGAATCGCAGCCCCACAACTGTGGACTGTCTATATGCCCGAAGACAGTATGTTAACGTCTAATGTGTTGACTTTAACGTCTCACGTTCCCACGTCTTACTTCTTCACGAACGCCTTCGTCACCACCCCCTCTTCCGTCGTCACCCGCACGAAATAGACACCGGCGGCCAAACCCGAGACATCGATACGGGCGATCTGTAGGGACGAATAATGACTCGCCCCGACAACGGTTTTCCCGTACACATCGCACACCTGAATCTCGCCACTAAAAAGATTATTATTCACGAGGTATTCTACACAGACCACATTTTTGGCGGGATTAGGATATACGACGAATGACCGGTCAAAGTCGTGCAGCCCTGTGGTCGTGGAGGCTGTCACGGCAGGCGTCCAGTCGCTGGACTGGAGCCCGCAGACCGATTGTACTTGGATTTGGTATTCGGTGCCTGGTTGCAATCCGGTGATGAGGTAGGAGGGTGCGTAGGCGATGTCGGAGCTCATCTGACCGTTAGAGGCGCGGTACAAGACTCGCCACTGCTCCGCATCGCCGGTCTCCGTCCACGCGATGGCGATGCTGTAGTCCGCCGAGTCGATTACGTGCAGGTCGGTGGGGGCAGGACAAGGGCCCTGCTCCGTGGTGAAGGTGATTTCGGCACCGTAATAAACGGCGGTGTCCGTGGCCGCGAACGCGCGGAAAACATACTCCGTGGAGTGCTGCAAACCTGACGCTGTGAAAACCATCGGGGAGGCGGTCAAGTTCGCAGACTGATAAACGGTGGAACCCGACATACGCCACTCGAACCCTTGGTTGACGATGGGACGGTTGCCCGGGTCGGCAATGTGGCCGTACATTGTGGCTTGGCTCTGACCGATCTGCGACACCGAATCTGTGACCACCACCGGCTCTATCACCGGACATTCGGCGGTGAAAGCGTAGAGGGTGGTGTCAGGGTAGGCGTAGAACAGCTGGTTGATCTGATACAACGTGGCGCCATCGGGACTTTGGAAGATGATGCCGCATTCGTTGAACATGCTGCCGTTGTCCCAAACTAACCGAATGTCTGCTCCGTGACAGAGACTCAAAGAGACCGTGTCGTAGGACATCACGTGCTGAACAGGATGGCTTATCGCCGCCGTGTCCATGATCTTCACCCCGTTTTGGAAGACATACATGCGGCCGCCGCTCCAACCGTCACCCCAGGTGTCGGTCAGAATGAGCGTGTATTCACATTGGTCGATCGTCTCGCAGGAGGGGGTGACAAACGTTAGCATTTTGTAGGTGGAAGTCTCCCCGTCACCGCAGTCGGCCTGCACACGCACCGTGTATTCCGTTTCGGGAAGTAGCCCCGTCAACGTGTGGGTGGTGCTGTTCACCGCGTTCGAAATCCACGTGGCGTCACTGCCCACCTTGTAGTCGATGTTCCAGGAAGTCTCGACATTGCCTGCCGTCCATGCTACCGTTGCTGATGTAGGATGCAGCTCCGTGACCGCCAGATTGTCCACAGGGTCGCAGTTGTTGGTGTGGACAAAGACGTTGTAGATGACGGCCCCCGGCTGGGCTCCTCCATTCGAATCATTCGTCCACACAAACACTACCTTAGCCGTCGAGTTGGAATCCGGGCTCTGATTCGGGTTCGCCATGGTGGCGGAAACATGCACGACATTGCCGTTGGTGAGGTTGAACAGGTGGGGATACTCTTGATAGGAGGTAAAGGGTTTGTAATCAATGAAATTGTAGTCATACGAATAACCGTTGGGCCAATGATACCACATGTAGCCCGGATTAGTGCCATGGGTAAACATGGGTTCATACTCCGCCGATTCCGGCGCAAAGAAAAGCTTGAGGTAGTCCAGATAGTTCTCCCCGCCAATCTTGATGTCGAAGTCGATGGTGATTTCCGGATTGGTGCCGATGCGGAACAGCTTTTCAGCACTTACCGTGGACCAGCTCCAGTTGCCGCCATATCCCGGAGTGGAACCATCATTCGTGATAAACAGCGCATATTCGGCATCTGCGGTGGCATTCACCTGGCCGATCATCCAATAGTTGTTGCAGCTTCCGTTGTTGAGCTTCCAACCCCGGTCTTCCAAGGGCGAGAAATCCGTGTAATAGGGAATCTCCTCGATGCCCAACGGCGTGGAGAATATCACCGACTTGTAAGCCGAGCCCGAGCAGACGGACGAGACCTGCACTTGGTAGTTCTTGCTGTCCTGAAGATTATCGAAAATGTAATAGGTCTCGTACGTGGTGTCGTAGAAAATCCAGGTGGTGTCGGGCAAATGGCGGTAACGGATAACATAACCGTTTTCGGAAAAGCCTAACCAGGTGATGGTGGCTGAGTCGGCCGTGACGCCGTCGGCCTCCACATAATAGACCGGCGGGCATTCCGGGCCGCTGAAGAGCGCGACATTGTCGATGAGGACGCTGCTTCCGCCGGGCGGCACATTAAAGCTGAAGAAGGCGAGCTGGATGAGTCCCGACTGCTGCGGCAACGGCAGCGAATCCTTGTGTGCCGAGGCGATAGTCTGCGTGAACAACGCCCACGGATGCCAGTCGTCCAACGCGCTGGTACGGTAGTAAATACCTAAGTGATCGGCAGCTACGGACGCACTTTGGTAATGGTCAAGGGAGAGGTATGGGCGGGTGAGTCCCGAAATGTCGAACACCGGCGTTACCAGCGCACAGGAGTCCGCACCCGGATACACATGCGTGTGCGTGAACTTCCCGCTGACCACGTAAAACCACTCATGCCACGGGTTTATCGACTTTTTCCAACATTCCGGATCTACCGAGAAGGTCTCCAAGAAAGGTGCCGCATCGGTCACGTTAACGACATCGCAGCCCGACATGAAACTGATGGATTGCCACTCCGCCGTGTCGGCCTCGCAGAGCATGGCCACGCGGAGGTCGTAGGGCGTCTGGGAGAGTAGCCCCGTCAGCACCGTGTCCGTGCCCGCAACCACCATGCTGACGACCCCGGGATCCGTCCAGGCCATGGTCTGCGGCTTGTATTGCAAAAGGTAGGAGGCCGTGGAGGAATACGAGCCCCATTCCACCAACGCCGTGTCTAAAAAAGTGGTGGGAACGTTGAGGTCATAGACCGTATAACAACTTGGTTGCCACAGATGTACATTTGAGATAATAGCCCCGGGCTGAACGCCGGTGGAGATGGAGTTTCTCCAGCAGAACACCAACTTGGCAGCCCCCGAAGGGTTCACGTTCGGCAACTCCATATTCACATGGAGAATGTTTCCGTTGGTAAGATTCAACTTATTGTTGTAGGTCGTGTTGCCCGTCTGCCCCACGTAGTCGGCAAAGTCCAAGGCTCCGTCCGTGTAGGTCAGTGAGATGTATTGCGGCGTAGAGACAGAACCTGGAAATTCCAAACTGTCGGGCACCCAGAAGACCTTCAAGTAGTTGTTGGTGGACTCGCCGCCCACCTGCACGTCGAACTCCAGATAGACCGAAGGCCCTTCGTCCATGTTGAAGGTCTTGTAGGCGCAGACCGTGGAGTAGGAGTTGCTGCTGTAGCCCGCCGTCACGCCGTCCTGGGTGACAAACAGCGCGTTGTTCCAGTTGCCGGTCCCGGGCGAGCCCATCATCCAGTAGCTGGCGCAGGTGCTGTTGTCCAACGCCCACTTCCGGTCGGAAGTCGGCGAGAAATCGGTGGTGTAGGGAAGGTTCACCGGAAGGAGCGGGGTGGTGAACGTTCCCTGTATGTAATACGCTTCCGTGGTGTCGCAAAGGGTGGCGACCTCCACGATATAAGAGGTCAGCGACTCCAGACCAGACAAGGTCGCCTGCTCTGTTATCACCCCGCCGTATAGGGTCCATGCCGTGTCGGAAGCTTTCTTGTAGCGTACATCGTAGCTGTAGCCGGGTAAGCCGATCCAAGAGAGGAGCACGTCACCGTTGGCGTCCGTACCCGCACTTACCACCTCCGAGACCACCGGACAGGAAGGCCCGTCATAGACACTGATGTTGTCGAACTGGGCACGGGTGTTGTAGGCACTGCCCACTCCTTCGAAAGCAATCTGGAGTGTGGGGGAGTTGGACGGCAGCGGCAATGAATCCGTCACCCAATTCGAGGTGGGTGTTCCGTAAGTTCCCAACTTGTGCCAAGAATCCTGCTCGTCATCACGGTAATAGACAGCCACACTTTTCCGATTGCCCTGGAACTCAGGCTGATAGTGGGAGAACCGCAGGTAAGGGTGCTGCAACCCGGAGGCGTCAATCACCGGCGAGACAGCCAAAATCGGGTTGTACTGGCTATATGCCGATGTGTATATGTAGCCGCTTTGGTTGTAGGTAAAGAAGTTGTTGTCCCACGACCAGCAGTTGGCGTCCGTGGTGAATGTCTCCACGAATGGTGTAGGATAGGTCATGCACGGTGTGACGAAATGGTTCGGCTCCGACAAGGCGGAGGCTTGGCCGTTGCAGATCCGGGCCATCCAAGCCACGTAGGCGGTGTTCGGCATCATCCCCGTGACCGCGTAGGAGCTGCCCGTGACCG
>ONQE01000196.1 GCA_900319925.1 uncultured Bacteroidales bacterium | reverse complement strand
CAATTGTTAATTTTTCCATTGTTGATCCGTTTTTGATTTGGTGATTTTGGTGTTTAAAACGGTCAACCTATTTCAGGCATTGACATGGTTTATGGTTTAAGGGTTATGGATGATAATGTTATCGTTCGGCGATGATAACGTTATCGTTCAGCGATGATAACGTTATCGTTTCACACATCAAAAAAAAGTGTACTTTTGCAGCTTGTTATTCTGGCAATTTTTCAACGTTAACGTATCAATAATCAAAAACATGGCAGAAAAAATCTTATCGAAAGTGAAACCCGGTGTGGTTTACGGCAAGGATCTGCAAGAGATCTTCCGCATTGCAAAAGCTAACCAATTCGCTCTCCCGGCCGTGAATGTGGTCGGCACCGACTCTATCAACGCCGTGATGGAAGCCGCCAAGGCGGTGAACTCCCCGGTGATGATCCAGTTCTCGAACGGCGGCGGAGTCTTCTGCGCCGGCAAGTCGCTGAGCAACGACAACCAGCAAGCGGCCATCCAAGGCTGCATCTCCGGTGCTATGCACATCCACCGTATGGCTGAATTGTACGGCGTGCCCGTGGTCGTCCACACCGACCATGCCGCCAAGAAGCTCCTTCCCTGGATCGACGGGCTGCTTGACGAGGGCGAGAAATACTATGCCGCCCACGGCAAACCGCTCTTCAGCTCCCACATGCTCGACCTCTCGGAAGAGCCGCTGAAAGAGAACATCGAGATCTGCAAGAAGTATCTGGCCCGCATGGCGAAGCTGGAGATGACCCTCGAAATCGAGCTCGGCATCACCGGCGGCGAGGAAGACGGCGTCGATAACACCGGCATCGACAGCGCGCGCCTCTACACGCAGCCCGAGGACGTGGCTTACGCTTACGAGGAGCTGAGCAAGATCAGCCCGAACTTCACCATCGCCGCTTCCTTCGGCAACGTGCACGGCGTCTACAAACCCGGCAACGTGAAGTTGGAGCCCATCATTCTGCACAACTCCCAGGAGTACATCCAGAAGAAGTTCAACACGCAGCCGAATCCCGTGAACTTCGTGTTCCACGGCGGCTCCGGTTCCGAACCCGCCAAGATCAAGGAGGCCATCAGCTACGGCGTCATCAAGATGAACATTGACACCGACACGCAATGGGCGTTCTGGGAAGGCGTGATGAAGTACTACAAGAAGAACGAGGCTTACCTGCAAGGCCAGATCGGCAACCCCGAAGGCGAGGACAAGCCCAACAAGAAGTACTACGACCCGCGCGCGGTTCTTCGCGAAGGCGAAAAATCCATGGTCGAGCGCCTCAAGGTGGCGTTCAGCGATCTGAACTGCATCGACAGACTGTAAAGATTAACGTTTTTTAGCTTTATAAGGCTATTGCGAAGGTAGGGCTGCCACATTACGACAGCCCTACCTTCATTAACGGAAAGAATGCTGTATTTGTCCTTAGACTATGAAAAATAAAATTGAACTAAACGACAACACTGGGTTGGATTCCCTTGTAAAACAGATTTCAACAGTTCAGGAAGTGCTGCAAGGCATTGCGGCGCACGCCATCAACCTCTCATTGACCGCCCGCAACTGGCTGGTGGGGTACTATATTGTGGAATACGAGCAGCACGGTGAAGACAGGGCACAGTATGGCGACAACCTCTTGAGAACAATCGCCAAACGTTTGAATAGAAGAGGATTGGGTGAACGGCGGCTATACGAATTCCGACAATTTTATTGTGTTTACCCCTATATAGGTGAAATTGTGTCATCTTTTTTACATGTCCAATACCCTTACGAAAAATTGCGGTTACCGACCGCAATATTACAAGCCACTGATATCAAGCAGTTTGAAAAATTGCGGTTGCCGACCGCCAAATTGGAAGACTGGCAAACGCCACCAGAGAGACTGTTCAACAGACTATCAGCCTCGCACCTCATTTTTCTTTCAAACATCAAAGAAGATCTGAAACGTGCTTTTTATGAGCAAGAGGCCATCAGAGGATGTTGGACTGTGAAAGAATTGGAACGGCAGGTGGCTTCGTTATATTACGAACGCATGGGAGCCTCCAAGGACAAGAAAGCACTACAACGTCATGTGGCGGAGAATGCAGACATCCTCATGCCTAAAGACATCATCCATGACCCCGTTTCGCTTGAGTTCCTTGAGTTGCAGCAGCAAGAGGTATATACTGAAACAAAACTGGAGAAAGCCATTCTCGACCATTTGCAGCATTTCATGTTGGAAATGGGGCGTGGATTCTGTTTCGAAGCCCGGCAGAAGCGCATTCTGATCGATCAAGATTACTTCAAGGCCGACCTTATTTTTTACCACCGCATACTGAAATGCCATGTAATTGTGGATTTGAAGACAGACCGTTTCCGCCACGAGTATGCCTCGCAGCTGAACATGTACCTCAATTATTATCGGCACGAGGTGATGCAACCCGATGACAACCCGCCCGTAGGCCTGTTACTCTGCACAGACTACGGTGAAACCACCGTCCGTTACGCCACCGAAGGCCTATCGCAGAACTTATTCGTGAGCAAATACCAACTGCAACTGCCCTCTACGGAAGAACTTCGCCGCTACATGCTAGAAAACTTTGATGACCAGACGATAGCCAAATACAAAGAGCAACAGCGGCAGAGTTTCTTACCGAGCCCTGCGGTCCTATCGAGCTGCAATGAGAGCCAATAGCTAACAGTCAATGTATCACTCCTACTTCCTTCCGAAATCCGCAGGGACTTCACCCCACTGACTCGTCTCCCATTTAATGATGGGATTGCGGAAATTGTGTGTGCGCAACCAGTTTTCGGCACGCTGAATAATCTGATAGAGCGGCTCCGTTTCAGGAGTGCGCTCTAATTTTGTCTTGCATTGGCGTTTATTAACCCAAAGAATAGCATTGTAGGAGTCGGAGTAGATGGTCTTGTCGTGCAA
>ONQE01000187.1 GCA_900319925.1 uncultured Bacteroidales bacterium | reverse complement strand
AAAGATACAAAATCTTTGCGACATAGCAAAGCCCCAGCTCAAAAAAAGTTGGGGCTTTTGTGCAAAAAAAGAGGGCATGTCAATTTTGACACACCCTCTTTTTTTGGTTCATAGGCTATATTATACGTAATAGTGCGACGAGATAGACGTGTTGTCCTCGACGCTGAGAATGATTTCGGACAGCAGCTTGGCCACGGAGACCACCTTGACCTTGTCGCAGGGGCGCTTCATCGGGATGGTGTCGGTGATGAGCACCTCGTCGAGCACGGAGTTCTCGATTTTCTCGAGGGCGTCGCCGGAGAAGAGGCCGTGGGCGCACATGGCGCGGACGCTCTTCGCACCCATCTCCTTGATGCGGGCGGCGGCTTTGCAGAGCGTGCCTGCCGTGTCGATGATGTCGTCCACCAGAATCACGTTCTTGTCCTTCACGTCGCCGATGATCTGCAGCGAGGCCACCTCGTTCTGTCTCTCGCGCTGCTTGTAGCCGATGGCCAGCTCGCAGTTGAGGGCTTTCGCGTAGGTGGAGGCGCGCTTCGTTCCGCCCGTGTCGGGGGAGGCGATGCTGATGTTCTCCCAGCCGGAGTTCTTCACCATCGGGATGAAGACGTTGGAGGCGAAGAGATGGTCGACGGGCACCTCGAAGAAGCCCTGAATCTGGTCGGCGTGCAAGTCCATGGTGATGACGCGGCTCACACCGGCGGTGGTGAGCAGATTGCACATCAGCTTCGCGCCGATGGAGGTGCGGGGCTTGTCCTTGCGGTCCTGACGGGCGTAGCCGAAGTAGGGGATCACCGCGATGATGCTGCGGGCCGAGGCGCGCTTGGCCGCGTCGATGGCGATCAACAGCTCGATGATGTTGTCCGCCGGCGAGAAGGTCGGCTGGATGATGAACACATCGCGTCCGCGGATGCTCTCATTGTAATAAACCTGGATTTCGCCGTCCTTGAACTGCATGATGTCCACCGACAACAGCGGCTTGTGAAGGAACTCGGCGATGCGCTTCGCCAGCTCAGGGTTCGCCCGGCCAGCAACCAATACGTAATCGTGATTCATAAGTATCTGATATTTTGTATATTAACCTATTGCGATTTCAATATGCAAAGGTACTCACTTTCTTTGGATTCTCCTACAAAAAGATATTATTAGTTATGAACAATGCGTGACGTGTGGCGTGTGAACGTATGCCCGAAGGGCGGGGTAGTGATACGTACCTCATTGGCAAGCATTTGAGCAGTACTAGAACCGTAGCAGAGCACACTTTGAACAGGGGCAGGCAAGCTATAGGCAAGCTCTTAGACTTGCCTACTACTTGCCTACTACTTGCCTGATACTTGCCTACTACTTGCCTACTACTTGCCAACCCCTTGCCAAATACTTGCCTACACTTGCCAACACTTGCCAATGCGGTCGCGATGAGTCGCGGCCTTCAGGATTATTGCGCGTGATGGAGCATCGTTTCCAGCTCCGACTCCGACTTGCCGAGGATTTTGAGGTATTCCTGGAACTGCGGGGTCAGGGGGTCGTCGGGGTAGCGGTTGATGAAGTCGCGGTATTCGGCCTCCGCGCTGCGCCAGTCGCCGAGGACGTCGTCATAGACGATAGCCCGCTGCCAGTAGCAGAGGCGGTACTGCGGGTGGTCGGGGAACTGCTCCTGAAACTGCCGGAAGATGGCGAGGGCGCGCCGGGCATTCGCGGCGCGGTCGTCGGTGGTATGGGCGGCCTTGGCGAGGATCATGCTGCCCACGCCGGCACGGTAGAGCATGTCCGGGGCGAGCGTGTCTTGCGGGTGCGTCTCCGCGAAGGCCTGCGCCCGCGTGATGAAGTCGTTGAACGCCGCCGTGTCGATGCGCCCGCACGCCGCGAACAGCGAGTCGGAATAGCGGTACGCCGCCACCAAGGAGTCCGCCTCCTGACGCGTCGCCTTGCCCGCGTTGTTCTTACTGCCACACGCCGCCAACAACACAGCAGCCACCATTATCATGATGATTCTTTTCATTTAACTACTAACTACTAACTACTAACTGCTAACTACTAACTGCTAACTGCTAACTACTAACTACTAACTACTTTTTCGTCTTATACGCCGGGTGTACCTTGCCGCTGGCGATGTCGTTGAGCTGGCGTTTGAGCACCATCTTCTTGATTGGCGAGAGGTTGTCGGTGAAGACCTTGCCCTCCAGGTGGTCGTACTCGTGCTGGATGATGCGGGCCAGGACCCCGTTGATGTCGCAGTCGTGGTATTCGCCGTTCTCGTCGTAGTAGGTGATGTGGATGTCGGACTTGCGGATCACCTCCTCGTTGATTTTGGGCAGGCTGAGGCATCCCTCCGCAAAGGGCGTGTCGGTGCCGAAGCGGTCGGTGATGGTCGGGTTGATGAAGGCGCCCTTGAACGGCTCGTGGTCGGGGTAGATCTCCTTGTAGGGTTCGGAGTCGACCACGAACACGCGGACGGACTTGCCCACCTGCGGGGCGGCGAGTCCCACACCCTCGGCGTGGTACATGGTTTCAAAAAGGTCGGCGATGAACGGCTTCAGCGTCTCGTCGTTGAGGTCGATTTCCGTGGCGGTCTTGCGCAGCACGGGGTTTCCATACAAACAAATTGGTAGTATCATTGTTCTTTTTCTCTTAAATTCAACAGGTCTTGTTGTTCCAGATACGACTGGAGGATAATGGCCGCGCTCATCTTGTCCACCAAGGATTTGTCGCGGCGGTCCTTCTTCTTCAGCCCGATGTCGATCATGGTCTGGAAGGCGATGCGCGAGGTGAAGCGCTCGTCCATGCGGGCGATTTCGGTGCCGGGGGAGATTTTCGGGAGTTCCTTGCGCAGGCGGTTGACGAACGGTTCGATGAAGCGGCACGACTCCGACGGGGTGTTGTCGAGTTGCCTTGCCTCGCCGATGACGACGACGTCGACGCGTTCTTTCTGGAGGTAATCTTTCAGATAGTCAAAGGCTTGCGCCACCGGGACGGTCTCCAAGGCATGGGCACAGATCCGCAGTTCGTCGGTGACGGCGAACCCCACGCGTTTCTGTCCGTAGTCGATGGCCATGACTCTGCCCATATCGTTATTTTTTTGGCGTGCAAAGGTACACATTTTTTGCATACCAGAAAAAAATAAGCGGCGCTCGTTACACGCCGCTTATTTGTTAAGATAATTATTACTAATGTGATATATAGGGAGGGTTATGCATAGAGTTCTTCGAAGATCTTGCGGAGCTCGGGGCTCTCGCGCAGCTCTTGGAGGGTGAACTCAGCATGTCCCTTCGTATATCCGTTGCCCATGATCATGTTCACGTCGCTGCCGATGCCCT
>ONQE01000075.1 GCA_900319925.1 uncultured Bacteroidales bacterium | reverse complement strand
GAACAGATCCAGGATCTCATAGAGGCCCTTTTTGACCGGCACTTTCTCCCGGACAGCATCGCGAACAATCTCCATCGCCTCAAACCAGAAAGTTTTGCCGGAATCGCCGGGATAGTATTCCCTCACGTTGTCCATCAGGAATATCAGGAAGAAAATCGTGATGCTGAACAACATAAAGGTGAAATAGTAGTCGCGGCGCTTGCTTTTCCGGTAGTAGAGCAACCCCACGATTACCCAGCACACGGCCAGGTTGAGGGCGAAGCGGAGCAGCATCTGCCAGAGGCTCGGGCCGTCGAACCAGGGGATGCCGAACAGACCGACCCCCTCTTCGGCAAATTCGCTCGCGATGGACGGGTCAAACAAATCAGAATCAAACTGTATCATTGTTCCAACGATTTAATGATGTAATTTTTACCTGTTAACTTATTGACGTACCGTATCTTCTGTTTGAAACGGTTGTATTTGAGATGTTCGTCGGTGAGCAGCATGCCGAGGCAGTATTTGCTGAGCCCCTTCTGCTGCACGTGAGCGTCGCGGAGGATGTCCTTGAAGCGGGAGCGGAGCATGCCGTCCTGCTTCACCTCGATGATGACCAGGTCGGAGACGTCGGCATCGCAGTCACTCAGATGGTTATGGAAGGTGATGCCGAAATCGATGGTGACGCGCTCGGTCTTGGCCTTGTTCACGAGGGTGATGCGCTGGAAGGCGTTCTCCAAGCGGGGGGCCATGGGCTGGTCGGTGACCCAGACTTTCTCGCGGATGAAGTCGGTGGTCTCGGGGGTGGCATAGAGGTTCCCCCACTGCTCCATCGGAATCGGGATGCGTTTCTTCTTGGTGCGGCCGGTGTTTTTCTTGTTCTTGATCTCCAAGAAGGCGAGGTTGGACTCCACATAGATGCGCTGGCGGACTTTCTGCCGACGGAGCCGCCGGTTGTGGTGCATGGTGTAGGTGACGGCGTCGGGCGTGTCGAAATAGAGGGAACGGTAGCGGGCGATGCGCAGTCCTTCATTTTCCTGCACGTAGAAATGCTCCCTCCACAGCGGGGCCATGCGCAGCAGCGTCTCCATATTGGTGGGGAACTTGCTGTCCACGCGGTTCATGAGCTTCACGGCGCCCATCGCCTCCAAAGAGACGGGCTCCATCTGCCGGAGGATGCTTTCGAGGGTGTCCATCAGTTGCCGCGGATATATTCGTACTCCCTGACTGAAAGCAGGACGCCTTTGGTGTTGTAGTTCAGCTGACGCTTTTTGGTGCCGTCGGCGTTGTACTCGATCTTGTGGATGCGGTAGGGCTTGTTGCGCTCGTCATAGACCACCTCGCGGACCACCCGGTCGTTGGCGTCGTACTCGTAGGTGCAGCGCGCCTTGAGGGCGGTGCCGGTGTATTCGGTCTCCTCGATTTTGCGGCCCTTGGCGTCGTATTTGGTGACGTGGTCGAGGTACTTGGTGCCCTTGACTGGTGTCTTCCACGTCTTGACGGTCAGATTCTTGCGGGACTCTTTCTTGTCCGACTGGCCGTAGGAGACGGTGACGCACAGCAGTGCACAGGTGAGTATTAGGATTATTTTTTTCATTGCTTTGACTTTGGTGACCCCCACACTGCACTCCTTCGTCGCTTGTGTGGAGCTTTCCGTGGGAGCCCCACACTGCGGCTTCGCCTTGTGTGGGGTTATTAGCGCTTCGCGCGTTTTGTCCCTTCGGGACTGTTTAAGGAATATTGGATTTGGTGGTTAGCGGCTGGCTGGAAGCCAGCCCTCCTAGGGTTTGATGTTGATGCGGAAGGTGTCGGGGAAGGCGTAGATGTGGTCGGGTTCGGGGACGGCGATGGTTTTGGCGACCACGGAGGGGATTTCGTCCCCGTCCTCGTTGAAGGTGAAGACGGTGTAGGTGCCGGGGGTGAGCTTCTGGAAGGCGAAGACGCCGTCGATGCCGGCGCGCACGTCATCGAAGGGGAAGTCCTCGCCCTGGCGCTGGATGTACATACGCTGCCCGTAGGCCCAGCCCTGGTAGAGGATGTTGCCCTCCTTGTCGATGTAGGTGGCCCAGACGTGGCCCTTCACGATGGAGGTACCATAGGCTTTGCCGTCGTGGATGTAGATGTCGGGGACCGTGGTGGTCTTGCCGTTCTTGACCTCGACGGTCTGCGGGACGGCCACGCGCTCGCCGCTCGCCAGCTCCGTGTAGGCATAGACGGTGTAGGTGCCGGGGCGCAGGTAGTCGAAGCGGTAGAGGCCCGTGTGGTCGGTCTCCGCATCGTCGCCGTAGAAGCCCTGGGTGCCATAGACGAGGAAGACGTCCTCCTTGGCGGCGATGATGGTGTCGGCCTCGAGATTGTAGTTGTCGTCGGGGTGAAGCACCTTATAGACAGTGCCTTCGATAGCGCCGGTGCCGCCGGTGCCCTCGCCGGTGTTGCAGGAAACGGCCGCGGCGGAGAGGAGCACGAGGAGGAGCATGCGGGTGATGGATCGGATGAACTTCATACTATCATATTCAAAATAGGGTGCAAAGATACACTTTTTGAGATAGCACGTCTGAAAAAAAATAATCTCACCTATCCAATAAAATCGTATTTTTGCCGTTTGATTCAAAAAACAGAAGAGATGAAAAAGATCATTGTTATCGCCATTGTGCTATTAGGGGCAGTCTTCGCGTTCTCGGCATGTGACACGCAGCACAAGTGCGCTGCCTACGGCCACTACGCCTACAACATGCCGTCCGAGAATCCGGACAACATCGACTAAACTGCGCCACCCATGCGGAATCCCGGGGTTGGTCGCGCATGGCTTCACAGGGCGCCGCTGACACTGTTGTTGGCGGTCGCTTGCTGTTTGTCGTGGGCCCAGAACGTGGGCGAGTACTACCACGACGTGACCGACCGGGAGTGGGACCTCCAGATTTTCCTGAACACGGCGGGCTTCGGCGGCGGCTTCCAGCACGGGCGCACCCCCGACCTCTACAACAAGCACTTCTGGGAGTTGCAGTTCATGGTCAACAAGCACCCGAAGTCGATCCGCTCCATCAACGCGTTCTTCAACAACGTGCGCCCCATCCGCTACGGGCAGCTCTACTCGCTGTTCCTGCTGCAGGGCGGCTACGGCTACCAGCGCACCCTCCACCTGAAGCCCTACTGGGGCGGCGTGCAGGTGAGCTACACGCTGTCGGCCGGACCCGTGCTCGGCATCGGCATCCCCAACTACGTGGAGGTGCTCAACTACAAGACCGGCTTCTCCGAGATTGTGCGCTACGACCCCGAGAAGCACAACCTCAACAACATCCTCGGCGGCGCCCGGCTCTTCAACGGCATCACGCAGACCATCTTCCGGCCCGGCTTCTACGCCAAGACCGGCCTCGTGTTCGACTTCGCCAAGAGCGACTACAAACTCCGCGCCCTCGAAATCGGCATCCAGTACCAGATGATCTTCCCGTTCGTGCAGCAGATGGCCTTCAACCCCGCCAAGAAATTCTACCTCACCGGATATCTTTCCTTCAATTTCGGGAAGAAGAAAGGGAGGCAGGGGTGAGTTGTGATTTGTGATTTGTGATTTGTGATTTGTGACTTGTGAGTTGTGATTTGTGATTTGTGACTTTTGACTTGTGACTTGAGATTTGTGAGTTTTGATTTGTGACTATGAGGAAAACCGTTATAACCGTAATTTTTGTTGCCATTGCTGGGTTGAGTGCGACGCTGCGGGCCCAGAACGACTTTGAAATCGTCAAGAACGTCGATATCTTCATCAACGTCTTGAACGAGCTGAACCAGAAATACGCCGACGAGATCTCGCCGGGCGAGCTCACGCAGACCGCCATCAAGGCGATGCTCAAGAGCCTCGACCCCTACACCGTCTATTACAACGAGGGCGAGCTCGAGAGCTACCGCATGACCAACACCGGCGAGTCGAACGACATCGACGTGACGCTGCAGACCGTTGACAAGCAGCTGGTGGTCACCGACATGCTCGGCGAGGGACCCTCTGTGAAGGCGGGTCTGCGCGTGGGCGACCGCATCCTGAGCGTCAACGGACAGTCGTCGGCGAACCGCGACATCGACGCCATCTACCTCGCCATGCGCGGACAACCCGGCAGCACCTACACGGTGGAGGTCTATCGCCCGACCGAACGCAAGAACCTGACCTTCAAGGTGAAACGCGAGAAGGTGAAACAGCCCAACATCCCGTGGTCGGGGTTGCTCGGCGACAAGGTGGGCTACATCAAGCTCAACCAGTTCTTGGACAAGGCCGGCAGCGAGGTCTATGACGCCTTCAAGAAGCTCAAGGAGGAGGGGATGCAGTATCTCATCATCGACCTGCGCGACAACGGTGGCGGTCTCTTGGGCGAGGCCGTCAACATCATCGACATCTTCGTGGGCAAGGACGTCCAGGTCGTGGAGACCAAGGGCAAGATCCCCGATATGAACAACATCTACAAGACCCGCAACGAGGCCGCCGACGCCGACATCCCCATCGTGGTGCTGGTGAACGAGCACAGTGCCTCGGCTTCGGAGATTGTCTCCGGCACGCTGCAGGACCTCGACCGCGCCGTCATCGTCGGCAAGAAGTCGTTCGGCAAGGGGCTGGTGCAGAAGGTCTATCCGATGGAGTACAACACGAGCATGAAGGTCACCGTGTCGAAGTACTACATCCCGAGCGGCCGCTGCGTGCAGAACATCGAATACTTCGACCGCGACACTACCAAGGGCGGCTACAAGATCCCGGATTCGCTGGCCGTGGCGTACAAGACCAAGAACGGGCGCACCGTCTATGACAAGGGCGGCGTGGAGCCCGACGTGCCGGTGGAGGACGAGGAGGTTCCCGACATCCTGACCGCGCTCATCGAAGACCGGGCCATCTTCGACTTCGCCAACGAGTACCGCGCGAAGCACGAAACCATCGCCGAGGCGGAGACCTTCACCGTGGACGACGCCATCTACAACGAGTTCCTGCAGTTCCTCAAGGCGAACCAATACGCCTACACCACCGAGCTGGAGACGAAGCTGGAGGAACTGAAGGCCACCGCTGAGTCCGACAACGCCTTCCCGGGCATCCAGACTGCCTATAACCAGCTGAAAGCGCAGATCGAGACCCTCAAGACGCAGGAGCTGACGACCCAGAAGGCGTCGATCTCCCGCGCCCTGACTCAGGAGATCGTGTCGCGTTACTACTTCAGCACCGGCAAGCTTGTGAACAGCCTGCACCACGACCGTTGCATCGAGGCGGCCAAGGGCGTGCTGCTCGACCGGAGTCGCTACAACGCCATCCTCTCGCCGAAAAAGTAGGCCATGAGCCGCAAGGAGTTCCACCACCTGTTCTACCTGTTGGGCACGGTCGCGTTGGCGGTGGCCATGCCGCTGTCGCACTTCCTGATGGGACTCTCCATCTTCCTGCTGCTGCTCAACTGGGTGGCGGAGTGGAACTGGCGCGAGAAGCGGGAGCGGCTGCAGGACAACCGGCAAGGACTCCTGTTCGCCGCCTTCTACCTCGTCTATGCCATCGGCCTTGTGCACACCACCGACTGGGTGGCGGCGGGCGAGGAGATGCTCGGCAAGCTTCCGTTCCTCCTCTCCCCTATCGTGATTATCACCTCCAAGCCGTTCAGCCGCAAAGAGTTGCAGGGCATCTTCGGGGCGTTCATCCTCGCCACGCTCTTCGGCTGCTGCTGGAATTTCGGATATGCCCAGACCCACACCCTCGGCAACTTCCGGGAGATGTCGCGCTTCATCGACCACATCCGCTTCAGCCTCTGCGTGGTGATGTCGGTGGTGCTGGGCATCCACTACTTCCTCAACGTCGAACAGAGCGGGAAGCTCCGGTTCCTTTACCTGGCCATCAGCCTGACACTCCTCGCATACCTTCTCTACAGCCAGACGCTCTCCGGCATCCTGATCATGATGGTCATCGCACTTTGCTACATTGTCCACCTCATCGCGAGCAGGGCCGACCGGAAGACGAAATGGATTTTCGGCAGCGCGACGGCCTTGCTGCTGGTC
Source organism: uncultured Bacteroidales bacterium (assembly GCA_900319925.1). Classification (GTDB taxonomy): domain Bacteria; phylum Bacteroidota; class Bacteroidia; order Bacteroidales; family WCHB1-69; genus F23-D06. The sequence continues at coordinate 4,160 of ONQE01000075.1, read as the reverse complement.
GGCGTCATCGGGTACACGGTCCACATCACGCGCGACTACTTCCGTGTGAAGGACCCCGCCCCGGACACCTCCGCGCTGACGGCTTCGGGGCGCCCCTACACCTTCGAGGAGGATCCGGTGCTGGAGTGCGGGCACTACATCGGGTACTACGTCTGCGAGGAGGAGCTGGCGACGGCCTGGGCGATGCGTTCCGACTCGGCCTACGACGGGCTGACGGCGGCGACCCTGACGCGCTACCTTAACTCCCTCGGGCTGCGGAAGGATTCCGCGGCGGTGATGCGTCTCACGGACGAGGACATCCGCCACATCGAGCGCCACACAGCCAACGCCTATTACGTGCGCAAGGGCAGCCTCCGGCGGGCGCTGTACGAGACCTACTTCGGGATGTCGCTCTACCGGAAATACGGGATGCTGAGCGAGTCGTCGATGCTGGAGCGGGTGGAGCTCTGGCGGGCGTCGTGGCAGCTGGTGCGCGACAACTGGCTGTTCGGCGTCGGCATCGGGAGCCAGCGGGCGGCTCTGGACCGGCAGCTGGAGCTGCAGCATTCGCCCATCGCGGGCAAGAAGCTGGGGCGCGGCAGCCACAACCAGTATCTCACCTTCTGGCTGGCCGCCGGCATCATCCCCCTACTCTATTTCTGTTTCCTGCTGGTCTATCCTTTTGCGAGGATGCGGAATCGTGTGACGTTCGTCTATTTCGCGCTCATCCTGACGTTGGCGCTCTCGATGCTGGTCGAGGACACCCTCAACGCGCAAACCGGCCGGATGCTGTTCACGGCGTTCGCCCCAATCCTGTTGTTTCATAACGACGAACCATAATCTGCTCTACCGAGCTTTTGTCCCTGTCGGGACGGCTCAAGGAATATTTTTTTTCACGTTGTCACCTTTTGTCCACTTCATCCGTTTAACGGTTGAATCGGTTCGGTAATAAACGGAAATGTATAACCTTAATAATTAATAGTCATGTATGTAGTAAAAGTTTTAGGAGTATTAATGATAATCATCGTAGTAATCGGCATTTGCGTGGTGCTGCCCTTGATGGTTATATGGTTGATTAATAAACGCAAAAACCACGAAATCGACAAAAAGACGGAGGTTTTGATGGCCTTGTTGGAGAAAAATCCGGATCTTGACCCAGTTGAGGTGATGAACAAGCTGAACATGTCGCAGGAAACCAATAACAAAACATTGAAACAAAAGTTGTTGGAAAATCTATACGGCGGCCTGATGATGACGCTTATGGGACTGGTCATCTTAGTCCTCCACCTAATGGGGATGGTTTCGTTTGGCTCGAAAGCGATCGGACTCTTTTGCGGCGGCGTGATAATGGCCATAGGCTTGGCGTTCCTTATCTACTACTTTGTAAGCAAGAGGGTCCTCCGCAACGAGTTGGAGGCCGAAGAAAAACGGATTGCCGAGCAAAAGATCTCCGAATGACACGAGAACAATTCATAGCCTTGATTTCGGAGGAGCAGGAGTCTTTGCGGAGATTCCTGCTTGCCCTGTGTGAGGGCGACCGGATGGAGGCGGAGGACATCGCGCAGGAGGCGATGGTGAAGGCGTACATCGCGATGGAGCGGTTCGTGGAGCGGGCCAAGTTCTCCACGTGGCTCTTCAAGATCGCCTACAACACCTTCCTCGACCACCAGCGGTCGGGGTGGAACCGCCGGACGGACTTGGACGCGGCGGAGCAGATGCCGGGCGGTCCGGGTGCCGACGATGCCTTCCAATACCAAGAGTTGTACGAGGCCATCGGCACGCTGCCGCTGAAGGAGAAGAGCGCCATCCTGCTGTTCTACGTCAGCGGCTACTCCGTGAAGGAGATCGCGAAAATCACGGGAGGTTCCCAATTGGCTGTGAAGCAGCAGCTTTCAAGAGGGAGAGTTAAACTTAGACAAATATTGGAACGATGAAAGAGAAGACCACCATAGAAGAATTATTCGCCCAATACCAGCCGGACATGGGCGACCGGAACGAATATATGACGCGGCTTTCCAAGAAGTTAGAGGCGGCGGAATATGCGAAACGGTATCGTGAAGCGCAGACGAGGGGTTACCGCCGGATGATGGTGGCCGTGTTCATTTCGGGCATCGTCACGGGCGCCATCGGCATCGCGCTCGTGCTGTTGCATCCGCAATGGCTCCTCCCCGCCGGGATAACCATCGAGACTCCCGCGATATTCCCCTTGTTCCCGAAGGTGATTTTGCTGCTGATAATCTGCTTTATGAGTTTGTGCATCACGGGGTTGGTGCGGAAGATCTGTGAAGTTTCGCACATTTGAGCAGCGTGGAGAGGTTTGGTGAGGGTGTGTACCTTATTTCTCAAAAAGGTCGTCAAGTACAACCACATTTTGGAACACACTGCTGTATTCGTTATATTTCAGTCCCTCAGTGGTCACCAGTACGTTATGTATCACGGCCTTACGGGGAAGATGTTCGGCCAAGATATTCTGACGGTGGACCATTTTCATATAATAGGTTTTGTCAACCGTGAATTTGTCGTTATAAAACTTCATTTCACAGAGGTTCACCACGTTGTCTTTCCGTTGGATCAACAGGTCAATTTGCGCACCGTCGGAACCGTCATCCCCCTTTAGAGTCCAGGAAGACTGCGTTGAAGACACGCCAAGTATATCCAGTGATTTCTTGATTTGTCGGATATGATGAAAACAGACTTCCTCGAAGGCAAAGCCTCGCCAAGAGTTCACTGCCGGAGAGGCTCCGTTGTGCATCCAGAAATCCGGATCCATTTCCGTTCTTCCCTGAACAAACTTCATGTAAAAAAGACAGAACGGGTCGGTGAGTTTGTAGCGTGTATCGCGTTTCCCTTTGCCGAAAGGGATGTATGGTTTTATAAAATCGCTGGCGACTAACGCTTTCAGCAATTTGGTGGAAGCCCCACTATCGTCCAACCCTGTTCTGCGGAGTATTTCCTGACGGGTGAATCCCGAGCGCCGAGTCCCTAAAAGTTGCACGATATTCTTCATCAGTTCAGGGGTGGAAAACACAGATGCGAACAACCGGTCGAATTCGTCATGAAGTCTGGCGTTGTCCTCAAAGAACATCCAATCAATGTTTTGGGCGAGGCTCATCCCTTTCTTCATATATCCAAGATAGTAGGGGATTCCGCCAACGGCCATATAACTTTGGACGATGTCGTAACGAGAAAAGCGTATCCCTCTTTCTTGGAAGAACGCCTCGCATTCGCGGAGCGTGAAAGGGGAAAGTTTAATTTGGCAAGTAAGCCTTCCATACAATCCGCCATGGTTGTTGACGAGATTGTCGGTCATCCAGGAAGTGGCGGACCCGCATACCACTAACATCATATTATGGCGATGGCACGCCCAACCGTTCCAGAAGGCCTCCAATGCGGTGACGAAGCCCGAACGCGGCGTGTCCATCCACGGCAATTCGTCCAAAAAGACCACCTGTCGCGATCCTTCGTCAACACTTTGGAGATGCATTTCCAGCATGAAGAAAGCCTCTAACCAGGAGGCGGGGCATTTGCTCTTCTTCATGCCGTGGAGCTGCAGCGACAGATAGAAGTGCTTTAACTGTTCTTTGAGGCCGTTTTTGTGGTTTTGCTCATCAACAGGGGAAAGCCCCGCGTGCCGGAAGGCGATCCTGTCTTTCAAGGTTTCGTCCACCAAATAGGTTTTGCCCACGCGTCTGCGACCGTAAACGGCTACAAACTCCGCTTTTCCGCTGTCGTAACATTCGTTCAACTCCTGAATTTCCCGTTCTCTTCCAATCATTGTTTTAGCATTTTATTTTTCTGCAAAGATACAAAAAATATCAATTGCAGAAAAATAAAAGCATACTTTTATATGTTTAAATTTCTGGAACAACAATTTTACCATAAATCAGATGCCTTGTACATTTGAGCGGCGTGGAGAGGTTTGGCAAGGGTCGGTGCGGTGAAAACAAGTTTTATTCGCCGCATTTTTGCGGAGAACAAGTCATCACCATGCCAAATCGGCTTTGGCCGGAAGAAGCACGCATTATGAATTGGGGTGATACTTTGAGTTGATCATTCCGCTTTCGGCCAAACTCGCCGACCTGTCCGATCAATGTAAACATACTCGCCATTGAGCTTCACTTGAGCCAAGGCGCCTTGGAGCACATCCGCATAATCGTATTCCAACGGAATGATGACGTCTC
>ONQE01000017.1 GCA_900319925.1 uncultured Bacteroidales bacterium | reverse complement strand
AAAGCAACACATGGCGCATCCCTCTGGCGCAGACAACCTTGTTCAGAAAACGTTGCCATTATAAGAGGTCAGCGTAAGGACAACTTTCATCTCATTGTGCCGTGGAACAAAGAAGAGGGTGTGTCTCTCTTTTTGACACACCCTCTTCGTCTTAATGATGGTTGTTCGTGACAGCGCTCAGCTCACTAATCACAAATCACTGTTCACTGATCACTAATCACCAATTCTATTTCAGGAGCTTGAAGAACTCGACCATGAGGTCCCAGCACATCTGGACGGTGGCGATTTCGAGCTTCTCGTCGGGGGAGTGCACGCCGCGCAGGGTCGGGCCGAAGGAGACCATGTCCATGTCGGGGTACTTCTCGGAGAAGAGGCCGCATTCGAGGCCGGCGTGGATGGCCAGCACCTGCGGATCTTTGTGGAAGATGTTGCGGTAGGCTTCGGTGAGCACGCGCACGGCTTCGGAGTTCGGGTTCGGGTTCCAGCCCGGGTAGCCGTCGGAGTTCTCCACGTCGGCGCCGATCATCCAGAAGGTGGTCGATACTTTGTCCACGATGGCGCGCTTCTTAGACTCTACGGAGCTGCGCTGGCTGGTGGTGAATACCACCTCGCCGTCGATGATCTTCACGGAAGCCAGGTTGGTGGAGGTCTCCACGAAGCCGGGGATGTCTTGTGACATGGCGGCGACGCCGTGCGGGCAGACCATAAGGGCGTTCAGCACGTCGATTTGGAGCGTCTCTTCCAGCACCTCCTTGACGGCTTCGGCGGGTTCCACCGCGACGGTGACGCCGGGGTCGGTGGTGTGGAATTCGGCCTTGTAGGTCTTGTCCATCTCGGCGAGGTAGGCTTTCCAGTTCTCGACTTCCTCTTTGGGCACGGCCACGATGGCGTAACCCTCGCGGGCGATGGCGTTGCGCAGATTGCCGGCGTTGATGTCGGCGACGCGCAGGTTGTAGTCGCTGTAGGAGTTCCAGAGGATGCGGGCGAGGAGTTTCACGGCGTTGCCGCGGCCCTTGTTGATGTCGTCGCCGCTGTGACCGCCTTGCAGACCCTTGACCTCGACCTTGAAGAAGTCGCAGTCGCCCTCCACGGGTTCGTAGTCCACGGGGACCTTGGCCACGGTGTCCTGGCCGCCGGCGCATCCGATGAAGAACTGTCCTTCGTCCTCGGAGTCGAGGTTGAGGAGCATCTTGCCCTGCATGAAGCCGGCTTCCACGGAGGCGGCGCCGGTCAGGCCGGTCTCCTCGTCGATGGTGAAGAGGCATTCGATGGGGCCGTGCTCTATCTCGTTGTCGTCGAGGACGGCCAGTGCGAGGGCCACACCGATGCCGTCGTCAGCACCGAGGGTCGTGCCCTTGGCCTTCAGCCATTCACCGTCGATCCAAGTCTCGATGGCGTCCTTGTCGAAGTCGAACACCTTGTCGTTGTTCTTCTCGCAGACCATATCCATGTGCGCCTGCAACACCACAGGGGTCACGTTCTCCTTGCCCGGGGTTGCGGGTTTGGAAATCAGCACGTTGCCGACTTTGTCGCGTTTGGTGGGCAGACCCAGTTTCTTGCCGGTCTCCTCCAACCAGAGTGACATCTTCTCTTCACGCTTCGACGGGCGCGGGATTTTGGTGATCTCATTGAAATAATAGAAAACCTTGGAAGGTTTCAGATTCAGCATCTCTTCGTTCATATTTTTGGGGTTTAAAATGATACTTCAATTTGCGGTGGCAAAGGTACACAAATTTTCAAATGCGCGATAATGAACGGTTGGCGGTTGATAAATTGTTGATAACTCATGGTTGTACCATATCTTATATTATTTGTAATTTTGCCTTTTCTTTATCGAAAGAATTATTCACCAAATTATAACAGGTATGAGAAAAGCTTTATTCTTTCTGTTTGTGGCATTTGTGATGCTGTCAGTGAGAGGGTTGGCGCAGAGCAGCTGTAATGCGCCCACAGGCTTGACGGCCTCTTTGCATGCCCCGGAGTGGAACAATGTTCTGCTCAATTGGAATGCTGTGGAAGATTCCACGCAGCAAGAAATCATGTGGTCAACCAAAACGCTGTACACCCGAATCGGCACCAACGGCGGAGCCGATTTCATAGGTACAGTACGCTTCACTCCCACGGAGTTGGCCGACTATGCAGGTCGCTACCTGACCTCAGTGACCTTTATCCCGGGTTATGCGGAAGACGTAGCTATCACATCGTACTCCATCGTGGTATGGCAAGGAGGGAGCATCGTGGATACCGTTTACAATCCCGGCACGATGATTGTCAACCAGCCTATCACCTCTCCGTTGACCCCAAGTGCCCTCAACACAATCATCCTTGACACTGCCCAGCTGATTGATGTCACCCAAGAACTTTGGATCGGCATCCGCTGCGTCTATGACACGACTTGCCACCCGCTTGGCGCCAGCAACAATGGCGGTATAGTCGGCAAGGGCTCGCTCATCGTCATGGACAATGAGTGGGATGATCTTGCCCAAATGTCCAACTTGGCTGATTACAACTGGATTATTATCGGCAATCTGCAAGAAGCCTCCCACATCCTCTCCGGCTATAAGGTTTACCGTAACGACGCCCTCCTCGCATCGGTGGGCGCTACCTCCTACCTCGACAGCGTAGATTTCGGCAGCTACACCTACGACGTGACGGCTATGTACGCCTCCGGTTGTGAATCCAATCCTGTTACGGTGTCGGTCACGATGAAAACAAACCCCTGCGCCGATTGTCAGGACACGGTGATTGTGGAGGATGCAACTACGCTCAGCACAGGCTATTTGCTCCCGCTGAACACCTTCTATAACTACTCCTTCAGTGAGCAGATTTACACCACAGCAGACCTCGGCACTATCAACGGGGCCATCAATTGTATCTCCTTCCAGTATATATATGGTACGCCGCAAAGCAAAAACATTGTGGTTTATATGGGCAATACCAACAAGGGTTCGTTTGCCGGTGGCAACGACTGGGTTCCAGTGAATCAGATGTTCCAGGTATTCAATGGCACGGTGAATTTCAGCAACGAAGCTGCCGGTAACTGGGTGAACATTCCCTTCGATGTTCCGTTCGAGTATGACGGCGTCAGCAACATTGTGGTGGCCGTGCTCAACAACACGGGCAGCTACGTGTCCAGCTCCAACCCGACGTTCAACGTGCATTCGGCTTCCTCCAAGAGCCTCTATCTCTATACGGACAGTTCCCCCTACAATGTGAACTCCTTAGGATCCGGCACGCTGGGTTCCACCCGTAACAATCTGCGCTTCATGGTGGGTGACCCGGTGGTTTGCCCGATGCCTACCTATCTGACGGTTAGCAACATCACCGCCGATGGAGCCTCCTTCTCTTGGCACTCTTCCCAGTCGCACAACGGTTACGAGTTGGTGCTCGTGCCCGAGGGCAGCACGTTGGAAAACGAGACGGTGATCACCCTGAGCGACACCTTCTATGCTGCCACGGCGCTGAACGGCAACACGAACTATACTGTCTATGTGCGTGCGGACTGCGGCGGTGGCGATAACAGCTTCTGGAACATGCAATCGTTCAAGACGCTGTGCTCCCCGACCGCTCAGCTTCCTTACGTGGTGGATATGGAAGGTGTGGGCACTGGTAGCGGCCACATCCCGGATTGTGCGGAAGTGGGTGTCGGCACGGGTTATACGAGCTACCCGTACGTTTCCGGCTCTTACCATCACTCCGGCAGCGGCGCCCTCTACTTCTACTCCTACTCTCCCAACTCCAGCACTATCCGTTTCCAGGGTCTCGACCTGACCGACAACATCGAGCCGCTGGTGATGCGTTTCTGGGAGTACCCGACCTCCTCGGGCTATGGCTATGTGCAGGCCGGTTATATGACCGACCCGTCCGACTTCAGCAGCTTTGTGTTGGTGAAGACTGTCTATTCGAACGAGGTCCCGGCATCCGCTTGGACGGAGATTACCGTCGCGCTTCCCGAAGCGGTCAACGGGCAGGTTATCTACCCGACGCTCTACTGTCCGTTTGCTCCGGGCAGCAGCTCCAACTACTTCTATATTGACGATTTGGTCATCGAGGCTGGTCAGACCGCCTGTATGGCTCCGCACAATATGCACTTCACCAATGTGAGCGGTAGTTCCGCGCAAGTGGTGTGGACACCTGATGCCACGGCCACTGGCACCGAGACCTACCATGTGGAATATACCGAGGCCGGCACCGAGAACTGGCAGAGTGTGACCACCACGGCCAGCTACTGTCTCATCGGCGGCCTCACCCAGCAGACCCTCTACGATGTGCGTCTGTATATGGACTGCGGTGAGAACGGCTACAGCGATACCCTGACCGGCACGCTGCTCACGCACTGTCTGTCTAGCAGCGAATTCGCCATTGGCAACGGCACGAGCACCTATTCGTACCTGCCCTCCTACGGCTTCTACAACTACTCCTATACGCAGCAGATCTTCCTGTCCAGCGAGATGAACGGCCCGGGTGCCCTCACCTCCATCGCCTTCGAGGCTTCTGCCATTGCAACGACTCGTACTTACAAGATTTATCTTATGCATACGACGGCGACCAGCGCAGACAACTGGCTGCCCACCGATTCCGCTGTGATGGTCTATTCTGGAAACCAGCAGATGGTGGTTGGATGGAACACCTACTACTTCACCGCTCCGTTCTTCTATAACGGCACCGACAACCTCGCGCTCATCGTCGTCGATGAGACGGGCAGCTATGTCAGCGGCAATTCCTGGATGACGCACACCACCACGGGCACGTTGGCCAAGTACATCTATCAGGATGGATCTCCGTACAGCATCAACACCACGCCGAGCAGCGGCAGTTCCGGCACTACTTCCAACCGTAACAATGTGCGCTTCGGCGGCGACTGCGACTCCACGGCTACCTGCCTGGCGCCCAATGCGGTGGTCACGGATTACAGCGATAACGAAATTACCATCGTATGGGTGCCCGGCGACCAGGAGACCTCTTGGGAGTTGGAGTACAAGACCGCCGACACGACGGATTGGACGTCAGAGGGTACGGTGAATGTCACTACCTATACCTTCACGAACCTCGCTTCCAGCACCGAATACGATATCCGCTTGAGAAGCGTCTGCTCCTCCTCCGAGTTCAGCGACTGGACGGTTGTCAACGCTTCCACGGTCTGCGACTACATCAACGTGCCGTACATCCAAGACTTTGAGTCCACTACGGGAAGCGGCTCTTCCGCCTACGTTGACTGCTGGTTCCGTGGCACCAACTATTCCACGCAGTATCCGTACATCTCCACCTCGTATGCCTCTTCCGGCTCCCGTTCTCTCTACTTCTACGGTACCTCCTCGTATTATTCCTACGCTGCCCTTCCGCGTCTCAGCGATGCCGTGACGCTTGACAGCTTGGAAGTGAGTGTCAGCCTTCACGCCACTACCTCCGGTTACAGCATCGAGGCGGGTATGATGACCGACCCGTACGATTACAGCACCTTCGTGCCGTTGAAGACCTTCACGGTGCCGATTTCCTATACATGGGAGACTTACGAGTTCACCACGGCCAACTATGCCGGCAACGGTCGTTATGTGGCCTTCCGCATCCCGCAGTGGGGCAGCTCGTACATCTATCTCGACGATCTCTTCATGGATTATATGGCCGCTTGTGCCCACCCGGAGGACCTTGCCGTGCAGAACGCCTTGGTTGACGAGGCCACCATCGGCTGGACGCCCGGCGGCGACGAGTCGGAGTGGGAGTATACCTACGGCTTGACCGGCACGGTGGATTTGGAGACGGCCGCCATCAATATGGCCTATACCAACTCCGCGACTGTCAACGGCCTGCAGCCCAACACGTCGTATGACTTCTATGTGCGCGCCGCCTGTACGGGCGGTGGTGAGAGCCATTGGCGCTTCATTACCGTCACCACGGACTGCTTGCCCATTGACCTCCTGCCCTACACGCAGAATTTCGATTCGATGAGCACGCACACCTCCAACACCAGCTCAGGCCCCAACAACTTGGCTGACTGTTGGAATTCGCACAATAGCGGTACGACCTATACCAACTACCCGTATGTCTATTACGGTTCCTCTTATTCTTCGAGCGGCAGCTACAGCTTGCGCTTCTACAGCTACACCTCTTCGAGCTATGCTGACCAGTATGCCATTCTGCCCGCTTTGGATATCAATACCTATCCGATTGACAACCTGCAGCTCTCCTTCGATGCCCGCCGTTACAGCACCTCTTATCCGTTCTGTCTCGTGATTGGTGCGATGACCGGTACGGATGTGAGCACGTTCACCCCGATTGACACGATGATTATCAATACCGGTTCGACGACCTACTCGACGGAGGTCTTTTTCACGAGCGGTTTCACCGGCACTGGCGATCGTCTCGCCCTGAAGGCTCCCTATAACATCGGAGCGTTCGTGCCCGGAGCCTACTACAACGAGGGTAATATCGACAACCTGGTACTGAGCGTTGCCCCCACCTGCCCGCAACCCACCCACCTGACCGTTGACAACGTGACGGAGGATGCGGTGACGTTGAGCTGGACGGAGAACGGCACTGCCGGCAACTGGGTCATCGAATATGGTCCCACCGACTTCACGCCCGGCAGCGGCACGGAAGTGCAGGCCAACAGCAATCCTTACACGATTACCAACTTGTCGTCTGTGGTGTATGACTTCTACGTGAAATCCGATTGCGGTGCCGGCGATGAGAGTTCGCTCACAGGTCCGGTGTCGGCCACTCCGGGATCATACCTCCTGCCGGTCACGGGTACCTACACGGTGACCACCTGCTCGATGGTCATCTACGACGATGGTGGTGTTGACGGCGACTACAGCACGAACTGCGATGCGACGTTGATCATCCAACCCTCGATTCCGGGCAATGCCATTTCGATCCAGGGTACTTGCAATGTCGAGTCCAGCTGGGAATACTTGCGCATCTACGATGGTGCCGGCACTACGGGCACGCTGCTCGGCGAGTACAGCGGTTCGTTCACCATCCCGACGCTGACTTCCACCACGGGACCGCTGACAATCCACTTCACTTCCGACGGTTCGGTGGTCTATCCGGGCTTCGAACTGATTGTGAGCTGCGTCTCCAACACTTGTCCGCCGCCGTCCAGCATTTCCGTCTCGAATGTCGGCAACACTACCGCCATGGTCTCTTGGACGCCCACTGGCAACGAGACCAGCTGGATTGTGGAGCACAAGCCGGTGACGGGTACCAACTGGACCACGGCCACGGCCACCACGACGAGCTACCAGCTCACCGGTCTGACGGGCCTCACGGAGTACCAGGTGCGCGTGAAGGCCGACTGCGGTGACGAGACTTCCTCCTACAAGACGACCACCTTCACCACGCCGAACTGCGCGGCGACCGACGCCTGCGAATATACCTTCGTGCTTGAGGACGATTACGGCGACGGTTGGAATAATGGCTATTTGACCTTGGAACAGAACGGCGTTGTGGTGGCCGCCGTGGAGGCGGTCAACCATAATCTGGGCGGTGAAGGTTCCGTCGATACGGTATATATGGTTCTCTGCGACGGCAATTCTATCGACCTCGTGTGGCATGAGGGCAGCTACGACGGTGAGGTGGGTATCACGCTGCTCGATCCCGATGGCGTGCAGCTCTTCACCATCTCCGATTTGTCGGGAATCACGAGCCCCACGATCCACACGTTCACCACGGACTGTGGCGATGGGCCGCAACCCGAGGTCTGCGAAACCCCGACGGGCTTGCACACCTCCAACTTGCAGAACGAGAGCATCGCCATCGCGTGGGATGCCAATCCCGATGTGGCCAGCTGGAATATCCAGTATCGCCAGACGAGCGGTCAGCTGAGCTCCGCGACCTCCAACACGAACAGCTACACCATCACGGGTTTGACTCCTGGCACCGAGTATCAGATCCAGGTGCAGGCGGTCTGCACGAACGGTCTGACCAGCGAGTGGTGCACGGCCATCACGGCTTCCACCACCAATGTCGGCATCGACAGCTGGTTGGCGAACAGCGTGACGTTGTATCCGAACCCGGCGAAGGAGGTTGTCCATGTGCAGTGCACGATGAACAATGCGCAGTGGGACGGTGCCAGTGTCGAGGTGCTCGACGTGTATGGCAAGTTGTTGCAAACTGTCCAGATGACTTCCGAGACCACCGTCCTCAATGTCAGCGGCTTGGCCGACGGCATGTACTTCGTGCGTGTGACCACGGAGGAAGGCTCTGTGACCAAAACCTTTGTCAAAAGGTAATGGATAATTGATAATGGATAATGAACGGGTACCGATAGCGATATCGGTGCCCGTTTTTTCCTTCATCGGTTCTTTGAAAAGGGCAGTGGGGGAGGGGTGTTCAGAGCTCCTTTTCCGTGTGTGAAGAAAAAAAATCGCGCAAGTGTCTGAGTATAAAGAAAAAGTGTATATTTGCACGCTCGTTAGAAAAACTGGTTTCAGATATTCAACTGACTGAATTTCAATCTGTTGAATGATGGTTCAAAGAGTCGAAACGGGTACAAAAAGTCAAATTATTTTACAAATCTAACCAAAAATGTCAGGATTAATAGGAAAAAAAATTGGGATGACTAGCATCTACGATGCCTCCGGCAAGGTTGTGCCGTGCACGGTGTTAGAGGCTGGTCCTTGCGTGGTCACGCAAGTCAAAACCGTCGAGACGGACGGCTACAGTGCTATCCAATTGGCCTACGACGAGAAGAAAGAGAAAAACACGACCAAGTCGCTGAAGGGTCACTTCGCGAAGGCGGGCACCACGCCGAAGAAGATCATGCGTGAGTTCACCCGTTTCGAGGAGGGTCACCGGAAGTCTTTGGGCGACGTGCTCGACGTCACCGTCTTCGAAGAGGGCGAGTTCGTCGATGTGAGCGGCACCTCCAAAGGTAAGGGCTTCCAGGGTGTTGTGAAGCGTCACCACTTCGGCGGTGTCGGCGACGCCACCCACGGTCAGCACAACCGTCTGCGCGCACCGGGTTCCATGGGCGCTTCGTCCTACCCGTCCCGCGTGTTCAAGGGCATGCGCATGGCCGGCCAGATGGGCAACGCCAAGGTCAAGGTCATCAACCTTCAGATCGTCAAGATCGTCAAGGAGAAAAATCTGCTTTTAGTTAAAGGTTCCGTTCCGGGAGCCAATGGTTCATATATAATTATTGAGAGATGGAGTTAAGAGTTTATAAGATAGACGGCAGCGAGACTGCCAGGACGGCCACCCTGAACGACAAGATCTTCAATGTGGAACCGAACGACCACGCCATCTGGCTGGACGTGAAACAGTATTTGGCCAATCAACGCCAGGGCACGCACAACACGCTGGAGCGCTCCACCGTGTCGGGAAGCACCCGCAAGCTCAAACGCCAGAAAGGCACCGGCGGCGCCCGTGCCGGTAGCATCAAGAGCCCGACCATCCGCGGCGGTGCCACCGTGTTCGGCCCTCATCCGCGCGACTACGGCTTCAAGCTCAACAAGAAAGTGAAACGCCTCGCCCGTTTCTCCGCCTTCACCTACAAACAGCAGGAAGGCTGCATCACCGTCGTCGAGGACTTCACCTTCAACGCGCCGAAGACCAAGGAGTACAAGGCCATGCTCAAGAACCTCAACCTCGAGGGTAAGAAGACCCTGCTGCTGCTCCCCGAGAACGACCGCAACGTCTTCCTGTCGGGCCGCAACCTCCAGCGCACCAACATCATGCGCGCCATCGAGGCCAATACGTATCACGTGCTTAACGCCAACAACCTGATCATCTGCGAAAGCAGCCTCAAGGAGTTGGACAAGATGTTAGGCGAATAATTCACCCCTTAAAAAGTTAGAACAATGAGCTGCATTATAAAACCCATCATCAGCGAGAAGATGACCGGCGTGGCTGAGAAATACAACCGCTACGGCTTCATGGTGACGCGCGAGGCCACGAAACCCGAGATCAAGCGCGAGATCGAGTCCATCTACAATGTCAAGGTGGTGCGCGTGAACACCCTCATCCAGCGTGGCAAGACGACCGCCCGCAACACCAAGGCAGGCGTCATCTTCGGTCAGAAAAACAATTTCAAGAAGGCCTACGTCTTCGTGGACAAGGACGACAAGATCGATTTCTACAGTAACATCTAATAATTAGTTTAAGGTTTAAGGTTGAGAGTTTAAGGGGACTGTCTTATGAACACCTTGAACATTAAACCATAAACCATAAACATTAAACCAATAAATAATAATGGCACTTAAAAAGTACAAACCTGTAACGCCGGGTCAGCGCTTCAAAGTGATTAGCGCTTATGACGACATTACCGCGAGCAAGCCTGAGAAGAGCTTGTTGGCCCCCAACCACAGCACGGGTGGCCGCAACAACAGCGGTAAGATGACGATACGGTACCGCGGAGGCGGTCACAAGCAGATGTATCGCATCATTGATTTCAAGAGAAACAAGGATGGTGTCCCGGCCACCGTAAAGACCATTGAGTACGATCCGAACCGCTCGGCCCGTATCGCCCTGCTGTTCTACGCCGACGGCGAGAAGCGCTACATCGTGGCGCCCCACGGCATCAAGGTGGGCCAGCAGATCGTAAGCGGCAGCGGCGTCTCCCCCGACCTCGGCAACTGTCTGCCCGTCGGCGAGATCCCGTTCGGCTCAATCATCCACAACATCGAGATGCGTCCCGGCCAGGGTGGCAAGATCGCCCGCAGCGCCGGCTCGTACGCCCAGCTGATGTCCCGTGACGGCCGTTACGCCATCATCAAGCTGCCCTCCGGCGAGACCCGCATGATCCTCTGCGCCTGCAGAGCCACCATCGGCATCGTCTCCAACGGGGACCACAGCCTTGAGGTGTCCGGCAAGGCCGGCCGCAGCCGCTGGCTCGGTCGCCGTCCGCGCAACCGCGGTGTCGTCATGAACCCCGTCGACCACCCGATGGGCGGCGGTGAAGGACGCGCCTCCGGCGGCCACCCGCGCTCCCGCAACGGTATGCCTGCCAAGGGCTACAAGACCCGTCATCCGAAGAAGAACTCCTCCCAGTACATCGTGGAGAGAAGAAAGAAATAACCTAAAAGCATACGATTATGAGCCGTTCATTAAAAAAAGGACCGTATATACACTACAAACTGGAGCAGCGCGTGATCGCCGCCCAGGAGTCCGGCAAGAAGTCCACCATCAAGACGTGGTCCCGCGCCTCTATGATCTCCCCCGACTTCGTGGGTCTCACCATTGCCGTGCACAACGGGAACAAGTTCATCCCGGTCTATGTCACGGAGAACATGGTCGGCCACAAACTCGGCGAGTTCGCCCCGACGCGCATCTTCCGCGGCCACGCCGGCCAGAAGGACAAAGGTTCCAAGTAACCCCGCCAGACTTCAAGGTTATCTTCCTCCGACATTCAAATTCCGATATATACAAGGGCTGCCTCAAGGGCGGCTCTTTTTTTATATCTGAAACGCCTATGTTGTAGAAATAATTCGTATATTCGCGGCTGTTTTTTCGAGGCAAGGAATAAACAACAAATAAACATCAAATAATTCACTAAATCAATCAGTATGAAGAAGTTATTATTAATTTTGCTGACAGTGATGATGGGCATCAGCTCATTGACATTGTCTGCACAGAACACGTTGACTGTGGCCGAGGGTACTGCGACGAATGCGTATGTGCCGGTCTATGGCCTGTATGTCGATGAGTTTCTGCGCTGTCAAACCATCTACCCGGCCGGAATGTTTGACGCTGCAGCGTCTACGTATGGCATGATGGGCGCTGACATCACAGGGGTGACCTACTATCTGAGCACTCCTGCCGCTGACTCGTGGGGTGTTGCCGAGTTTGTGGTCAGAATCAAGGAGGTGACGGCTAGCACGCTGTCGACCTTCGTGGACATGACCGACGCCACGACGGTTTACACAGGTCCGCTGGACGGTACCCAGTCCACGATGAACATCACCTTCACGACTCCGTACACCTATCAGGGCGGCAACCTTTTGATTGAGGTCTATAGCACCATGACGGGTACCTACAAGAGCTGCTATTTCTATGGTGTCAGCTCTAATGGTTCCAGCTGGCAGGGTTACAGTGGCACGTCGTGGAGCAGTGTCACAGGTTCAGTTCAGAACTTTATCCCGAAGACTACGTTCACCTTCACGGGCGGCACTGCGATTACATGTCGTCCTGTGCAGAATCTTTCTGTAGATGAGTCTCAGGCCACACCTAGCAGCATAACGCTCAACTGGACGGACTCCCTCAACTCGGGTGCCACGTATTCGGTCTATAATATGGCCGACAATTCCCTTGTCCAGAGTGGTATTACCGCCAACACCTACACCGTGACCGGTCTTGATGCCAATACCGAATACATTTTCGGCGTAGAGTCCAACTGTTCTGCCACGGATGCTTCTGTGAAGATGACCGTCAATGCTCATACAGGCTGCGGTGCCATTACCGAGTTGCCCTACACCGATGGTTTCGAGAATATCCCTTCTGGCAGCTATCAAATGCCTTACTGTTGGGGTCGTTATGTTTCGACTTATACCTCAACAGCCACCTATCCTTACAGCCACACCACCAATGTCCATTCCGGCAGCCGTAGCCTCTATATTTTTGGAACCACAGGCTCTGCATATTCTGACACGATGATTGCCGTCATGCCTCAACTTGACGTGACCGCCTATTCGATGAACAACACTCGTGTGACCTTCTGGGCTAAAATGAGTTCCTCAACCTATAACAAGAACATTTACGTGGGTACCATGACCAATCCCGCTGATCCCACCACCTTTGCTTTGGTTGACAGCGTGCTGGTGAGCGGTACCTCCTATACCTTGTATTCTGTTCCTATGACCAGCGCCGCAGCTACGGCTCCTTACGTCGCTTTTGTCTTCTATAAGGGCTCAGGTACAATCTATATGGATGATGTGACCCTCGAGGAATTGCCCTCCTGCTTTGAGGTCAGCGACTTGGCTGTCAGCGGTGTCACTTCGAGCAGCGTCACCCTCCAGTGGACGGATGACATGAACCCCAATGCCTCCTATTCTATCTACATTGTGGACAGCCTTGTGGGTAACGCCACGGGATCCACATTCACGGTCACTGGTTTGCTCCCGAACACGACCTATAATTTCGGCGTTGAATCCAACTGCCCTGATGGTGACGGCACTGTGATAACCGTCAGCGCCACCACTTCTTGTGCTCCCGTGGCATTGCCCTTCGGTGAAGATTTCAGCGCTACTCTTTCCAGCGATGCCTGTTGGCGCGGTGCTTCCAATATTACCGCTGATTCGGCTCTCAACGGAGGTGTGTTGACCCTCACTTCCAACAGCCAGTGGACATATTGCGGTGCGGAGAGCAACGGTCTTCCGGGCGGTCACTATCGTGTGAACATCTATGGTTCCAGCTGTAAGAAATGGATGATCACCCCTGAAATCGACTTCAGCAACGCCACCTCGCCTCTGTTGACTTTCGACGCGGCATTCACTGAGTATTCCTCCTCCAGTTCGGCACCTGCTTCCGGTTTTGAAGAGAATGCCTCCCAGAAGTTCATGGTTCTCATCACTACCAACAACTGCCAGACTTGGACATTACTTAGCGACATCAATTTGGCCTCTCTTGCCAGCAGCAGCTATCTTACCCAGTACGTGGATTTGAGCGCTTATGCCGGTGACACGGTCCGCATCGCCTTATACGGTCAGTCACTCGTCGCGGGTGGCGACAACAACCTGCACGTCGACAATATCCTGATTGAGGAGAGCACTGGCGATCTTTGCTTGCCTGTCACTATGTTGACCGCCAGCGACATCACCCCCACGGAAGCTTCATTGTCTTGGACGGGTACTGCCGACAGCTACAATGTCTATGCCATTGCCAATGGCGATACCACGTTTGTGCAGAATGTCACGGTAGATAGCCTCGACCTTGACAATCTTACCCCTATGACACTGTACACCTACGGTATTTGTGCCGTTTGCAACAATACAGAGAGCCCCATCTCCATCGTGACCTTCGGTACGGCCTGCACCGCTATTCCAGTGCCCTATACGGAGACCTTTGAGACGACCAGCAATACCCTTGGCTGCTGGAGTGTTGAAGGTGATGCTAACTGGATCTTCGGTACGGGTGACTACAGCACCTCTACGGGTGCTTTCCAAGGCAGTCAGAATGCAAAGATTACCCACACTGCCACGGGTAGCATGACCAAGCTGGTTTCGCCGGTTCTTGATAATGTTACGAACGGTTTGACGCTTGATTTCGCTTACGTGTTGCGTTCTTGGAGCGGTGACGTTGACGAACTTCGCGTCTATGCCCGCAACGCCGCCGACGGCGCTTGGCAGATGTTCGGTGAATATACCGATGCTACCAATGTCTGGACCACCCAAACGGTGATCATCCCCGGTACCGTCTATCAAGTTGCTTTCGAATACAAGGACAACTACGGCTACGGCCTTGGTGTCGATAGCGTGGTCTTCTCCGCTCTGACCTCCGACTTCTGCTTCCCTGTTTCCGCCCTTACGGCCAGCGACGTGGCTCTCACCAGCGTCACCCTCACTTGGAGCGATGACTATAACAGCGGTACTACCTATACTGTTTACAATATGGACGACAACTCTGTTGTGGCTTCCGGTTTGACCACTACTTCCTACACTATCACTGGTCTTACTTCTGGCACATCCTACACCTTCGGTGTCCAGTCCAATTGTTCCGCAACGGAGTCGGGCACGATGGTCACCATCGAGGTCAGCACCGACTGTCCCGCCGTCACCGAGCTTCCTTACTATGAAGGCTTCGAGAACGGTCTGGGTTGCTGGTCCACGCTCAATTTCAGCAACGACGGGACCCCGTGGTTCATCACGAACTGTGCAGGTCTTTCCACTGTTGATCCTCACGGTGGTGCGTACGTTGTTTCCTCCTGGAGCTGGAATTCCACTCCGATGCATGCCGATGCTTGGCTGATTTCGCCGAAGTTCACTCTCCCGAACACCACGGACAGCCTTACCATCGCATGGTGGGAGATCACCAGCTCTACTTATCCCGACAAGTATAGTGTGCTGCTCTCTACCACGACCAAGGACACCGCCGCCTTCACGACGGTTCTTCGTCCTTACGCGCAAGCCGCTGGTACTTGGACGATTCAGTCTGCCGATCTGACTGCATTCGCCGGTCAAGACGTCTATATCGCCTTCCACCACCAGGATTACGACATGAACTATCTGCTCATTGATGACATCGCGCTGTACCAAGGTGCCTACATTCCTCCGGCTCCGGATACTTTGACTGTTGTCTTCGCTGTCAACGATGCCACTATGGGTACGACGAACCCTGCTCCGGGCACCTATCAATACATTTCGGGTGACACGGTCTCTTTCAACCCCATTGCTAACCCCGGTTACCATTTCACCAACTGGGTGTTGAGTGCCGGTACCGAAGTGGATACTTTATCCAGCAACTACGTCTCTGTTTACTTCCTCGCCAATTCCCTGATGTCCTACGGCACTGTGACGTTGACGGCCCTCTTCGAGGCAGACACCACTGCGGCAAATGACACGCTGATTATCCATCTCGCCGTCAACGATCCCACCCTGGGCACCACCACCCCCGCTGTCGGCACTTACTATGTGGTTGCGAACGACACGTTGATGATTTCCGCTACGCCGAATACTGGAATCGCGTTCGATGGCTTTAGAGTGCTTTGGAACGGTCAGATCTTGTCCAATCTTCCCGCCGCCTTGAATCCTTTCCCGTGCATTGCTAATCCGAATTTGCTTTCTCTCGGCGAAATCACGGTCATGGCTATGTTTAACGATGGTACCGCCGCTCCCGATAGCTTGACCCTCATCGTCAACACCGCTGATGCGACAATGGGTACCACCAACCCTGCCCCTGGCACTTATCACATTGCCGTGGGAGATACAACTCTCTTCGTAGCAGTTCCTAACTCTGGTTACGAATTCCTTTACTGGATTGAGTCTATTTCTGCAGCTGGTATGACAATGTACGACACGATTTATACTCCAAGCGTTACAGCCGCGGTCACCCCGATGATGGCCAATATGACGTTGTCTGTCACGGCTTACTTCCAGGTTGGCGGCACTGCTCCTTGCGAAGCACCCACTGGTCTGACGGTCACGGGTGTGACGGACGAGAGCATCACCATCACGTGGGATGCCAACCCCAATGTTAACAGCTGGAACATTCAATACGGTGTGGCAGGTGTGAGCATCATGAACGCCACTTCCAACACCAACAGCTTCACCCTCTCGAACCTGACCCCGGCAACGACTTACACCATCCAGGTGCAGGCCGACTGCGGCGACGGCAATGAGAGTGTGTGGACTTCCGCTGTGACGGCTACCACCACCGTGGGCATCGCCAACCGCTTGGAGAACAGCGTGACGTTGTTCCCGAACCCGGCTCGCGAATACGTTGACATCCGCGTGGACGGCGACCTCAATGTCTCCATGATGGAAGTTTACGATGTCTATGGCAAATTGATCAACACGATCAATGTGACGGACAACATGACCCGTATCAACATTTCCGGTCTGGCCGACGGCATGTATTTCGTGCGCGTGACCACGGAAGAAGGTATGGTGACGAAGACGTTTGTCAAGAGATAAGGTTGACATTTGACGTTTAGCGTTTAGCATAAGGGGAGTCCGATGGGGCTCCCCTTTTTGTGTATGAATATTGCAATGGATGATGCCGGTGACACCGTTTTTTTGCTATTTTTGCGGCGGAGAATTTTATTTGGTATTTTGAGTATAACATCCTAAAAATGAACACCAACAGATTTATCGCTACTTTAGTTGTGGTATTGTCGCTCGCGGGCTTTGTGTGCCCGGTTTCCGCACAGACCGCCGACTGCCACATTCGCGGACGGGTTGCCGTGGATGCGCTGCAGGGCAAGAACATCGCCGTGCTTGACATGGCAACGGGAGAGCCGCTCGCCGCCACGAAGATAAAGGACAGCACCTTCGCCTTCGATATAGTTGTCACCAAACCGTTCGTGGCCATGTTGAAGACCGATCCGCAGAACGGAAACGCGAGGAGTTACTATTTTCTGAATATCATTGCCGAGCCGGGCGATATCTATGCCGATCTGGTGACCGATTCCCTTTCCGGCACTCCGTTGAACGACCGTTGCTGCCAGTTCTCAAAGCATTGTCGCGAAGAGGTGAACGTCATCAACGCCTATTACCAGCAGATGAATAGTGAAGCCCAAGCCTCCTCAAG
The DNA here is from genome assembly GCA_900319925.1 of uncultured Bacteroidales bacterium. GTDB lineage: Bacteria > Bacteroidota > Bacteroidia > Bacteroidales > WCHB1-69 > F23-D06. The sequence continues at coordinate 7,797 of ONQE01000017.1, read as the reverse complement.
CGATAACGAGGAACTTGAATTGAAAGCTTCGAGACGGTTGGACGAGCTTATCAACTATGTGAAAGCGGCCTACGTGGAAAACAAGGACAATGCCTTGGGCGCGTTTGCAATGGATATGCTTCTTGAGTTCGAAGGTGTTGACTACGAGTCGGCGTTGGCGTTGCTTGAAGATGCCGCGCCGGTGGTGACCAACTACCTGCCGCTGAAGCAGAAACTTGCCAAGATGGAGCGGGTGAGCCATACGGCTGTGGGGAAAAACTTCATTGACCTCGACCTCACGGACTATAAGACCGGCAGACCCACCAAGCTGAGCAAGGTCATCAAGGACAAGGTCGCTCTCATCGATTTCTGGGCCTCTTGGTGTGGACCTTGCCGTCGTGAGATTCCCAATATCGCGAAGATTCATGAGAAATACAACAGCAAGGATTTTGTGGTGGTGAGCCTTAACGTGTGGGACAAGCCCGAAGCGCAAGCCAAGGCTATCAAGGATTTGAAGATGACCTGGACGCAGCTGACCGACCCCACACGCAATGCCACTGAGACTTACGGCGTGGACGGTATTCCGCAGATTCTGCTCATTGACAAGGACGGGAAAATCATCGCCCGTGATTTGAGAGGAGAGGAGATGGAAGCGGCGGTCAAGAAAGCGTTAGGCAAGTAAACGATCATATAGCGATGCGATTTATCGCGTCCGAAATCTGAAGAGAATGAAAGTTGCGATATTAGGATACGGGAAAATGGGCCACATCGTGGAGCGAGTGCTGCAAGAGCGGCATCACGAGATTGTGGCCGTCATTGACAATGACGACGACTGGCGGCGTCCCGACAGCCAGTTCAGAAGTGCGGAGGTGGCCATTGACTTCTCCGAGCCTGCCGCCGCCGTCTCCAACATTCGCCGCGCCTTTGAGGCGAAAGTCCCGATAGTGGTCGGCACCACGGGGTGGCTCGACCGCCTCGACGAGGTGAAAGCCCTCTGTGCAGAGCATTCGGGACGGCTCGTCTATGGCGCCAATTTCAGCATCGGGGTCAATATCTTCTTCAAAGTCAACCAACTGTTGGCGAAGCTGATGAACACGCAGAGCCGCTACTCTGCCGCCGTGGAGGAGACGCACCACATCCACAAGAAAGATGCCCCGAGCGGCACCGCCATCCATATCGCGCAGGATATCCTCCGCGAGGTGGAGGCCTTGCAGGAGTGGAAGCTCACCCCTTGCGACCACACCCGCGTGACCCTGCCGGTCACCGCTATCCGCGAAGACGAGGTGCCTGGCACGCACGTGGTCACCTGGGACTCCCCGGAGGACACCATTGAGATTCGCCATACCGCCCACGGCCGCGAAGGATTCGCGTTGGGTGCCGTCCGCGCCGCCGAATGGCTGGTGTCGCAACCCGCCGGCGTCTATCCTTTTGAGAAAACAATTGATATTTGAAACGATTCTATCGAGCTCTTGCCCCTTCGGGGCTGCTCAAGGAAGCTATTCATAATTCAAAATTCATCATTCATCATTCATAATTAGAAAGATGTTCTTATCCAAAACCGCATTAATAATCATATTGGTAATTTCCTTCCTCGGCTGGCAAGTCGGGATGTGGGGTATTTTCAAAAAGGCCGGCCTCAAACCGTGGCTGTCGTTGATCCCGTTCTACAATGTATGGCTGTGGATCAAGGTCGTCATCGGGAGGAAATGGTGGTGGATGTTGTTGTTCCTGATTCCGTATCTCGGCATCTTCATGTTCTTCTATATGATATGGGAGACCATCCGTCAGTTCGACAAATACAGCTACTTGCCGCTGATTTTCGGCACGCTGTTTTTCCCGTTCTATCTGCCGTATTTGGGCTTTTCGAAGAAGGAACAGTATATCACGCCGGAGAAGTTGGAGCGTCCGAAAAAGACCTCTGCTCGTTCTTGGGGCGATGCGCTGATCTTCGCGGTGGCGGCTGCCTACATCATCCGCTCCTGCTGGTTCGAGCTCTACACTATCCCGACATCCTCAATGGAAAGCTCTCTGATGATCGGTGATTTTCTGTCGGTCAGCAAGATAGCCTACGGTGTGCGGGTCCCGCAAACACCGGTGGCCGTGCCGTTCATCCACAACAAGCTGCCCGGCACCCAGGCGGCCAAGTCCTATTCCGAAATCGTCAAGCTGCCCTATATCCGCAGCAAAGCCCTTAAACCCGTGCGCAACAATGATGTGGTGGTCTTCAACTACCCCGACGGCGACACGGTGGTGGTGGAGCGGCAGGCCGAGAGCTACTACGCCATCGTGCGCGAGTTCGAAGCCATGCTCAACCCCCAAGCGAGCGATGCGGAAAAGGGCAATCTCTTCCGCCACTACTCGCCCGACTTTATCCAGCAGATGCGTCTCAAGTACCCTGGCGCATACTATCCGGGGAAGGGTAGGAAAGCGGTTTGGAGCGAGTACAAGGTCATTGCGCGGCCCGTGGACAAACGCGAGAACTACGTCAAACGCTGTATCGGGATACCCGGTGACAAGCTGGAAGTCCGCGACTGCCAAGTCTATATCAACGGTCAGAAAGCGGTGAACCCCGACCGTATCCAGTTTATGTACCTCGTTGGCCATCCCAACGGACTGCAGCTTTCTAAAAAGGAACGTAAGAGTCTGAATATCAATGAGGAAGATATGCAGCAAGTGGACATTAACCGCTACGTCTATCGGTTGAATGCCGAACAGAAGCGGCTCATTGAGAAAAAGGGCTTCGAGGTGCAGTTGATAGAGGACGAAGAGGGAGTATACGAACCGGACATCTTCCCGCACGACAGCAATTTCCATTGGAACAAAGATTTCTTCGGTCCGCTGACTATCCCGCAGAAAGGCGCGACCGTTCAGATTTCGACCGACAATATTGCCTTGTACGAGAAGATTATCCACAACTATGAGGGGCACGACCTGAAGGTGGACGGCGGCAAGGTGTTCATCGACGGTCAGCCGGCCACGAGCTACACCTTCGCGATGGATTACTATTTCATGATGGGCGACAACCGCCACAATTCTGCCGACTCCCGGTTCTGGGGTTTCGTCCCGGAAGACCATATCGTGGGCAAGGCCTCCGTCGTGTGGCTCTCTATCGACAAGTTCAAGACGTGGAGTGACAAGGGCAAAGTCCGTTGGAATAGAATGTTCAGGAAAATCCGGCTGTGAGGTCGGCGTTCCGAATCCCAGCCTTATCCGCGCCGTTCTGCGAAGAATTTCTTCAGCAGGGCGGCGCATTCGTTTTCGAGGATGCCGGCGCGCACTTCCGCCTTGGAGGGAAATTTGCCCTCTTTGAGGTAGGTGGAGTAGCCGCGTTTCGGATCTGCAGTACCGAACACGAGGGTCTTGATCTGTGCGTGGGCGATGGCGCCGGCGCACATCACACACGGTTCCAACGTGACATATAGGGTGCAATCCTGCAGATATTTGGCTCCGACGGCATTGGCGGCAGCGGTGATGGCCATCATCTCCGCGTGGGCTGTCACATCCTGGAGGGTTTCCGTCAGATTGTGGCCTCTCCCGATGATGCGGCCGTCCAGGACCACCACAGCACCCACGGGGATCTCTTCTTCCGCGTAGGCGTCTTCGGCCTCCTGCAGGGCGATGCGCATGAAGTAGGTGTCGTCGAGCATTGGTTATGGTTTAAGGTTTAAGGGTTAAGGGTTAATTCTTTGCAGATGGGGGTGAGGGGGCAGGTTTCGCAGTGGGGTTTGCGGGCGGTGCAGGTGTAGCGGCCGTGGAGTAGGAGCCAGTGATGGGCGCGGGAGATGTACTCCTCGGGGAAATGCTTGACCAGCTCCTTTTCAACGGCTTCCGGGGTTTTGGCGGCATCGCCGACGAGTCCGAGCCGGTGCGCCACGCGGAACACATGCGTGTCAACGGGCATGGCTGCCTGCCCGAAGGCAAATGCCAGCACCACGTTGGCCGTCTTTCGCCCCACGCCCGGCAGACTGGTAAGTCCTTCCATCGTGTCGGGAACCTCCCCGCCGAAGTCGTGGACGACCTTCTGTGCCATCGCTACCAAGTGTTGGGCTTTGCTATTCGGGTAGGATACTGACTTGATGTAAGTCAGAACCTCCTCCTCTGTCGCTTCCGAGAGCGCTTGCGGGGTGGGGTAGGCGGCAAACAGCGCGGGCGTGACCATATTTACCCGCTTGTCGGTGCACTGCGCCGCTAACATTGTGGAGACCAGGAGCTCGTAGGCATTGCTGTAGTTCAACTCCGACTCCACATCCGGCTGCGCCTCTGAGAAATAGTTTAGGATGAACGTATATCTGTCTGTTTTTTTTGTCATTATGTCTGCTTATTTTCCGTAACTACTAACTGCTAACTACTAACTGCTAACTACTAACTGCTAACTACTAACTGCTCTCTATTCTTCGCTGTTGCTGATGAAGTACGCGGTGACCGCATCCAAATAGGTCTTGGAAACGGGGATTTGCGGCAGGTTGGCCACTCCGAAGTCGAGGTACGGGCCATCCTTGTCTTTGCGCAGCAGCAGAATGTTGTCGAAGTTCACGAGGTAGCTTCGGTGGCAGCGCAGAAAGCGGTATTTTTCTAGTTTTTCCTGTTGTTTCTTGAGCGAGCTGCGGAGGATGAACCGCTCGGTGTTCTCCTTGTTGCGGTAGTAGATGTTGACGTAGTTCTCCGCAGATTCAAGGAAGTAGATATGGTCGAGGCGTAGGGAGAGCTGCAACTCGTCCTTTTCATCGAAAAAGTTGATGATTTTGCTGACGGAGGGCGATGGCTCGGTCGTCGTTTCCGACTTTTCTGTTTCGGTCGGTGGGTTGGGTGTGTTAGGGGTGTCGTCACTCTGTGTCAGGTGGTTGTCGAGGATAAACTCGTCGTCGGTGAACTCGCTGTCGTCCTCCTGAGGCGGGGCCGAGGAGGCCGATTGGGATTGTTGCGCTTCCAACGCCTCGATTTTCTCGTCTTTGTAGCGTGAGCCGATATACAGGTGGGTGATGACGGTGGGGATGACAATGATGGTGGGCACGAAGATGACTGCCCTGGTGAAGATGTCAGAGAATTCGCGTTTGTCGCCCACGATGTAATGCACGATGATGGCATAGAGGAAAGCGATGAAGAAAACCTCCAAAACGAGCCAAGCGATGTACTGTAGGTAGTTGAGTGGTTTGCTTCGGTGCGTGTAATACATCACGATACGGCTGATGGTCAGTAGGAGTGTGCCGCCGGCCACGATGATAAGCGTGTCGGTGAAGAGTTGCGCACGCGTGTAATGCTGAATGTTGTACCACGCTCCTTGGAAAGGGGTGAAGACGTTGACGAAAAGCAGCGAGAACACGAAGAGGACGATCAGGTAGAGGCTGATATTGTCCCTCGTGGTGTAGTAGTCTGGTATATGTTTGCTCAACATTGGGCTCAAAAATTGTCGGCAAAGATAGCCAATTTTTCATCACTTCGTCCCTGTATGAAGAATTTTATCCCTGAATGGGTCTTTTTGTCCTATAGAAGGGGTTGACTATCACAATTTTATGGGAGATAGGAAAAAAAATTGTCTTTTTGCCGTCCAAAACTTAAAAACCGAAACCGAATGGAATTGAAACGTATCTATGACATTATGCTCCGCTATGAGGAGCGGCATCCGGATCAGAAGATTGCCCTGTCGGGTAAGATCGGCAAGAACAAGTGGAACGAATATACTCCCAAGCAGTACAAAAAGACGGCTGACGAGTTGAGTTGTGCCCTGCTCGCCAAGGGTATCGCCAAAGGCGACAAGGTGGCGGTTATTTCCACCAACCGTCCGGAGTGGACCATCACCCAGATGGCCGTCACGCAGATTGGTGCGGTGTTGGTGCCGATTTATCCGACCATCACGGCCGAGGATTACAAATACATCCTGAACCACTGTGAGGCCAAGTTGGTCATTCTTGAAGGAGAGATTGTGATGCGCAAGGTGCAGTCGGTGGCGGCCGAACTTCCGACGTTGAAGGATATCTATACGTTCGTTGACCGCAAAGACTACCCGTTCTGGGATCAACTGTTGGAACTCGGTCGTGCGAACTTCGATGAGGGAAAACTCTCGGAGCTGCGTGCCGCCAATAGCGAGAAGGACTGTGCGATGATTATTTACACTTCCGGCACCACAGGTGTTCCGAAAGGCGTGATGCTCTCCCACTACAACATTATGTCCCAGCTGGAGTATCTGAACCATATTCCCTCGAAGTGGTCGAAGAAGGGTTTGAGTTTCCTGCCCCTTTGCCACGCCTACGAGAACATGATTGTGCTGTTGTACCAGTATCTCGGCATGACCGTCTATTATGTCTCCAATTTGGCGACCATCGCCGAGGCTATGCGGGAGGTGCATCCGTCGATGATGACGGCGGTGCCGCGCGTGTTGGAGAAGTTCTATGAGAAGATTATTGCGTCAGGGAAGGCCAAGACGGGTGCCGCCCGTTCCATTTTCGAATGGGCTGTGAATGTTGCGCTGAAGTACAACATCGAGCCGGAAGACCGGTCGGCGTTCTACAATATGCAGCATGCGTTGGCCGACAAGTTGGTCTATAGCAAGATACGTCATGGCCTCGGGGCCGACAATTTCGATATTGTGGTCTCCGGTGCTGCCTCGCTCAAACCGGAGCTCTGCTCGTTCTTCTCCGCTATGGGGATGCCGGTGTTCGAGGGCTACGGCATGACCGAGACCTCCCCGGTGATTGCGGTCTCCTGTCGTGAGAAATACGGCCGCCAGTCCGGCACCGTGGGGTTCCCGCTCGGAGGTGTTGATGTGGCCATCAACAAGGAGGGCGAGATCATCTGCCGCGGTCACAACATCATGATGGGATACTACAAGGACGAGGCTCAGACCCGCGAGATCATCGACGAGGGTGGCTGGCTGCACACCGGCGATATGGGACGCTTCACGGAGCGCGGACAACTCATCATCACCGGCCGTCTCAAGAACATCTTCAAGACCTCCATGGGCAAGTATGTCAACCCCCAGGCCATCGAAGAGAAGATGTCCCAGTCGAAGTACATCGACCAGATCGTGGCGGTGGGTGAAAACCAGAAATTTGTGGCCGCTTTGATCGTTCCCGATTTTTCTGCAATAAAAGAGTGGTGTGAATCAGAAAAAATTGTATATTCGCACCCGAAAGAGATGGTTGACAACCTAAACGTCAAAAGCCTGATTAAGAGCGAGATAGATAAATACAACAAGGAACTCAGCAAGGCGGAAAATGTGATGAAGTTTGAGATTCTTGCCGACGAGTGGACTCAGGAGAATGGTTTGTTGACCCCGACGTTGAAAGTGAAACGGAGTAAAATCTCCAAGAAATATGCTGGTTTGATTCAGGCGATGTTCGACCACGCTTAGTCAGATTCAGCGGAAAGACGCAGATCGTTTGAGTCTTTCCCCAAGACGAGATCTGCTTTTTCATGTGTTGTGTTATGTGCGAGAAAGGCTTCCCCTGCGGAGGCCTTTCTCTATTATGGATAGTGCGGTTTGAGGGTCGTATGCGAGTCTCTACTCATGGCGGCAATATCTCCTGTACCGACGGTACCATCAGTGTGACAGGTGCCGACGAGGCTATCATCTATGTCACAATAGCCACGAACGTGGTGAACTATCAAGACATTTCTGCTGACGAACATATCCGTGCGATGGAAAACCTACAGTCGGCTACAAGTCTTGGATATGACCGCCTGAAAACCGACCATCAGCAGCGATTCAACCAATATATGCAACGTGTATGTCTCAATCTTGGCCCAGACCTCTACCCCACGATGCCCACCGACCAACGTATTGCCCTCTTTCAGGAACACCAGAACTCAGAAACCCACAAT
>ONQE01000164.1 GCA_900319925.1 uncultured Bacteroidales bacterium | reverse complement strand
AACGCGGTGGTAATCTCAAAGAAAGAGGGTTCCAAATGGGCGAACTTCTCTTGGTATTCTTCGAAGAAAGCCAGTACATCCTCCACGGGAATCATCGCTCCGTCAATACGGATGCGCTCGCGAAAATCAACGAGATGCGGTGAGGTGAAGAGCCCTGTCTTATAGCCAAGTTCTTGGAAATAAGAGGAAAGGAACGACGACACCGAGCCCTTTCCGTTGGTGCCGGCCACGTGCACGCAGCGCAGGTTCCGCTGCGGGTTGCCGATAATGTCCAGGAGGGCTTCAATGTTTTCGAGGCCTTCCTTGTATGCCGCGCTCCCGACCTTGTGGTACATCGGGTAGGCGGTGAAGATGCGGTCTAATATTTCGTGGTAAGTTTGCATTTATTGTGGAAGGATTAGACAGTTAGTAGTTAGCAGTTAGTAGTTAGCAGTTAGTAGTCGATGTCAAAAGTCAACAGCCGATCACCCCACGCTTCCCGACAGCGTCAGGCTCAGCAGTTTCTGTGCCTCGACGGCGAACTCCATCGGCAGCTTGCTGAGCACCTCCTTGGCGTAGCCGTTGACGATGAGGCTCACGGCGTTCTCCTGGTCGATGCCGCGCTGTTGGCAGTAGAAGAGCTGGTCGTCGGAGATCTTCGAGGTGGTGGCCTCGTGCTCCAGCACCGAAGACGAGTTGGCACACTGCAGGTCGGGCCAGGTGTGCGCGCCGCATTTGTCGCCCATCAGCAGCGAGTCGCACTGCGAGAAGTTGCGGGCGTTCTCGGCGTTCTTATCCACGCGCACAAGTCCGCGGTAGCTGTTCTGGCTGTGGCCTGCGGAGATGCCCTTGGAGACGATCAGGCTGCGGGTGTTGCGGCCTAAGTGGATCATCTTCGTGCCCGTGTCGGCCTGCTGGTAGTTGTTGGTGACGGCCACGGAGTAGAACTCGCCCACGCTGTTGTCGCCCTTGAGGATGCAACCCGGGTACTTCCACGTGATGGCCGATCCGGTCTCCACCTGCGTCCACGAAATCTTGGAGTTTGCGCCCTTGCAGAGTCCGCGCTTGGTGACGAGGTTGTAAATGCCGCCCTTGCCGTTCTTGTCGCCCGGGTACCAGTTCTGGACGGTCGAGTATTTGATTTCCGCGTCCTTGATGGCGATGAGCTCCACCACGGCGGCGTGCAGCTGGTTTTCGTCACGCTGTGGGGCGGTGCAACCCTCCATATAGCTCACGTACGCGCCCTCGTCGGCGATGAGCAGTGTGCGCTCGAACTGGCCGGTGTTGGCCGCGTTGATGCGGAAGTAGGTGGAAAGCTCGATGGGGCAGCGCACCCCCTTGGGGATGTAGCAGAAGGAACCCTCGCTGAAGACCGCCGAGTTGAGGGCGGCGAAGAAGTTGTCGGTGTAGGGGACCACGGTGCCGAGGTACTGCCGCACCAAGTCGGGATGCTCGCGCACCGCCTCGCCGAAGGAGCAGAAGATGATGCCGTACTTCTTCAGCGTGTCGGAGAAGGTGGTCTTCACGGAGACGGAGTCCATGACCGCATCGACGGCCACGCCCGCCAGCACTTTCTGCTCTTCGAGGTTGATACCCAACTTGTTGAACGTATCGACCAGCTCGGGATCGACCTCGTCCATCGAGGCGAGCTGTTTCTTCTTCTTGGGGATGGCCAAATACCGAATGTCCTGATAGTTGGGCTTCTCGAACTCGAGATGTCCCCAGTCGGGCTCTTCCAAGGTGGTCCAGTAGCGGTAGGCCTTCAGCCGGAACTCCAGCAGCCAGTCGGGTTCGCCCTTGCGCTGCGAAATCCGCCGCACGATCTCCTCGTTCAGCCCTTTCGGGAAGTCCTCGATATCAATGTCCGACACGAAACCGTATTCGTATTCCTTGTCGGTGATGCCTTTCAATATGTCCTTTTGTTCGGTCTCTTCCTGTTTCATTTCTTTCTTGAATGGTTATAGGTTATGGGTTATAGGTTATTGAAGCTTGAGGGTAGTCGGGGGTGAATCGTTCCTTCATCGTCTCAAAAGCGGCGGCAAAGATACGATTTTTCGGGATTGCCGGCGGTTTTTATTTTGGGTGAGCCGGCGCGTAGGAGGCGACGCTTCCAAACGTCGCGAAATTGCATCGAACGGGTTAATTTAATTACGCGGGTGCGATAGGAGGGCAAGTTGTTTATGCTGGATTAGAGCATACATACCCATCCGAATTTGTGCGCGAGTTCTCGGAGCAGGTTTCGGTCAGAGACGGGGATTGTCAAACTGACGGTTTGTTTTTGGGCATTTCTATCCGCTATGTTTGCCGTGTCAATGTTGTACTGGCTTTGCAAGTTCATCCAAAATTCCACGGAAATGCCAAAGACCTTTTCTAAGGCTGTTGCTACGTTGATGGAAACAGGTCGTTTAGCATTGATAGTCTCACTCAACACCGATTCCTTGATTCCTGTCTCTTCAGACAGCTGTTTCTGTGTCATTTTCCGTTCTCGCAGTTCATCCTTGATCAATTCTCCAGGATGTGTTGCAATTGCTGGGGTTAGTTCCTTTTTATTCATAATGTTTCGATATTTCAATCAATAAAGCATTAACGACTATTCCGAGTTTAAATTCAATGTTCATCGTTGACTATAATTTTCGGACGGCAAAGATAATAAAATTCTCGAACAATTATCGTTTTTGCGAATTTTTTTAGGAGGACAAACTTCAGCACTCAGAGCTCGATTCGGTGCCATTGATGTATCTCGTTCCCTTCTACCGTTTCCATATCCCTACCATTTTGTAGATTTCTCAAAATCTTGTTTTACAATCTTTCCGAGCAAGTACGTGCTACTGTTTATTTTCAAGGGCCGATGCCTCTATAGGCATGAGCTAACGCCTATAGGGGCATAAGCCAACGCCTATAGGGGCATAAGCCAACGCCTGTAGGGGCGTATGCCAACGCCTGTAGGGGCATAAGCCGATGAACCTATGTTCATGAATCGATGTAGTTGGGTGGGAAAAATTGCAAAGATTCGTTTTATGCGACACCCATCACAACCTTTTCCCAATCCCGATATTTTTGCTATTTTTGCCGCTGATTTCAATATAGTAAGAACCAATTCGAGGATATATCGTAAAGAATAGTAATTAACATATTATAAACCAAAGCATTAGCTATTATTCGCATTCGAATCAAAAGCGTCGGAAACTGATGATTTAGAATTATCGGATAATATTCACGAGAGCGCAAAGCTCCGTTACCATCTTGCGTAGTTGATGCTCGCACCAAACTGGTGTGGGCTGGACTAAAGATGGTGCGGGGTTCACCGACGCTCCCCGTGAATGCGATAGAAAGGCCTGCACCTTTCTTTTGCCGATAAGTGATTGATAGTTATTGCGGTAATTGTCAATCACAATGGCCAACAAGAATCTGAACCAGGCGAAGAACGCCAAGAAAGACGAGTTCTACACCCAGCTTGTGGATATTGAGAACGAGTTGAGGCATTATCGGGCTCATTTCAAGGGGAAAACGGTGCTGTGCAACTGCGACGACCCACGCGTGAGCAATTTTTTCCACTATTTCAGCTATAATTTCGAGCAATTGGGACTGAAAAAGCTGATTACCACCTGCTACAAGAACCAAAACCGCGACCTGTTTTCACAGAACGACAGCGAACGGGCGATATGGTTGGAATACCTTGGCGACAAAAACGGCGATCGCGTACCCAATCCCGAGGAAATCGGCATCCACTATTTCAACGGCGACGGCGACTTCCGTTCCGCCGAATGCATCGAATTGCTCAAGCAAGCCGACATCGTGGTGACAAACCCGCCGTTCTCGCTCTTCCGGGAATATGTGGCGCAGCTGATGAAGTATGGGAAGAAGTTTGTGATTTTGGGTAATCAAAACGCCATTCATTACAAGGATATCTTTCCATTGATAAAAAATAATCAATTATGGTTAGGAAGCACTTTGTCATTCGCGAAATTCAAGGTGCCTGATTACTATGAAGAAAGAAGCACAAGATTTTGGATAGATGAGACAGGACAGAAATGGCGCAGCTTTGGTAATATTTGTTGGTTTACAAATTTGGATATATCTAAACGACATGAAGAAATGATTCTATACAAATCGTATGATGCTGAAGAATATCCAGTTTACGACAATTACGAAGCGATCAATATAGATAGAACAGTGGAAATACCAATGGACTATAAAGGGGTGATGGGTGTTCCTATAACTTTTTTGGATAAATATAATCCTGAACAATTTGAAATATT
>ONQE01000130.1 GCA_900319925.1 uncultured Bacteroidales bacterium | reverse complement strand
GCATTGCAGACCGGTGCGGCAGGCGATATCGTAATCGACATCGAGCATGGTGCCCACGTCGGCGGCCTCAAAGCCCTTGATGTTGATGGAGAGCACCGGGTTCTGGTTCTCCGTGGAGGTGGCGCAATAGACGATGACGCCGGGGACGTCCTTGATACCGTCGCGGAGGCGTTTCCAGAGGGCCATCTCCTGGGCGTGGATGTTCTCGATACCCTTCTCGGTGATCCACTTCACGCCGGCATGCAGACCGCTGATGCCGAGCATGTTGATGGTGCCGGCTTCCAGACGGTAGGGATACTCTTCGAGGTGGTCCTTGACGACGGACTTCACGCCGGTGCCGCCGAAACGGGTGTGGCGCACCTCAACGCCCTCGCGGACGTAGCTGCCGCCGATACCGGTGGGTCCCATCAGGCACTTGTGGCCCGTAAAGGCGTATGCATCAACATTATAGTCGATCATATCCATCTTCACAGCACCCGCGCCCTGGCTGCCGTCCACCACAAAGATGAGACCGTGTTTCTTGCAGACCGCGCCGATCTCCTTGATGGGTTGCACCGTGCCGATGACGTTGGAGCACTGTGTGCAGACCACCATCTTCGTGTTCGGGCGGATAGCCTCCTCGAACTGCTCGGGATGCACATAGCCTCTCTCGTCGAACGGGAGGTAGGTAACCTCGATAATCCCCTCTTTCTCAAGATGATAAAGCGGACGAAGCACTGAATTGTGCTCCAGCATCGTGGTGATGACGTGGGTACCTTTTTCGGCCAAGCCCTGAATGAGGATGTTCAGAGAATCGGTGGCGTTATAGCTGAATGTCAAGCGTTTCTCGTCGGTACCGCCGTTGAAGAGCTTGGTGAGCATGCGGCGGGTCTCGGTGAGCACCTCGCCGGTCTCGATGCCCGCATCGTAGCCAGCACGTCCGGGGCTGACGCCGTGCACGCGGTAGAAATGGTCCATAAACTCGTAAACCTCGTTGGGTTTCGGGAAAGATGTCGCTGAATTGTCTAAGTAAATCATATCTTTCGGTTTTGAAATTTTCCAAGCGGCAAAAATACACTTTTTTTTGGATGGCAGCGGACTCTTTCACATCAGGATCAGGCAGGCGATTTGCCAGCGGTCGGGGATGAAGTCGAAGTAATAGACCGGCGCGCCCCAGCGGTCTTTTTGCCTGAGGGTTTGACCGTCGAGGTAGTAGAGCGGCGTGCCCCAGCGGTCTTTCTGCCGGATGGTGAGCCCGTCGAAGTAGAGCAGCGGCTCGCCCCAGCGGTCCTTCAGGCGCACGGTCTGCCCGTCCATATAGATCAAGGGCTGTCCCCAGCGGTCTTTCTGCCGCACCTGTCGCGCAGCCGCGTCGTACCACAGCAGCGGCTCGCCCCAGCGGTCCTTCATCCGGATGGTGTTCTCCTGCATATAGTACAGCTTCGCGCCCCAGCGGTCCTTCTGATAGACGGTCTGGGCGCGGGACGCGACGACCAGCGCGAAGACAATGACACCAAAAAGGATGTGTTCTTTTTTCATGCGGCAAAGATATGTTTTTTTTGGACGACAACTGGGGCGTATTTTTTGGACGACGACTGGGACAACTTGGGACAACTTTTTTATGGTGTTGTACAATGTTCTACTTCCGCTTCCGCGCCCGTGTCAATTCTGCTGGTTAATCAGATTCACCACCACCTTTACCATCACGTCCTTCTCTTCCGGCTTGCTCTCGGCAATCATCAGGGTGAGGGCCACGAGGGTGTTGTCAGCGATGCGCTTGCGGCCATCGGGGGCATAAAGGATTCCGTTGTTGTTGAGGAACCAGAGAAACAGCGTGGCGGCGATGCGCTTGTTACCGTCGCTGAACGAGTGGTTCTTGGTGACCAAATAGAGCAGCATGGCCGCCTTCTCCTCCACGCTGGGATAGAGGTCGTTGCCATCAAACGTCTGGTATATTTGCCCGATGGAGCTCTTGAAAGAGCCGTCCTTCTCGTTGCCGAAGAGGGGGCTGCCGCCGAACTTCTCCCGCAACGCCGCGATGGCCTGCTTGGCGTTGTCGTAGGTGGCCTGAAACCGCGTTTCCGTGGTGACATTTTCTACCGAAAGCTGTTGGTGGTCATATTGGTCAAGCAGATGTAGCGCGTAAGAGTAATCTGAAACCACGTGGAAGAGTTCGTCCTGCCATGAGGTTTCATTCGTTGAGTGCCGGCCAATTATGGAGTCATCTGCGTCTCGCAGATGGTCGGGTATAGGGTCATCTGCATCTCGCAGATGGTCTGGCATAGGGTCATCTGCGGGACGCAGATGAGTGTCTTGCAACTGCGAGGACGCAGTTGCCTCCACATCAAGTGTCATCTCCACACAATATGGGATACTGTCATCCCTTACCTTTGCCAAGTTTCTATCATTTGCGACGATGTAGTTCAACACATACTTGTAGTGATCTTCAGATCTGATGATTCTGTCGAAATATTCCGACTGCCATAACCGACCTGTTCGGTGCATGACTTTATTTATTTCCTTGGCAGTGAAACTTTTCAACGAACGCATGACCTTCTCTATGTTGAACCCTTTTTTCATTTGCATGAGCAGATGCACGTGGTTAGGCATTACCACAAAGGCTTTTAGGTCATAGCGTTCTCCGTCAAAAAAAAGCAGCGCTTCTTCAATTATCTTTCTGTTTTGAGGATATTTCAGCAGACATTCTCCGTAATTGGAATCCAACCATTTGTCTATCTTTGATACAAATTTATCGCAATATTCATTCTCATCATCAACATTCCACGGTTTTGGATGCTTTTTAAGCCACATCTCTTTTTCTTCTTGCAGTACTCTCAGTTTTGCTTGGGGCAAAGAATCGGCCAGCCGGAATGTGACAAAAACATATTTGTCATCTTGATGCCAGTGCGGTAGGAACGTTGCCCAATGCAATTGCTCACAATCATGCTTGTCGAAATAAGGGGTGATGAATTTTTTGCTTATGGAGCCATCTGCGTCTCGCAGATGGTCGGGCATGGAGCCATCTGCGTCTCGCAGATGGTCTGGCATAGAGTCATCTGCGGGACGCAGATGAGTGTCTTGCAACTGCGAGGACGCAGTTGCCTCCATATCAAGCGCCGTTTCCGTTCTATGGTCAACAATTTGTTCTTCAATGTTTTTCATATTTTTTTGTTTTTGATTATTGATGCGGCAAATATAATATTTATTATTTTGTTTTGTTTAATTTCATTTTTTTATTTTAGTTATTAGTGGCGCTTGGTTTTGCGCATATCCGCATACGTCACGCTATCGGGTCCCCGCAGTACTTATATCTCCGCTTTCGACATCTCCCACATCGAGCGTTCGCAGGTGTAGGTGGTCATCCGAAGGAGGTCGGGGATGCTGTAGTGAAGGTGCGTGCAGAGGGCGTGGACGAGGTAGCAGACGCAGATGTGCTCGAACTGCGGGATGCGCAGCGGCCCCTCCGCCCAAGTCTGGCCGTCGTCGAGGTAGTTGGATTCGCCGTTGTGGATCGTGTGCGCGTCCATCCGCGAGAGTGACGACACCGCCCACAGCATCTCGTTCCAGTGCGAACCGTAGAACGCATCCTCCTCCATCGGGAAGAGCTTCGGGTCCTCATAGTCGTGGCAGTAGTTGATTTCCCCGATCAGATGGAAACGGTTGGCGCTGTGCTCGCCGATGTCGGGAAGCATATCCAGCTGCTGCCGAAGCTGTTGTTGCTCTTCGTGGAAGCGGTTCATCATCTTCAGCAAAGCCTCGTTCACATATTCGAAGCGGTGCACCTCGGCCTCGGTGCAGTGCAGCTCGAACATCCGGTTGAGGATGCAGACGCGCTCTTCTACCAGCCGGTCGAGCACTTCCTCAGTGGGCGTGTCCCAGTCCAGGTCGCCGTTGAATGGTTTGGCCACGCGGAGGATTTCCTTTTCGGTGGCAGCGAGCATTTTGCGGAGTGTGTCCGTATCAGACATTTCCCGTATGATAAGTATGATGTTCAACGCAGTGCTCCGCATAAAACAAGTCAGTTGAAGGTTTCCAACATCTCCGTTCTGGCATTCTGTCGCCAGTATCTCCAGCGTGTCCCGTTTGCCGTCCCTGATGTTGTAATAATCGTCGCGGTGGAGCAGGCGCACGTCATCCACCCATTGTCCGATGCGCTCCCAATCGTGCACGTCTTGCAGGATGGGGCGATAGTCGTCGTGCAGCATCACCGTGCGCATCAGCTGCGTGAGCGCGATGACGGCCACCTGCAGTTCCACGGCCATCGCCTTCAGTTCTTCGAGGATGGCGGCGAGTTCGGTTCCACGGTCTGTGTTTGGTATTGGGGAAACCATCAGCTGCAGGTAGTCGATGATGACCCAGCGGATGTCGTGTGTTTCCCGCAGTTGGCGCACTCTTTCCCGGACAGAATCCACCGTCAAGGTTGCCGTGTCGTCAATGTGAATCCATCCTGGGCATTGGCCGGTGGAGTGGCGCAGAAGGAGTTGCTCTCGTTTCATTTTGAGCGAGAAATACGCGGTGGGTAGCTGGGCTTCCGTTGCAAGTTGGAATGCGAGGGTGGTCTTGCCCATCCCGGTGCGTCCGCCGATGAGGTTGAGCGTGCCGGGCCGGTAGAGGGCGGACAGTTGGGCCAGGGCGCGTTGGTTCTTTTCGATTGTCATACTCTTGATTTTTTGGCAAAAATAGTGTTTGCCGGCCTATCCTATAGGAATATGCTATTAGCAGACACGGCGGCAAAGATAGAGCAAAGGTGTGCAAGAGTGTGGCATAGCGGAACCATCACGCTATCGGGTCCCCGCAGTACTTCCGCCGCTGGCACTTCGTGCAGTGCAGTCCCATTCAGACCTCATCGAACTGCTGCATGGCCTGGCGCACCAGCTCGGGTTCGTCGGTGAGGAGGCCCGCCTCGAAGTTGCGGGTGTTGGCCCCCTTCATCCCGATGCCCGCGCCGGTGAGGTTCGCGCTGCCGAAATAGACCGCGCTGCCGTCGAAGACCAGCATCTTGAAGTGGACCCGCGGGCAGAGCACCCGTTCCAGCCCTTTCGCCAACGACGGGTATTTGTCGAAGTCCTCGCGGAAGGCCGGTCCGGGTTCCTTGGCGTGGATGAGGCGCACCTCCACGCCCTTGCGCACCAGCTGCGCCAGCACGGCGAGGAACGGCAGCGTGCCCTCCCCCACCCTCACGTGGAGGTCCTTGATGTCTGCGGTGCCGATCCACAGCGACCTCCTGACGGAGGCCACGCGGGAGAGGACGAGGTTGTAATGGTCGGTATTGGAGATGTAGGTGATCATAATACAAGTTGGGGTTATAACAGACTGTTTGAGGAAATTTGTCTTTGAACGGAGGAGATTCCGCCAGTTCCTATTGTCACTGGCGGAATGGTGCGCCACATTCAAGGGAAAAGGGGGAAGGAGGTGCTCACCATTCCGCCGAGAACGCAGTGAGCGAGCGGAATCTCCAACGGAAAATCACGAAGACGCGCCAACAGATGCAACAAAAAGAGCTTGCGAAACTTAAATCTTTAATTACGCGAAATGCGTAAAGTGTATTTTGCAAAGTCACTCCTCGAAGCTCATCAGTCCGCCGATGAGGAGGATTCTTTCTCCTTCTGATACTACTCCTCTTGGATGTTTTGGTGGTTTTAGTCCAATCTCTCGTAGTCAAACCAAGCTTTTGTGGCATTAGCCTTCTTATAATCAAAGCCATATCGGTCCATATACATAGCAATGATTTCTTTGGCTCCATTGTAGAATGGATCTTGAGTGTGATGTTCCGTCGTGACAATAATCTCCATTTCTGGGGTCAACACGGTGTTGTTTACTCTTTTGATTGTCTTTGGGGTGATTCTGAAGACTTTACTCATAACTTTTTTCCCTGATTCGTGTCGGGCGCAACGGTTGGTGAATATTAAAGTTGCGGCAAAAATAAAGACCGACTGTGCAAGTGCGTGGCATAACAGACCCCGACCGACTCGAAGGCCTGCCCAATGGCAGTGATTAGTGAATAGGTATCTTGACGTAACAATGCACCCCGTAAGGGTGCAGGGCTCGGTAGGATGGGGCGAGCACGAGGGAAATGCGCACGCCGTCAGGTGTGCGGGGAGAGGTGTGGAAAGGTTTCGTTGG
>ONQE01000129.1 GCA_900319925.1 uncultured Bacteroidales bacterium | reverse complement strand
CCTAAACCTTAAACCCTAAACCTTAAACCCTAAACCTTAAACCCTAAACCTTAAACCCTAAACCTTAAACCCTAAACCTTAAACCCTAAACCTTAAACCATATAATGGAAATAATCAAAACAAACATAGACGGATTGTTAATCATCGAGCCGACGGTTTTCAAGGATGACCGCGGATATTTTTTCGAAAGTTATAACGAGCAACGGTTCAAAGAGTTGGGAATCAAAGACGATTTCGTGCAGGACAACCAGTCGTGCTCGCAGAAGGGCGTGGTGCGCGGTTTGCATTTCCAGAAGCCGCCGTACGCGCAAGCCAAGTTGGTGCGGGTGCTGCGCGGCGCGTGTCTCGATTTTGCAGTTGACATCCGCAAGGGCAGCCCCACCTACGGGCAGTACGTCTCCACGCTGCTCACCGCCGACAACTTCCGTCAGTTCTACATCCCCGCCGGTTTCGCGCACGGGTTCGCCGCCTTGGAAGACGATACCGTCTTCGCTTACAAGTGCTCCAACTTCTACAACAAGGCCTCCGAAGGCTGCATTTTGTTCAACGACAAAGACTTGAACATCGACTGGCAGGTGGAGAATCCAATCACGTCGGAGAAGGACTTGCTGGGCGAGGCGTTTGCAGATTTCGTGTCGCCGTTCGAATACTAATTTCCGTATCTTTGCCGCCTAAATCCTGTCATTATGAAAAAACATCTCCTCCTGATGCTGTTTTGCGGACTGTTTGTGACCCTTTCCGCACAAGATTATACTTTTTCTACAAAACATATACAACGACTTGCCTCTCCTGACGGTAAACTGGTTGTCATGATTGACTTCGTTCCGGGAAGTAATCTACATTACTCGGTCTATACCGACGAGGAAACTGGTCCGTTTATTAAACGCTCTGATATCAGCATGGAACTGGGCGACGGCACTGTGCTGGGGCGTAACCTGAAAGTGACGAAAACTGAGCGGAAGTCTGTTAACCAAGATGTGAGAGCAAATTTCTACAAAAAAGCAATCATCCATGACCAATATAACGAGCTATCCATCAGTTTTAAGGGGAATTATCAAGTGGTATTCCGCGCTTATAATTCCGGCATCGCATATCGCTTTGTAACCAAGATGAAAGATTCCATCATCGTGACACACGAGACGGCAGAGTTCAATTTCTCGGATGGTATGCCTGCTGAGTTTGAATCAGACCGGTTTACGCAGACAGAGGCTTTTGTCCCCTACGTGAATCGCAAAGCAGCAGAAAACGGTGATTTCTCTGAGCAATTCTGCACTTCGTTTGAAAACACCTATACCAAAATTCCACTTAAGGAAATGGATGACAATAGGTTGGCTTTCCTACCAATGTTAGTGGCACAAGGCTATGTTCTGAGCGGTGAATACCTCAGTCCTATTCATACGCGCATGGCCGTCATCACCGAGGCCGACCTGCACGATTATCCCGGTATGTATCTCAAGCACACCGATGGCAACTCCATGATCGGCTATTTCGCGCCGCTGCCGAAGACGTGGGAGCAAGGCGGGCACAACAACCTGCAGTATGTGGTGAAGGAGCGCGAAAACTACATCGCCAAAACTGCCGGCACGCGGGCGTTCCCGTGGCGCGTCATCGCCATCACCACCGAGGATAAGGACTTGGCCGACAACGACCTCGTCTATCTGCTTTCCGAACCGTCGAAAGTGGCTGATGTCTCGTGGATTAAGCCCGGCAAGGTGGCTTGGGACTGGTGGAACAACTGGAACATCTGGGGCGTGGATTTCAAGGCGGGCATCAACAACGAAACCTACAAATACTACATCGACTTTGCCGCGGATAAGGGTATTGAATACGTGATTTTGGACGAAGGTTGGGCCGTGAACAAGCAGGCCGACCTTTTCCAAGTCGTACCCGAAATTGACCTGCCGATGTTGGTGAAATATGCTGAAAGTAAGGGCGTTGGCATCGTGCTGTGGGCCGGTTACGCCGCCATGGACAAGGAGATGGAAAAGGTCTGCAAGCACTATTCCGAGATGGGCGTGAAGGGCTTCAAGGTCGATTTCATGGACCGCGACGACCAGATAGTGGTCAACTTCTACGAACGGATGGCCGCCATGGCCGCCAAATACCACCTCTTCATCGATTTCCACGGGGCGTACAAACCCACGGGACTGAGCCGCACTTACCCCAACGTGCTCAACTACGAGGGCGTGTTCGGTTTGGAGCAGTGCAAATGGGCCGACAGCAAGACCGATATGGTAAAGTACGAGGTCACGATTCCGTTTATCCGGATGCTCGCCGGTCCGATGGACTTCACGCAGGGTGCGATGCGCAACGGGGCCTACTGGTGCTACTTCCCCAGCTGGAACGAGCCGATGAGCCAAGGCACGCGCTGCCGGCAATTAGCTGAGTATATGGTCTTTGACGCGCCCTTCGCGATGCTCTGCGACGCCCCCACGGCCTACATGCAGGAGCCCGAATGCACCGAGTTCATCGCCAAGGTGCCTACCGTGTGGGACGAAACCCGCATCTTAGATGGGAAAGTCGGGGAATTTATCGTCTCCGCCAAACGCAAGGGCGACACCTGGTACATCGGCGCCATCACCGATTGGAATGCCCGCACCATCGAAATCGACCTCAAGGCCTTGGGCATCACCTCCGGCACGGTCACGATGTTCGTCGATGGTCCCAACGCCCACCGCAAAGGCATTGACTATCAGAAGAAAACGGTTGCTGTTCCCGCCGACGGAAAGCTGAAAGTGGAGTTGGCGCCGGGCGGGGGAACCGCGATAGTAGTGAGAAGTTAGTAGTTAGTAGTTAGCAGTTCGTGATACCGAATCCATTAGAGGTAATTGTCTATGCGTAAAAACACCGAGCAATCTGATAACGAGCATATTATGCTGCGCAACAGACCTGACAAAGGCGAGGCGCTCGGACGTGTTATAGCATTGGGGTTCGTGCTGTTCATCGTGTTCATCCTGTATGCCGCTATGCACAACACATGGCCGGATGACGACCGTTTAGAACAATTCATGTCCTTTGCCGCATTTCTCCTCATCGCGGCGATCCCCCTCTACCTCTGCTTTGTCCTGCTTGTCAAGATTTACTGGTATGCGTTCGGTGGAGAAACGGTATATTATTCGGATTCAGCCATTTACATTGAACAGAAGAAGGCTATACAACGGGAGGTGGTGATTCCTTGGGAAAGCATCACGAAGGTGGAACCCTACGAGGAACCGCTGATCTGCATGCTGCTCCCCACACAGGATCCGACTGTCTGCATTACCTACAAAACCGCTTCCGGCAAGACAAAGAAGATCCGCTTCGGCTTCCGGCTCAATAAGGAGCAACAGACGTATGTAATCGAGCGGGTGCGGGAACTGTGCGTGGAAAGTTTCGCGTGACGAAGGGAAATCAATCGAGTTAACTCACCGCATCCTGACCCGCCGCAAATCCAACATATTCACGGGATTCACTCCGAGACCTTCGACGTTTTTCTGCACAAAGCGGGCTACCTTGTCGTAATACAGCACGACGAACGGGGCATCCTCCACCAACAGGGCATCCATCTCGACATAGTATTCCGTGCGCAACGAATCATCCGTGCAACGCTGTGATTTCTCGTACAGTTGGTCGAATTTCTTGTTGACGTAGTGAGTGTAATTGGAGCCCGCGGGCAGGATGTTCTTGGAGTAGAACAGCGACATCTGGTTCTCCGCGTCGGGGTAGTCGCAAATCCAGGAGCCGCGGAAGAAAGGCAGCTGGTAGCTGCGCATCATCTCTCGTTGCTGGGCGGGTTGCGCGATGTCCAACTTCAGGGTGATGCCAATCTGCTCCAACTCATGCTGGATGTATTGGCAGAGGTCCGCATACTGTGCCGATACCGTGAGCGTAATCTCGGGAAGCCCTTTGCCATTGGGATAGCCTGCATCCGCCAGCAACTGCAAGGCTTTCTGTGGGTTATAGCTGTACCCGCCGGTGCGCTCGGGGTTATAGGAGGGCATCCCGCGCGGCACGAAGCCGCCGTCCCCGGCGTACCCCATATTGTTGCGTAAGTACTTCATCATCTTCTCCCGGTCGAAACCATAGTTGATAGCCTGCCGAATCCGTTTGTCCATCAAGGGGTTGCGCTTACCCGACGGCTTCAGGTTGAAACCTAAGTACTCGGTATTCAGATACGGCCCGGTGATGAGCTTGATTTTGTCCGCATATTCGGGGTTCAGCTGGCCGTCCTTGGTCAGCAGCGCATCCTTGTAACTCGGGTCCACCCCGGACATGAAATCCAGCGACCCCTTCATAAACTCCATGAAGACAGACTGTTTGTCAACGATGAACGACACCGCGACCGCATCGATATAGGGGAGTCTGTTGCCTGCGGAGTCTTTCTCGAAATAGTTGGGGTTCTTGCGCATCACGAGTTTCACGCCCTCCTCCCACAGCTGCATTTGGAACGGGCCGGTGCCGACGGGGTGCTTCCGGAAGTCCTTGCCGTAACGCTCCACGACCTCATGCGGCACCACCGAACAGTATTTCATCGTCAGGATGCCGAGAAACGGCGGGAACGGTTCCGAGAGTTCGATCTGGAACACCGTGTCGTTCAACGCTTTGAATGCGGGATTGCCCTCTTTGTCGCGCTTCACCTTCTGGAAGATCCACGCACCGGGCGAGGCCACTTCCGGACTGAGAATGCGACCGAGGCTATAGACAAAATCCTCCGCCGTGACGTAGCGCGGTTTCCCGAAGGGGAAGAATTCCGTCTGGTGGAACTGCACGTCGTCGCGGAGGATGAACGTGTAGGTCTTCCCGTCCTCCGAGATTGTCCAGCTTTTGGCGATGGCCGGCACCACCCGCAACTGGTCGTCCATATCCACCAAACCGTTGTAGAGCTGGTTGCAGGGCCAGATTGTCGCCTGTCCGGAAGCGAATGCGGGATCGAGGCTCAGGATGCCCGACGATTCGTTATAGTGGAAAATCTGTTTGTCGGGATGGTCGAATTTGGTCTTGCAGGAAACCAGCACTGTAGTGAACAGCAGCGCGATGACAGCTGTTGCAACAAACTTCTTCAAACGGTTATACTCGTACTGCATTTAGGATGTAGGTTTGGGGTTCAAACGGAAGCGCAAAAGTACGAATATTTTCGGTAAACAGTGGCAGAGGCGCAAAATTAAAAACGGTATTCCATCCCAACAAGCACACCGCTCGAAAAACGGTGGTCTGGCAGAGAGCTGCGCTGTTCGATGGGTGGATGCGTTGGCGTTGGTTTGTATTGATTGAGAATTGCCTTCACCCCGAAAAAGGGTGTCAAGCTTAAAATGCAATGTTCCGAGATATCGTAAGTGGCGGTCAATCCTAACCGATAGGAAAGCCCGTTTGCCGCCTCGCGTGGAACATCTCCCCATTTCTCAATGGTTTTTGCCTGACGATTTTCTTTCAGAAACGCTGTATGGCAGAACAATCTGCTGTATTCGAGCTCATTGTGTATTTTCAAACGGAACTTTCCCTGTCGCCAGCACTGGACACTAACGGCAAATGGGACATTGAGGAAATTCATCCGATGACGGATATTCAACGTCTCCTCTTGGTACCATACCAAAGAACGCTCTTGGGAGCAGAGTTTGTAGGAATAGCCCAAGCCCAGGGAAATGTCAACGATTCCGACATGTAAGACGCCTGACCCAGCTACACCAAAAGAGAAGCCGCAATTGGCGAGACTTCCAAAATCGGCTTGTCCGCCGCAGCGAACAAAGATTCCGAACTTATCCTGCGGGAAAGCCTGTATGGAAAGCAGGATTATCTCTAAAATGAGAATAAAGCGTTTCATCTTCTTGAAATAATTATTTTGTGGATCTCTATTATTTACCCTTTCCCCCGCCACACCCGCAGATCCTGCAAGGTCCGTTGAACAGAATCCGAAGATGTGGCGCGGCAAAATTACATATTTCCCGTTTATGTCCGGATTTAGGTGGACGCTAGTGACCGACGGCGAATGCTCTTCCACACCCACGAAGGTCTGGTCGCATCCCAAACCATCATCGACAGCTCAATCCTTCACGCAGCGGATGGCGCAATAGTGGATGTCCGGCAGCGAAGAAATTTCCGGCGATTCCTGGTTGATACTCAGGAGCAGTACGTAGGACTGTACCTCCGTCGAGTCACACCCTAACCAGCCCCACTGCGGTATGCTCCATGGCGAACCCCCACCCGGGGTGACGGGGATGGGATAAGAGTCGTTATGGTCGGAACTCC
>ONQE01000170.1 GCA_900319925.1 uncultured Bacteroidales bacterium | reverse complement strand
CCGGAGGTGGTCACAGTGCTATCCACGGTGATGTTTCCGCAGTCGGAGAAGAGAGCCTTCACCTGGGCGTTGGTGTAGAGCAGGTTCTGCAGGGTGTCGCTAAAGCAGCTGTTCACATCCTCGATGTTTCCAGGCCAAGTGCCGGTCAACGCAGGTGCTGTATGGTCGCCGCCGCTGACGCTCATACTGGGCAACGTGGTGCCGGAGGTGTAGTAGATGTTGTTGCACGCATCTTTCACGGTATAAGTCTTGGTGATGGTCCACGAGCAGTTGTTGCCGGAGATGGTCATGGCGCTGTCCACGGTGAAGTTTCCGCAGTCGGAGAAGAGGGCCTTGACTTGGGCGTTAGTGTAGAGCATATTCTGCAAGGTGTCGCTAAAGCAGCTGTTCACATTCTCGATGTTGCCGGGCCAAGCCTCTGTCAAGGCAGGCGCGGTATGGTCGCCGCCGCTGACGCTCATCGTTCTCGTCGTCGAAGCGCAACCACCGGTAATCGAGATGTCATAGGTGCGGATCCACGTCCATTCGCAATCGCTGGACGCCGTGGCGTTGTCCTGCTCTGTCACGGTAATTTCATCCATGTTCGTGATGTTGGAGCTGTTGGCATAGAGCACTTGGATTTCGCTGGCATTATACAACCCTGTCGTGTCCGCGTTGCCGAAACAGGTGTTCTGATCCGGGAGGTTTGCAGGCCAATTGGTGGGTTCCACGATATTGCGGCAGAGGATGGTAAACAGTGCCGTGTCGTAAGTGACGGCATAGTTGCCTTGGGCGACATCACCGGTGGGGGTAATGATGTATTGACCGACCGTGTCGCCGGTTTCGCGGGAGACGGTGTAGCTCGGGATGAAACTGTCGCCTTCGAGTACGCCCGTGATCGTGGCGGTAAGCGGCGGATCGGCCTCGCCATAGACCTTGCTCTTCGCATCTGCGTTGACAATTACGGACACTGGGGTGATGGTCAGCGTGCCGGTCGAGTCTGTATTGATATTGGTGAAATATGCGGTCACATCTTGGTTGTTCGCGTCGAAGATATGGAACGAGGTCACCGCATTCACGGCCTTCTCGCCCACGCCAGGAACCACGTTCGTCACCGTGCCGTCGGCGGTGGCGGTCCAGGTGAGGCCTTCGGGAACGCCCGTCACGGTGAAGTCGTCGTGATTATTCTTCGTCAGCGGCGATCCGTCGTAAACCTTGCTTGCGCTGCCAGGGATAACCTTGATGAGGGTGTCATTTTCCGTTACCGTCAGCGTCCCGTCGTAGAAGTCAATCAAATAGTTGGATGTCTTGTCGATGGTGGTGTCGTTCGGGGCGGTGATTTTCGCATTGCTGATACTGTTTGTGCTTGAACCCACATCAGTCTGGCTGCCGCTGAAGGACAAGCGTGAAATAACGTCTTCATGGACGAGGGCGTCGCCAAGTGAGCCTGCGTGCATCGTACAGGTATAGTCTGTCGAAGTCAGCGGGGTGCCGTCGTACTTCTTGGTGGCGTCGGTGGCGGTGATGACGATAGGTCTCGGTTCCACCGTGATGATGAAGGTGTTTACATCGATGCTGCAGCCCCATCCCTGGTGGCTGGTGGCCATAACGAGAAACTTGGCGTTAGAGACGGCGAATTCAGGATCGCCATACACTCTGTCATATTCATTATTATTTTGGTCTTTTTTATGTTCTACAGAGCATCCGAGCGAGTCCAATCCGATGCCGGACAAACCCGTTATGGAAAGGTCGGAGTACTGATGATATATCCACACTTCCGTGATAGGATTGCCGTAGATGATGTGTTGATAGGGTACGTTGATTTGAGTGATTTTCGGCAAAGGACGAACGTGGATGGAGATCGAATCGTAGGTGGTGTTGCCACAGGAGTCGGTCACGGTCCAGAGTTGCTTGTAGTGTCGCACCCCATTGTCAGAATCGCCCTGAGTTATTCTATACCCCCGAGGATGTTGAATGTTAAAGCGGGAAGTATCTATTGAGCTTTGGACACTGAAACTCTCCTGCAGTTTCGTGCAGTTGTCGTGCAGATTCGTAATCGTTATTTCGGCTGCGACACGGGCAACAGTGTTTTCGTAGTTGCCGTCGGGGTCAACGCACAAGGTCGTGTCATGGGGGACGATCTCGAAGGTAGGCCCTATCGTGTCTTGGATGAACTGCGCATGATAGATGGTCGTCGAGTTGCCGTAGGCATCGGCCACCACGTAGGCGATGATCACCGTGTCGGCGCAGTGTTCGCCGGTCTTCAGCGTTTTCGACGAACTCACCAGGCGGACATCCTCGCCAGAGCAGGCGTCGCTGATACCGAAGATAGTCGTCAATTCCTCTATGTCATGGATAGTACGGATGCTGTCGCAGAGGCACTGGGCAGAATCGGCCCATAGGGTGTTGTTTTTAACCTCGGGGTTGCTAGCCACAGGGGGCGTCTGGTCGCGGCCGGAGACCTCGATGGTATCGTAAATGGTATGGCCGCAGGCATCCGTCACCACATACGAACGGCGGATCGTCCATCCGTAGTGGTCGTCGCCGGTGTTGGTGTCCTTGTGGGTGATGGTCATTTGGCTGCAGTCGTCGAAGAGATCCTGGTCTTTGGGGAAAAACAGGTCTATGTCGAAACTGGCCAAGCAGGCATCCTGATATACTGTGCCGTCTATCCAAAGATAGTTGTTGGAGTGCACAGGAGCCGTCTGGTCGCCGCCGCTCACGTAAATGACTCTGCTTGTCGAATCGCAAAAGTTGGGGTTGGAAATCTTGACGGTATAGGTGCGTACCCACTTCCAATCGCAGTTGTTAGCCAATATCGTCGAATCCTTTGTGAGCACTTGGAAGGCATCGGGTTGCAACGTGTCGTTGTTGGCCAGTATCAGTTGCTTGATTATCAGTTTTTTGATACTGTCGATAGAAGGCAGCGCGTTGGTGTTGGATGGGGAATAGCATTCGTTCCAGTTCTCGATGTCGTCGGGCCAATTGGCAGTGTCAATTTTGTTCAAGAGATCGCGGCAGGAGATGGTGAGATCCCCCGAGTCGATGGTCACCGTATAGTTTTCGTTTAGCTCGGCGGTCAGTATGTCGGGGTGGTTACCCACGGTTTCTATGTTGGAACTCCTGAAATAGTGGATTACGAGGCTATCGCTGTTGACAAGTCCTTTGACGGTACCGGAGAAAACGGGGTCTTCATCTCCGTAGGTTTTGCTGGTGTCATTGACGGTAATGGTGGCGGGGCGCGGGGTGATGGAGAGAGTGCCGAAAAACGTATCGACATTGTAGTGGCAGCTGTGGTCGATGCCGTTGGAGATGCTGTAGGTGAATTTCGCCCCGTTCTCAAGGGTGTCAACATTGATGAGGGTTCCATTTCCGAAAGTGACGCGCAGGGTGTCGCCGTTGGCGAGGATGGCGAAGCTGTCGGCGGGAAGGGTATCGGGTTCGAAGCCCTCCTCGGTCACCACATAGCGGTTGCCCGTGAGCGCTGTGCCGTCGTAGGTTTTGCTTGTGTCACAACTCTTGATGGTCAATTCTACCGTGTTAGATGAGGACAATGTTATCATAGCTGTTTGTTTACAGGTCGGGAAAAGCGAATCGGTCACGGTCACTGAATAGGAGCCGGCCGGTATGTCGGTGAGAACTGGTGTGTTGCCGATGCTGTCGTTGGAGTTGTCGTTGTACCACGTGTATCGGAATCCGTTGCCAGGCCCCCCTGTCACCGATGGAAGCACTGCGCCGTCAGGGATTGTCTCGCAAGTGCTATTGATAAGTGTTGAGGTGATTGTGACAGGAGTGATGGTAAGGTCCAAGGCCTGTTTATTATCGCAAGTATCACAGGTGTAGAATCCCGTTTCGTTATAATACTGATTGTTCTTGTTCCACTTGTAGATGCTGCCGCATGTGTGCACGTTCTCCACCGTGGCCTCTTTTGCGGCTACCACAATCGGCCTGTCCCGTATCGCGACCACTCAACTTGGCTGTTAGGAGCATTCCCCGTGACGCCGCAGAAAGGTTGCACGACTGTGTCCACCGGCATATTGCCCGGGAGCAACAACGGCTTCACCGAAATACGGAAATAGGTGCTGTCTTTTTTAGTCGTTTTGAGAGTGGGATATTCATTGTCGTTGTACGACCAGTAGTCCGTGCCAAGGGCATTTCGGAGGGCGGTGCCCGTCATCTTGAGCGTGTTGTAGCCGGAGGCATTGTCGTCCTGCACCGTACACATTTGGCGGTCGTAAAAGCAATTGTATATTATGTTTTGTAAATCGAGACTTCCACATACGGCTCCTTTGTTGTTGCCGGTGGCGGACACATGGCCGGCGTTGTAGCAGTGGTGGAGGTTGTCGCCATCGAGCAGGCCGCAGAGACCGCCCACAAAGTCTTTGCCATCGACGATGCCGCTGTTGTAGCAATGTTTCACCTCGGCCGAGGTGAAGCCGGCAATGCCGCCCACGTGGCTGGTATCGCCCGTGGCTCTGACCATGCCGTAGTTGTAGCAGCGGCTCACGTTGCCGCCATAAAGATCATATTTCATTGTGTCATAGCAGTTGTCGTTCTTGCACGATGCGAAGTCGCCCACAATGCCGCCCACGTATTGCTCGCCAACGATGTTGTTGCCGTTGAAGCAGTCCTGGATTTCCGAATAGTTGGCCATGCCGACCAGACCGCCGACATATTTCTCACCTTCCACCTTCTCGCGATAGGAATAGCAGTTCGAGATGGTGCCATGGCAGTAGCCTGCAATAACGCCTACATAGTTGCGGCCGATGACGCTGCATTGAGGGAAATTGACGTTCTTGACGGTACCTTGCATATAGCCGAAGAATCCCTGGTAGTCATTTGATTCGTTGTAGATACCGAAATTGATGGTATGGTCTTGACCGTCGAAGGTGCCGCGGAAAGGATGTTCGGGTGTACCGATGGGAATCCATCCATTATACAAGTTGAGGTCCCAATCCAGCACGATGACTATGCCTTCGTAGCTGTTGCTGCCATTGTTGACATTGTCGCGGATTAGTGTGAGCTCATCCCAATTCTGTATTCTTATTATTGTATCGTATGGCAGAATCATCACGCTGGAGCAACCTTCAAGCATCGTGGTGTCTTCGGCATAGCCGCAGACACCGCCGCCCA
>ONQE01000213.1 GCA_900319925.1 uncultured Bacteroidales bacterium | reverse complement strand
TTTACCGAATCCCAAAAGTCCTTATTATTCATAATTCAGTTGTATGTATTTTTCAACCCCGCAAAATTACAAAATAATCCAATATGAAAAACCGGGCGCGACCGCGATGGGTCAACGTCCGGCTTGGGGGTTGTAGAGACGTGCCATGTCGCGTCTCTACAGGGGTTTCGTACATATCTATCAATGTTTGAGGTCTGGATGTATGGCGTAGTATTGTGCTTTGCCCAAAGCATCTGCCTCGTCCGCCTTGCTGTGGTATTGTGGCGGGACAAGTTCGCAGAAGGAATCACCGATTTCGTCATGGAAGCCGTATCCGCAAGGCCAGCACCATGCCATTATCTGCACCACGCGCGGCATCATCGCTTCCAGCATATCGTTCTTCACAAGGAACTTCAACATGGAGCGGAAGTTGCTGACCGCCGAATCATAGTACTGTTCCCACAGGTCACCGGCATAAAACGAAAACTCGCAGACACGTTCCACATAATAGACCATCGCCTCTGCCAGCGTTTCAGTCGATGGGGCAAGTTTCTTGAAATCCGACAGCGCTTTGCGACATACGCTGAAACGACACTGGGGATCGCGTGATATATCGTCGTCAAACTCCTTGAGAACGATCTTCTTGAACTTCTCCAGTTCGTTGCTTTCGTTGGGGTTGACATAGTAGTCAAGGTAATCCCTTGCCTCTTTGCGGGCATCGTACAACTCCATCACGGTATTGATGACCTCTTCCTTGCTCATCCCTGCGAGCAGTTTCTTCACTTGCGACTTTGACATTGAATCCTGTTAATCTAAAACGTACCAAAGCAGATAAATATTGACACAGCTCATTTGTTAATACTTATACCTGTATATCATAATTCCTATTTCTCAATAAGTTCAACGATCTTCTCAACAAAACGATGTGCCGGTTCCTCCAGAATTTTGCATCCAAGCAACACAAAAGGATAGCTCACGGTGTCGTAATCGGCTTGGGTAAGCGTGTCTTTCTGTAAAATGAGCAGAACATCCCAGTCGCAATGGCGATGCGCCGTTCCGCGAGCACGTGACCCGTACAGCCACGCCGCACCCCCTGCGGGAACCTCCGATAGGGCAAGATGTTTTATGTCAGACAAAACATTTTTCATATCCATATAAATTCAACCCCGCAAAATTACAAAATAATCCGATATGAAAAAAACCATCAACAAACGGAAAAATCCTACCTTTGCCGTCTCAAATCAGATTACGGATTATGGCCCAGAAATTCGGAATGACATGGTGGGGGGAGCAGTGGCTGAACGCTCTCTCCCGTATTGACTACAGTAACCGGCTGCCACGCGGTGCCACATACGCACGCAAAGGCGCTGTGCTGCGCATTGTCGTGAAAGACAACCTCGTCGCCGCCAAAGTGGAGGGGAGCAGAAAGAAACCTCAAACACAGTCTGACAGTCCGTTCCAACGAGTGGATTGCTCCCATCTGAGCCGTCTTGCCGAATCGCTGTGCCAATTACTGTCCCCGAACCCTGCCGTGGAGCCTCAGGCCACCGACCGGGCTTACCGTATCGGGCAGCACCAGAACGTGCTGGTACACCGGTTCATCACCCGCAACACTTTCGAGGAGCGCATCGACGCGATGATCCAGCAGAAAAAGGACTTGGCGGAGCTGACCGTGGCCACCGGCGAAAGCTGGATCGGCAAGCTGAGCAACATGGAGTTGCACGAGATTTTCGAGAGGCGGGAATAGCGAAATATGCATCTGGCAGGAAGAATTATAAGGGTGGGGTGTATGCAATACGATCATTCGTATGGAGTCCCAAGAAAAACAACGGAAATGGTATGAGATAATTATTTACCTTTGCACTTTCAAACCAAATATATCATTATGGCGCAAAAGAAGAAAAAACAGGGCGGGCAACAATTCCTATCCCCGGAACAATATCTGAAACAGAAGGCAAGAACTTTGGAAATCGGCAAGTGCTACATTTCCGAAGACATCGAAGAGTGCGGTGAGGGAGCTGTTTTCGTCACCAGACTCCATACCGGCGGGAAAGTCAGCATAGGATTCTATCTCGTGGACATCTACTGTTTGGGAGTAATAGACTCTGGCTATCGGTTGAGAATGGAAGAAGAGGAGGTTCAGGAGTTAGTGTTTTATCGTCATAAAATGCGTGAGTGCAGCTACGAAGAGGCCCACAATTGGATATACGGTGCTATCGCATTTGCGGAGGAAGGCGGGATAATGCCGGACAAGAGCTTCCTGTTGACCCAATACATGCTGGAGGAGGATACCGATGACATCCCGCTTATCGAATACGAGTTCGGCAAAGACGGCCAGCACTTTCTGGTGTGCCATACGATGCAAGAGGCCAACCGTTACCTTCCGACACTGAGGGCAAATTTGGGAAACGATGTGGAATTCGTCATTGAGGACGGGAAATACGACATGCCCGATCTGGATGAGGAGACGATAATGGAACGGCTTGCCAATATTGAAGACAACCCGTTATTCAAAACGTATGGGCCCAATACCGAGTACACCTACCAGCACCCGAAATATCCCGAAAAGCTTGAACTTACCACACCCGATTGGTTCTATGAAGAGTTGCATAGTCCCAAAAACAGCGTCTATCTGAAAGAAAATCTCGTAAACCGCATTTTGCAGCTGCCGTATGACCTCGTGCGCGAAAATTTGGAGCGGATTATCCTATATCACATCGGGTTAACTTGCGAAGGCATTCCCGATGATTACGAAAAAGATGGGTTCACAGGCATTATCGGCAATTCCGTTATGCTGCTGGGCGAGGTGGGCAACGCGGACAGCAGTCTTGACGTGGTGCTTGAGTTGCTGCGCCAAAACAGTAACTTTTACGAGAACCATTTCGGCGATGCAGGAAATCAATACTTCACCCCAACGATTTACTTGCTGGGGCAGAATAGGTTGAACAAATTGATGAACTTTGTGAAAGAGGAAGGGCTTGACACGTTCTCCAAATATCGTGTGTTCCCCGCTGTCACCCAAATCGCGCTGCACCAGCCAAGTCGTCGTGACACAATTATCGAATGGTACCGAGAGGTAATCCGTTTCGCCACAAAAAAACTGCCAGACACGCAATGGTTTGACAACGTTCTTGCAGGCATGATTCTTCATGATGTGATTGATTTGCAGGCCAGTGAGCTGTTGCCCGACATTAAGAAGATGTTCGACACGGGGTTGGTTGACCTCGGGTCGTGCGGTGATTATGCCAAAGTGTGCCGTTTCATTGTTGACCCGCGCCACGCCGGTCGGCCTGAAGAGTGCATTCTCGACATTTACGAGCGTTTCGCCGACATGAAGAGGACGTGGGGGAAGTAGAGACGTGCCATGGCGCGTCTCTACAGGGGGGGGGGTACACATCTATCAATGTTTGAGGTCTGGATGTATGGCGTAGTATTGTGCTTTTGACATAGTGTTTTTGATTAAACGTTTATTATGGCGTAGTATTGTGCTTTTGACATAGTGTTTTTGATTAAACGTTTATAAAAGCAGCCCCATCCCTGAAATCATTGTCTTTTCGAAATCTCAGCGTACAGTGCCAATCCTTTCTCGGTAAGGTAATAGGCTTGGTCTCGGCGTTTGGGCGCATCAGGATAAAGCTGTGCCACATACCCTTTTTCAATGGAGGGAATCAGATAGCGTTTTCGGAAACTATCTAAGCCCGTTAAATTCATTTTTTTCATTATTTCAGCAGAAGAAACCGTATTCCCCCGTATGGTTAAAATTATCCTTTTCATCTTGTCATCCACTTCACCAGTTTCTTTACCTCTTTCTTTACCTCTTTCTTCACCTCTTTCTTCACCTCTTTCTTCACCTCTTTCTTCACCTCTTTCTTCACCTCTTTCTTGTACTTCTGGCCGCCAAAGCACAACCCGAAAATCATCATCTTGGTGGAATTCCGGTTTACGGAGTCCATAGTCCAAACAATGGTCGATTATATCGGTGGTACCTGTTCCCATTTGTTCTATATAGCCGGAAAGATAAACGGGATTGGCAAGAACGGGATTGACCGGATTGGAAGTGTGCTCCTTGTTCAATTTCGCGATAGTCATTCCTTGTGGAAGTTTGCCTGGGTTCCAAACTTCCAAGCGGTCTTTGAACAACATCACCTGTACACTGCCGTTACTTGTATAGTTGCGGTGTACAACCGCATTAACAATAGCTTCGGTCACGGCCTGCGCCGGCAGCTCGGGTGTGACATCCACTTGCGCGGAATGAGTGCGTTCGCCCACGTGTTGGTCTATGCGGCTCATCACAAACCCAACCGCCATATCCACCATCTCGAAAACGGAACCTCCGTATATCTGCTGTGAGATGATAGGCTTTTGGATTTTAGTTCCATAGAAATGAGCGCATTTGACAGT
>ONQE01000250.1 GCA_900319925.1 uncultured Bacteroidales bacterium | reverse complement strand
CTGGTGGATTCCATTATCAAGGGATTCAATCCGCAGCCTGTATCCTCATCTGGATATCTTGCAGTTTCCGGAACCCTGAATGTCGGTGGAGAAGCGGTCAATGAAGCCATGGCGGCCGCGAAACTGGGAATGCGTACGGGGATCCTGTGCGCCTTAGGCGAGGATGTAGCTGGGGAAATGGTGATCGGGGCCTTGCGAAAATGTGGCGTGGATACGAATCTGATTGTCCAAGCACCCCAGACGCCGGTGTCCACGATGTTTGTGCGGGAGGACGGATCAAGGAAATCTATCACTAACGTAGCACACCGCTATAATTTTCATCCGGAAAGATATACGGAAACATGCATGGCCGCACGGTCGGTGATTCTTGGGTCACTGTTCCGAGCACCTTGTGATGATCCGGATATTATATATGCGGTGCTTTCGGCGGCAAAAAAAACGGCTCTCGGCATGGCGGTTCATGACAGGCTGTATTATGATCTTGCGGTTGAGAATAATCTTGAACTCACCGAGGAAGACACCCCTCCAGTCCATTACCAGAGGAGATTCGAAAAGTAATAAGACAACATCTTGTCTACTGCAAGGGATTGCATTTTTAGACGTGATTCTCTTTCGCGTGGGGATAATCAATCGTGTAGTGCAAACCGCGACTTTCCTTACGTTCGAGGGCCTGACGGGTGATGAGGTAACCCACATTGATCATGTTACGCAGCTCGCAGATGTCACGGGTAGGACGTACGCGTTTGAAGAGATCTTCGGTCTCTTCGTAGAGCAGGTCCAGACGTTCCCAGGCTCGGCGCAGGCGCAGGTCAGAACGCACGATACCCACATACGTGGACATGATCTGACCAACCTCCTTCACATCCTGCGCGATCAGCACTTTCTCCTCAACAGACATCGTACCCTCGTCGTTCCAAGCCGGCACTTTGGTGTTGAAATCATAATTGTCCACCACCTGCAGCGAGTGTTTGGCCGCAGCGTCGGCATAGACAACAGCCTCGATGAGTGAGTTGCTGGCCAGACGGTTACCTCCATGCAAGCCTGTGCAGGAGCACTCGCCCACTGCGTACAAGCGACCTATGCTGGACTGCGCATCAAGGTTGACCTTAATACCACCGCACATGTAATGCGCGCACGGAGCCACGGGAATGAACTGCTTGGTGATATCGATGCCGATGGAGAGACATTTCTTGTAGATATTGGGGAAATGGTGCTTCGTCTCCTCAGCATCTTTGTGGGTGACGTCCAGACAAACATGGTCGAGGCCGTGGACCTTCATCTCGTTGTCGATGGCACGTGCCACGATGTCACGCGGAGCAAGGCTGAGTCGCGGATCGTACTTCTGCATAAACTCCTCGCCATTAGGCAAGCGCAGTATGCCTCCGTAACCACGCATAGCCTCGGTTATAAGGTAAGCGGGATGGGTCTCGGCGGGGTTATAGAGGTAGACCATGGCGATGCCGTCGCCGGTGGCGATATTGGGGTTCGAGGTGGTAGCATAGATGGCACCAGTGCCGCCGGTGGCCATCAGGGTTACGCGGCTCAGGTAGGTGTCCACCTTGCCCGTCTCCGGGTTCAGGATGTAGGCACCGTAGCATTCGATGTCCGGAGTACGACGGGTGACACGCACGCCCAAGTGGTGTTGGGTGATAATCTCCACGGCAAAATGGTTCTCCAGCACGTCGATGTCCGGGTGCTGACGTACGGCTTCCATAAGGCCTCGCTGGATCTCAAAGCCCGTGTCGTCGGCATGATGCAGGATACGGAACTCGGAGTGTCCACCCTCGCGGTGAAGGTCGAAGGAGCCGTCAGCCTGCTTGTCGAAGTTGACACCCCAACGCACCAACTCGGCAATCTGCTCGGGAGCACGAGTGACCACCTGACGCACCGCATCGGGGTCGCTTATCCAGTCTCCGGCCACCATGGTGTCGTGGATATGTTTGTCGAAATCATCCACGGCAAGGTTGGTTACCGAGGCAATACCGCCCTGCGCTTTGGCCGTATTGGCTTCGTCAAGCGTGGTCTTGCAGCAGAGCGCAATCTTGTACTTATGTTCACGCGCCACTTTCAGCGCAAAACTCATACCGGCTACACCTCCGCCGATGATGAGGAAATCGTACTTTTTGGTCATATGTCTTCAGAATATTTTTCGATGTTGGTTTCTATTGGCAACTCGTCACCGTAGTCGCGGAAACGATTAAGTTGGTAGTTG
>ONQE01000128.1 GCA_900319925.1 uncultured Bacteroidales bacterium | reverse complement strand
CCGCAGATCGAATCATAATCATCCCATGCATAAGTCGTAAGGCTCAGCCAAGTAATGGCAAGAAAAATCTTCATCTGGCGGCGAGTGACCCGATCCCCCAATAACTCAAAGAAATAATCCTCGAGATCTTCCCAGTTGTTGGATGCGATCTCCAGTTTCACACTCTTTGGATCTACAGATACTTCATTTCCCCTATCATCATAAACTGCGTAGTCATCCTTTTCAAACATGTCGATCACCTGCTGAAAGTAGTCCTCATGGTCCGAGTAGACGGTCTTGATGTTCTGGTGGTTCATCACCACCTTGAACTTGTTGTAGCCCATGAGCAGGTTCGTCCATTTGTCCTTCAGGTCGATGGTTGTCAGCGTGGCATCATACACGTCGTGCCCGATGCACTGGTAGTCATAGGAGATATTGTAGTGGTAGGTGTTCTCGCCCACCGTCACCTCGCCGGAGACGCTGCAGGAGGGCATGAAGGCCGCATAATCCCCAAAGTGGGCATCGTGCCCGACCGTGCAGGCCAGGTTCAGGATGACAAAACGGCCGATGCGGATATCCGTGGTGAGGATGTTGCCGGCGCAGAGGAGGCTCCCCTCCCCCACCCTCACGCGGTCCCAGTCGCCGATGAGCACCGTGGGATGGATGAGCGGCGGGAAGGTCACCTTCCCGTTCGTGATGCCCTCCACGATATTTTTCCTCGTCTGCGGGTTCCCCACGGCCACGGCCACGGCAATCTCCTCCGGCCAAGCGTTCAGCTCTTCCAAACCGCCCAACACAGATAATCCATTCACGACAGTGCCTTTCGGGAGGCCGTCGTCAAAAAAGCCCATAATGTCGTACTTGCGTCCGGCACGATTGATGTCCTGGACGAGGGTCAACACCTCCCGTCCGAACCCGCCGGCTCCGTAAATTGCGATATTCATCATTGGTTTGTTGTTGATATTGGTTTTCTATATACTATTTTCTTAGTTGGTACCGTCAAAAGCCTCCATCGTGGCGGCCGTGGCGGAATTGATGTCCTTGCGTTTCAGGACATTGACGATGGTCAACCCCACAATTTCCAAATCCGTGCGGAAAAAGCAGTGATCGACATACCAGACGTCGAGGTCGAACTTCTCATGCCAGGAGATGGCGTTACGGCCATGCACCTGCGCCCAGCCCGTGATGCCGGGACGGACCTCGTGCCGGCGTGCCTGCTCGGGGGTGTAAATCGGCAGATACTGCACCAGCAGCGGTCTCGGTCCGATGAGCGACATATCGCCCATCAGCACGTTCAGCAGCTGCGGCAGCTCATCAAGAGAGGTGGAACGCACGAAGCGCCCCACGTTCGTCAGCCGCTGCGCATCGGGAAGCAGCTCGCCGTCAGGGCCGCGCTCGTCCGTCATCGTCTTGAATTTGACGATACGGAAAATTTCCCCACCTTTGCCGGGACGCTCCTGCAAAAAGAAGACGCCCGCCCCTTTGTTGGCGAACAGCAGCAGCAAGGCCACAAACAGCAGCAACCAGCCGACCAGCAGCAGGGCAATGGCGGAAATGACGATATCCAAGAGACGTTTGATATATTGTTTGTACATTTTTAAGGATATATGGTTTCGATGTTGTTTTGCTATCCGTTCAACGCTTCCAAATAGGCCGCCACGATCTTCTTGCGGTCGAATTCGTGTTCCATCTTCTCGCGACCTTTACGTCCCATCTGCACTTTCTCCTCGTAGGGTATGCGCAAGAACCGCTCGATGGCCTCTTCCAAGGCGACGGCATCCCTCGCCGGACAAGTCAGGCCGGTCACGCCGTCATCCACCGTCTCCCGGCATCCGCTCACATCCGTGGTGATGATCGGGCGACCGACGGCGGCGCTCTCTAAGAGCACGTTGGCCATCCCTTCGTGATAGGACGGAAGCACGGTGCACCACGCGTTCTGCAGGTAGGGGCGCACGTCGGGGACATACGAGTGCCATATCACATCGCCCGCGTCGCAGGCCGCACGCAGACGCGACTCGTAGCCGTCCTCGCAGAACCCGAGAATGTGGAACTCCACTTCGGGATGCCGTTTCCGGACATTCTGAGCCGCCGTCAAAAGCTCCTCAGCCCCCTTGTCGCGCATCACGCGGCTGATGAAGAGGAACTGCACAGGACTGTCGGGCTGCGGATACGGCTGCAGCGTGTGCCAGTCGAGGTTGACGCCGCTGCCGGGGATGAGCACCCTTTTCCTGCCTATCCGTTGCTCTTCGCAGAATCGCTGTATCGAGACGTTCTGGCAGAAGACCGTGTGCGCCTTGCGGAGCGCGAACCGGTACATCGCGACGGTGACATTCCGCAGCAATCCCGGATTTTCGATGACCGTGCCCAGTCCGGTGATGTTGGCGAGCTGGGGCACACGGGCTAAACGCGCCGCCACGCCGCCGTAGATGTTCGGCTTGACTGTATAGGTGAGCACCACCGACGGACGCAATTCCCGCATGAGCTTCCGGTATTGCCGCAGCAAACGGAAGTCGCGCAAGGGATTCGTGCCCCGCCGGTCCACGGGGGTATCTACCATCTCGCAACCCAAGTTGCGGAAATAGTCCGCTTTCTCCCCTTCCTCCTTCGGGCAGGCGATCCAGACACGGCGCCCGCTGTCGAGCAACGACACGACCACCTCTTTGCGAAACGCGAACAACCCGTCAAGGAAGTTCGTCAATATCAATATCTTATTATCCGACATGATCTCTTATACTATTCTACGGGGTTCTCTCCAGGCTGTTCCCCGATGGATTTCACGCGGCGGGCGGGGACTCCGGCATAGACAGAGTCGGGGTCCGTGCTCTTGGTCACGACTGCCCCGGCGGCTATCACGGAGTGCGGGCCGACGGTCACACCGCCGAGGATTCGCACGCCGCAGCCCACCCACACGTCATCGCCGATGACCACCGGCAGCGGCTTGGAGGGATTGTATTTGATCGGGATGGACGGGTCATCCCAGGTATGGTTGAAACTCACCACGGAGGTGCCATGCGCGATGGAGACGTCGTTGCCGATGCACACGCCGCCGAACGCGTTGATGTTGCACTGCTCGTGGATGGAGACATTGTCGCCGATCTCGAGATTCTCCCAGTGGTGCAGATAGACGTGATCCATCACGCAGACGTTCTTCCCGACACGCTTGGCACCCGCTTTCAGGCAGACATAGCGCACCAGTATCGCCCATTTCCCGCGGCCGTTGTGGCAACGGAAGACCCGCTGCAGGAAGCCGCGCGGAAACACCGACATCGCCTTCGCCCACAGCTGGATAAGGCCGTCGAACCGATTGAAAAACTCGCGTCCGTTCATGGTAAGGGTTATGGGTTATGGGTTAAGGGTTAAGGGTTAGGGTTTAAGGGTTAAGGTTTAAGGTTTAAGGATTAAGGGTTAAGGGTTAAGGGTTAGGGGTTAAGGGTTACATAATTCTTCTTTTCTGGAGCAGGCGGCGACCAGCGCGATGGCCGGCAGGAACTTGGCGCGGTGGCGGACGGCGGTGCCCGCATTGGAGGTGCCGAGGGCGAAAACAAAGGTCATCAGCAGCACCGCATAGCTGATGAAACGCCGCAGCTGCCGCTCCTTGCCGAGCAGCGGCGGCCAGAACATCATGACGGCGAGCACGAGATAGACAAGACTGTCCACACAGAATACCACCACGTCAGACAACCCGCGCCAGTCGGTCGGCAACGGCGAGAACAGCAGGTAGAACATCCGCACGGGAGAGAGCAACAGCCGCACGCCCACGCCCAACTTTTGCATCCACAGCAGATAGGTGGACCCGGCCACCACGGGTACCACGTCCACGACATCCCCGGCGGAGGCGGCCGCCGTGAACTTCGTCAACAACAGCTCCGGGACGAGAATCATCACCAGCATGAACCCGACAGCGACTCCGAGAGTCGCCATATACGTCCGGACACCGTCGCTCTTCCAAGTGCGGCACACCACAAAACCTATGATGTAAGCCACCAAGGCGCCAACACACCCCGCATGCATCAACATCGCCGCAAAAGTGGCCAGCAAACAGGCCATCTCATTCCAAACACCGCCCCGTCCGTGCCATCTGACAAAACAGCAGACGGAGAGCATCAGGAAGAGCTGTATCCATGCCTCGCGCAGCAGAATCCCAGACAAGCAGACTGTCGCGGGCATAAACGCCACGACAGAAACCGCGATCATCCGCCATTTGCGGGGTATTTCCATCATACGCAACGCCCAGCAGGACAACAGCACCGTCCCGAATGACATCAAGACGTTCAGAAACTGCGCCGCAAACCGGCCGTAGCTGCCGAACACGCGGTATATCGCCGCTAACACGTATGTGTAATTCGTCTTTATAGGACCATTCTCCGACAGAAAAGCGATGGCGGCGGCATGGAAGTTCTCCGTATCCTCGCCGGAGAAGGGATTCGCAACAAGCTGGTATATATCGGCATAGAACACCAGCAAGCGAACCAGATAGGCCGCAGTCAGGATAATGGCCGTCGGGCGGTCGGCCTTCCACCAGATCCACGCCAAAACAGCGGCAGTAATCACAACAACGACAATGTTTCCCGTCATTTTTCGGAGATTTCAGGCACAGTGCAGCGCCGGGCCGCCGTGAAGTAGGAAAGGGCGAATGCGGCATTAAGGATGACCACGGCCACCGCCGCGCCGACAGTGCTGTACAAATAGGTCAGCACAACAAAGAGCACCACACCCAACAGCGTGACCGTGAGAGTGATGTTGCGCAAGAGCTTCTCCCGCCCGAAAGTTTCAACATCAATTAAATCTGATTCATACCATTGTTTTTTAAATTTAGAAATCAAATAAGCAACACCGCCAACAGCAACGAGAAGAAGAAGTTGATGCGACGGTAGCCCGTATGTTTGTCCATCTGGCGCGAGAGGAACGGAAAGAAGGTACGGTTCAGCACGTCAATGCTGTGTTTGCCGGCGTTGTGCAGCTTGCCGGCAGCATCGTACAGACCGGCGGCGGCGGAACCCGAAATCGTTCCCAAGAGAATGTTGGGCAGATTGATACAGAGGCTCATGCACACCTGGTTGACAAACAGGTCTTTCCCGATCTTGAAACTGTCCAGAATCTTCGAGAACGGCGGAATGTGCAGTCGGCACTTGTACCTCCTCGTCATCATCACGATGGAGTACATGGAGGCCATCACAAAGCCCAGAAGGTTGAATATCGGATAGAGCAGATAGTCTTCCCGCTCTTTTATAAAGGTGAAAATCAGCACGATATAGACCACTCGCGAAATGACGTTCACGATGGTGATGTGTTCCATCTTCTCGATGCCCTGGAAGAACCACTCGGAGACATTCATCGAGAAGAAGGCCGTGGCGACGGAAATCAGGATCAGCAGCCAGATCTCGCGGAACTTCGGGACGGCCAGCACGATGCCGCCGAGCAGCACGAAGGCGAGGACATAGAGGACGATACGGGCGCAGAGGATGGTGGAGACAATCTCGGAGACCTTCCCCATGTCCTCGCGGTTGCGGGCCACGTCGCGGGCGCCGATGAAGTCGAAGCTGAAGTTGACGACGGTCTGGAAGATCAGCGCGATGGCGTATGCGACGGCGATCTCCCCGAAGTGTGTCACCCCGATGATGGGGGTCACGTACGGCAGCACGATGAACGGGATGAGGTACCGCATCGCCTGCAGCACCGCCAACGCCGAGAAGTTCTTCGTCAGCGTCTTCGCATTCGCACTCCCTATCGAGGATAATTTCCGTTTCAGTCCCATGAGGAATATTAATGAGTTAGTAGTTAGTAGTTAGTAGTTAGCAGTTAGTAGTTATAACCAACCTTAAACCCTAAACCTTAAACCTTACAACCTTAAACCTTACAACCTTAAACCTTAAACCTTAAACCCTAAACCTTAAACCCTAAACCTTAAACCATCACTGTTTCACCAACTTCAAGTAATGCACCTTCCCATCCGCCGTCACCACCCGCACGATGTAGCTCGCCGGTGCCAGTCCGCTGATGTTGAAGCGGTACACGTTGCGGAAGTCGGCGACCTGGCTCCCTTGCATGGTGAGGACGGTGATCTCGGCCACCTCCTCAGGCGCGATGCCCATCACCGTCACCTCGTCGCGGGCGGGGTTCGGCGCGAGATAGGACTTGCCAACGGGTATGTCTGTCTTTATCGGGAGACTTCTGGCTGTCTCGGCGGAGGAATCAATTACGGTGGAATCAGCCATTTGTCGGAAAGCATCTGGGACAAGAGAATGTACATCTACAGCGGGTAAACAGTATTTTACGTGACATAGACTCTGGTTTCCGATGCAGGCAATGGCGTGGAAACAGACATCATCGTGACTATTGACAAGTTGTGTCAACTCTCCATAGTTGAGCATCAACAGGGCATCCATATATCCGATCGGATTGTAGGAACAGTTAACAATTTGTGGCGGATCGCTCCAAAAGTCTAATAGTTGAACTGTTCCTGCAGGAAGATCGAAATGCAAGTTGAAATACGATCCTTGGTGCGGGGAACTCAATTCTGGAATGAAATCCGCATGAAAATTGGTGAAATTGCATCCGTTATGCACACAAGTTGACCAATCTAAAAATTCGGTAAACCGTTTGACACAATTGTGTTGAGAATCGGTCAGCCAAAACTCTACATATCCATTTTCAAAATCAGTAAGCTTGATTACAACTTCAATTATTTGTGTGCTCAATGGGGCAACCGTGACGGGCAGAGAAACGACACTTTGGATACTTCCTCCAGAGGCTGTCAATTCGTCGAAACAGATTGGATTTGTGGTGCTTGTATTATGGATAAACACAAACAATCGGAAAAACAAATTGCAGTAATAGGGTTCGCAATTGTTTTTTGCATAGACAACCACACTATCGCACGAACACACCGTCGTATTCTCAATTGACAACGTAGGCGAGATTGTGACACAGCCGTTTCCGTATGTTGTTGACATGAAATAAGTTCCGATATCTCTCACCGGAAGTGAAGGGTCGATGGAGTGGCCGGAAGTGTCCTCGGTGTTGTTATAATACCAGTCCCACTCGATATTACTGCTATAATTTGGATAAAAACCGTTGAGCCTCATATAGAAGGGCAAATCGTCCGGACACCTTTCATAGCAGCCAGTAAGAAGAGCGTCGTAATCTGGTGCCGGAGGGATGAAAAGGTTCGCCTTTGCAGACGAGCATCCTGTTGAGTCTTCCACATAGTGGGCAGTCAGAAAGCCAGGAACATAGTAGTAGGCAGATTCCCCATGGATACCATTGCTCCACAGCAGATTCTGGTGGTTGTCCGATTTGACTTCTATGGGTGGCTGATGGATGCACGGGGTTCCGATGAAGGATACGGGAGGCGCGGCAGGTTGCGGATGAACCGTGAAGTTGCAAGTGTCTGACGCAGTGCATCCATCCTGACTGGTGACGGTAAGTACGGCAAGATAATTGCCTGGCAGCGACGGCGTGAAAGTGATGTTTGCAACATCAAACGTCAGGGTTTCCGGTCCTGTGATGTTCCAAACATACGTGTTGGTCGCACCCGAGTTGCCGTTCAGTTTCACCTCGTCGCCAAGACAGTATTCGGTTTTGCCGGTTATATTGGCTGTGGGTGCAGTGAGGAACGGCACGTTACGCATACATTCTAATTCACATCCCGTCTCATTGTCCTCCACTTTCACTTTGTAGTTTCCCGTTGCATAAACAGTGTTTTGGGGATTGTTGAGAACAATTTCAGAAGGATAAAGATAGTCGTTCTCAAGGGACCAATGATAAAGGGTTTGATTAGTCATTGTTTGGCTGTATTCAATCGTTCTAGCAGTTCCCGGACAAACCTCTGTCCCTATCGTAATCAGACTTCCAGTTAGGGTGTTGGAATGTATAAATATGTCTTTAGA
Source organism: uncultured Bacteroidales bacterium (assembly GCA_900319925.1). GTDB lineage: Bacteria > Bacteroidota > Bacteroidia > Bacteroidales > WCHB1-69 > F23-D06. The sequence goes on along the minus strand of ONQE01000128.1, from coordinate 3,115 downwards.
TAATGATGTGCCACACCCTAATGAATCCTTGGCGGTGACCGTGACCTCATAAGGAAAGGCTCTTGCTAAAAACGTATGGTAACCATTGTTGTCTATGGCGTATGAACCGTCGCCATAGTCCCACAGATAAGGGAACAGTGCTCCCTCTGACACACCTGTCGCAGCTATTTGAATCGGTCTCCCCTCACACGGCTTTGTATAAAATTCGATGGCACCGATTTCAACCTTCTTCACGAAGTGGATGGAATCTGCACAGATGCACCCCTGGTCTGTCATGGTCATCGTCACCGTGTAGGTGCCGACAGGAAAACCCTCCGTGGGAATGTAGGCAACCAGGTTCGGTGACGGGAAGGAGGTATAGAAACTCCCGTTCAGCGTAAGCGTGCGGTTTGGGATAACACTGTCAAGGTAAACGGACAGGTCATTGACCACAATCCGATCGGAGTCGCAGTCGTAGGTCAGTTTTACTTTTGGTTCACGGTTTATGGTCACGTTTTTCGCACCTTTGTAGCATTGCCCGTCAACATTGGCATAGGCTGAAACTTGATGATGACCGGCATGGTAGAACACGGCAGTGGTTGAATCTTGGGATTGGGTCGGGAAACAGCTCCCCTGGGCGTTGAGGACGCTCCACGAGAAATTGGCGTTGGGAGGATCAATAGCCTTGACGACCGCCGTGTTGCATGAGGTGACGACATCACCGAAAGTAATTCCCATACAATGGTCGGAAGGCGGCGGACTGCTGGTATTGTAGTGGTCAGTCGCACTACAGTAGGGGGGCAGTGTGCTTGTGACACGACAACGATACTCCCCAGAACCATTTATAGGACAAATGTTTGTGTTGTTGACGGAGTCCCCATCGTGGTACCACACATACGTGACATCCGTCTGAAGGGGAATGCTTAGTGTGTCGCCGCCGATGTTGACAGTGATACCGACTTGGGGTGTTACGGCAACATATACGGTGTCCGTGAACGCATAAGGATCGCATTCAGATGCCGGTTGGTAAATGAACGTGAACGGATGCGGGCCGGGGGTCTGGAATGTGTGATGGATATGGGTTCCGGAGCTCGTTAAATCTGAAAAGCACCAAATACAGGATCCTGGTTGGGGAAGACTGTCCGCAGACAGATAGGCAACATCACCCTGGCAGATCGTATCGGGGAAGTGAACAGTCGGTGGAGGAAGATTGTTGACGGAAAGAAAAACGGTGTCCCGCTTCGGTAGGGGCAGGCCGCAAATTTTCCGCTCCAGGATGACATTCACGATGAATGAGGAGGCGTCTGTAAGATGGTTGGTGCGAATGGTGACGTATGGCAAATGATAATCCTCTATAGCGGAGGCAGCGGGAATAGGTTCCATCTTCCATTCGTAAAGGACATTGGCCGATTGGTCGGGGACTTGAAAAATCGTATAGTCGTCTGGACAAACATACGTTATGGCGGGCAATCCGTGGGGGAGCAACCGAAACGTGTCCACTTCGTGTACATAAGCGCTTGAACGACAGCCGTATTCGTTGTCCACCTGATAAACGGCCACGTTACAGACTCCTTCATTGAAATGGATGGTAACCGTATTCCCCTCTTCAGTGTTTGTCGGGTTACACACTGGCGCCCATTCCAGGTAGTAGCGGGGATGGGTGGGGATACCCGACAGCAGGATAGCGCTGTTCGGGCAGGCTTCGTGTGGGCCGTCTGTCATAGTCAGTGCGGGCGGGTTGCCCAAGACCGAGACCCAAAACTCGGCTTCATTGCAGAAGTCCGCTCCCGCAGCTATTATCTTATACTTGCCCGCGTTGGTGAAGGTGTATGCTAAAGTGTCCGCTATCGCAGAATAAAGCACTTGTCCGTTTTGTCCAAGTATTCTCCACGAAACATTTTCTTCGGAATTGGTGGCGAACATCCCTTCCCCGCCGATACACAGGTTTTCATTGTCGGAAACAATTCGAAGGGTGTCCTTCACGGTGATTACTTTTACGGAGCGGAACGGACCGCATTCGAGGGCCTCACACTCGTAGTCGGCTAATATTGAATATATGCCGGGAGAAGTGAATCTCGCAAGTGTTTTGTTTGGGGATTCGGTTTGAAGAAGCTGAATTCCATCAGTGGTGGAAGTGCTCCATTGGTAATCGGTAGCTCCCCAAAGAGGCAACTCGAACTCCTGGATGTCGCCCACACAAACTACTTCGGACCCGTCTATCTCTGTATTGTCACTGATGACAGGGATTTTTACCGAAATCTGTGCGTTACAGGCATCGCAGAAATTACCGTCCAGGGTTATTACCCCATAGCCGGAAGCAGGGGCACCCCAATGAACAATAATGTTCCTTGGACTACCCCCAAGCTTGTACGACCCACCTTCCACATGCCAAATGTATTGGGAGCATACTGGAGATTCCAAAAAATAATCAGCAGTTGTTCCTTCACACACTGTGCCATAGCAGGAGAGTTGGAGGCTCGCGGGTTCCACAACCTTGACATTAATACTTTCAGACGCCTTACAACCGCATTCGTTTTGCACCTTATGCTCTATGACGAACTCATCGCTTTGTGGTAAGGGGATGGCACATGCAGGAGTGGAAAAGTCTCCCATTGGGGTGTTCCACAGATAACCTGTCAACGGGGTTTCTCCCGCATAACTTATATCGGTCAGCTCTATGGTCTCCCCACGACACGTTTCAATCATTAATTCCCCATAATCGTTGATGTAATAGGCGGGAACTGTAGCGACACCGATTTGCGGTGACTTTATCAGTCTCAAACATGTTTCAGCAGTACAGGTGTTGCCGTCTGAGGTTACCACTGTGACAAGGACTTGTCCGGTTTCCCCATCTCCCCACGTCACCACTGCCGTCCGATTCTGGTTGGAGAAACTATAGGTAGCTGCACCCATGATGTTCCACATATAAGAAATGGCGCTGTCGCAGACTGCGGTATAACTCACTGTGTTGCCGTTGCACGCCAGCAGGCAGTCTCCCAAATCCTCGCTGTGCAGAGTGTCATCCTCGTTGTGGTAGCTTGTCAGCACACAGTCTGAAGCGAAGTCCGGACTTATGTGCAGATCACACCCAGACTGCGCCAGCGATATTGCAGGCAGAAGAAGCAAAATCAGGAAG
>ONQE01000127.1 GCA_900319925.1 uncultured Bacteroidales bacterium | reverse complement strand
GCTGCGAATGCGGTTGGCCTTGATGTAGATCTGGTCGGTGAGCGACGGCAACCGCAGGATGCGCCACGCCGTGCCGTAATCCATCGCCTTATTGCGGAAGACCTCCTGACAATAGGCGATTACTTCTTCGTATTGTTCTGATGTATTGGCCATTATCGTTTGATAATCTTCAAGTTCTGGGTTTTACCGTTGTCGAATGTGAGCTGCAGCAGATAGAAACCGGAGGTCAGGTCGCTGACCTCGAGATCGAACCGACCGGAGCCGTTCACATTGGCGATGCGCACCGCACGTCCGTTCAGGTCGAAGAGGACGGCTTTCTGTACGGGCGTCTCACTCTCAACCACCACACGGTCGTTGGCGGGGTTCGGATAGACGGTGGCGCGGGTCACCACGTAAGCCGGCACGCCCACACCAACGGTGTCGGCCATATCCTCAATCACAAGGACACCCACACACGGCAGCATGATGTCATCCACCCAAGCGCAGTCATGGCCCGAGACCTGTGAATAGTCTTTCTCGTAAGAGAAACGGAAGGAGTGCGTGCCTGCCTCAACCGGAGTGGAGTAATAGGTCCAATCCACTTCACCCGAGGCATCGTCCACCTCGATGCCGTCCACAGAAAAGATAAACTTGTCGTAACCGGCCTCAGAGCTGACTTTCCGGTAGAAGGAGATTTCCGCATCCACATCAGAGGTAACCGTGACCGTCATTCGGGATTTTGAATTACTTGGCAGATTTTGCGCGGAACGGGCGCAATAGGTACCGGAATGGGCACCGGTGGAGGCCACAATCCACGGGTAGTTATTCATCGTGAACCCATAGTCACCGAAGGAACCGTCCTCAAAGCTCACGAAGTCGGCACCCACAAACAGCAGGAGCGTGTCAATGTGGTAAATCCCATCATAGGAAGTATGGTAGTAGAGCGGCACCAACGACTTCTCAGGCACCGTGTCGGCAATCTTGACAGTGAAGTAGCGGCTCACGTACGTGTTGGGCTCGAGACCGTTGATGCCGGCAGCTTCGCTCATCACCTGCACACCTGAATAGTTGCAGGTCAAATCGACGGAACCGGAGCCCACGGCAACGTGACCGGTGTTCTTGTTGGAGAATGTGAAGAGTAACTGGTCACCCGGTTTATAGTTCTGCACCTCTGTATTGTTAATCGAGGTGGTATAGGAGTCGAGCTGTACCTTGGGCAGCATCACACGCACGGTCACACTGCGCACCAGGATCGTGTCCTGCCAGTGGATGCGGAGGGTGAAGGGCAACGCCACATAGTCCTCCGACTCAGGCATCACGAACGAGAAGGCGTTGGCCCTGCTTTCGGTGGCATCGGCATTGATGACGCCCACGAAGACGGAATCCTGCAACATCGGGATGCCGTCGTCGGAAGTGAGCGTGGCATAGACCTGCGAGGCGGCGTCAACACCCACATTGGAAAGCGAGAGGTTGATATTGACGGTCGCGCCCAGGTTGAAGACCGTATTCGGAGCCGTCTCCACCACCGTGGGGACCACATACGGACCGCTCGGCGTAATCACCAAAACATCCTTGAAGAAGGGGACATAGTTCTGTGCCTGGGCGGTGAGCTCGTATTGGCCCGGATCGAGATTGCCGATGTTAAGTGTGGCGGAACCGTTCTCATCGGCGAAAGCAGCGTCGATGATAGTCTCCCCCTGCGTAAGTGCGACATACGCGTACGGCGCGACCGTCACGTCGTAGGACGTGCTGCTGGTGAGGACAACGTCGGAAGCGTTCACAGTCATAGTGGAGGGAACGCCCAAGTAGGCCCGCACTGACGGGTCGCCGAAGCAGTGGTAGATTTCCCAGTAGTAAAGCTTCAGATCGGAAGAGGTGGACTGCACGGTCATATTGCCGCCGGTAATCATGCCGCCGATAGTGGACACCCACACGCTGTAATCCTCATTGTGGGTATGGAAGAGCTTGTCGTACATGCCGAGATTGGAAGCCATGTACGAGGGGTTGGCGTTGATGTTGCTGCGGAAGCCCACAGCCCAGTAGAAATCCTCTCCCCAATAGCTGTTGTTGGAGGCGCCGATATAGCCCATCGCCCCTTTGTGCTGGGCACGCAGCAAAGCCTCGCCGAAGCATTCGGAGGTCTTGAAATTGCCCGACTGGCAGCAGTTGCCAATCATCAGACCGTATTTGCCTTCGTTCTGCAGCTGCGCCACATGCGAGGTGGTAAACGACGGATCCGCCCAGCTGGTCTCGCTGCCGTGAGCGGTATAGTTGACCCATCCCGTACCGGCACTGACCTCGGAACGGATCAGCGCAGCCTCGGAGGAACAGTTGTAGAGGTGAACCATCACATTGGAGTAGCGCGGATTATCCAAATTGATGTAGTTGTTGTTGATGTAGTTGACCTGACCGTTGGCGTGAGTCGGAGCCCAGTAGCTGTCGGTGCCGGCGATGAGCACGGCATTGCCAAGATACGACGGGTCTGGCATCGTGTATTGCTCATACATCAAGATTTTCTCAATCTGGTTTGAAAGTTCGGTGTTATTCGTGGCAGACATACGGCCATAGTAGAGATCGGGCAGATTGTCGCCGCCGGAGAGCGTGGCGTAGTAGAGGTCCGTGATGTGGTCATTGTCAGCGACACCCGTGAAGGCAGGCAACTGCTCGCGGTCGCCGATCAGCAAGAGGAACGTCGGGGCTGGATCAGCGGGAGTGGCCGCGTTATAACGACTCTGGATGAAGCTCTTGATGGCCGTGGTGGTAGTGCCCACATTGGCGCCACCCGTGTAAGCCACCTCGACCAGGTAGCCCAAACGGCGTTTCCAGCTCACGAAAGCCGCCAACTCCGCATTGTCGGCGAACATCGGATTCGCCACGATGAGGTATTTGATCGGAGAGGTGGAATACTCGTTACGGGTCTCCTGCATCTTGTTGACCACCATACTTCTATCCAATGAGAACATCGGGGAGGCGTACTTCTGCAGCTCTACGGTGCGGGCCATATTGGCGTTCACGAATGTGACTTCCACATCCACATGCGAATAGATTCTAATCTTCTGTTGGACAGGATTATACTGCACCGGAGAGAAATAGAGGTTGGCGAGAGCCACGTTGCGCTTCACGCCGGCCTTCTCCACCTTCACAAGCGGGTGATGGAAGAACGCATCGGATTGATAGACAGAGGCGTTGTAGGTGAAGGGCGGATTGACTTCCGCTTTCGATACCGATGCCTGGGAGGGGAAGAGGGGATGCTGGACCCCGAGGGCGGCGGCATCGTAGTCGGTGTATTCCGCCGCAACGACCCTGGCCACCACGGAATCACAGACGGGAGTCTGGATCAGCTTGGTGAGCTGAGGAAGCAGAGGGCTCCCGGGATTGTAGGAATACGCATATCCAGGAAGGGAAATCATGGAAAAGACTCCTTCCGGAACCGAGATATCCTCCACGGAAAGCGCTCCTGTCTCGAACGAGATGGCGACTTTCTGGTAGGAATTCTGCGTCACTTGAAGATTCTGTGCCCAAACAAACGGGCAGAAGGTCAATAAGACCACCCATAAAAACAGTTTTTTCATATTCCTTATTTCGGTTATTATACTCAAAAAAACGAAAGCGCAAAAATATAAAAAAAGGCGTTGCCCTCAACCATATTTTTTTTAAAGAAATTCAGGTTCAGAAAAAGGGGCTTCCTCATTGATTTTTTTGTACTTTTGCGGCTCGGAATAACGGCAGCTCATCACCAGCCCGCTGGGTGAGTTTGCGGAACTTAAATAATTGATTTACCGATATCTAGAAAGGAAATAGTATGAAGAAGAGAATCAAATTCTGTCTGGTGTACCGCGACATGTGGCAATCGTCCGGCAAGTACCAACCCCGAGTGGACCAGCTCACCGAAATCGCCCCCGTGATCGTGCGGATGGGCTGTTTCGACCGAGTGGAGACCAACGGTGGCGCCTTCGAGCAGGTGAACCTGCTGTACGGCGAGAACCCCAACCACGCTGTGCGCGAATGGACGCGCCCGCTGCGCGAGGCCGGCATCCAATGCCAGATGCTGGAGCGCGCCCTCAACGGATTGCGCATGTATCCCGTGCCCGCCGACGTGCGCCGACTCATGTGCAAAGTCAAGAAAGCCCAAGGCGTGGACGTCGTGCGCTCCTTCTGCGGCCTCAACGACCACCGGAACCTGGAACTCTCCATCCAATACGCCAACGAGTTCGGCCTCATCTCGCAGGCCGCCCTCAGCATCTCGCACTCCCCTGTCCATACCCTCGAGCACTATCTCGCCGTGGTGGACAAATACGTGGAGTACGGCGCGAAAGAGATCGGCCTCAAAGACATGGCCGGCATCGGACGCCCCGCAACGCTCGGCAAGCTGGTGAAAGCCATCAAGGAGAAATACCCGCACCTCGTCATCCAATACCACGGACACACCGGCCCCGGCCTCTCGATGGCCTCCGTCCTCGAGGTCTGCCGCAACGGCGCCGACATCATCGACGTGGCCATGGAACCCCTCTCCTGGGGTATGGTCCACCCCGACGTCATCGCCGTGCAGGCCATGCTCCGCGACGACGGCTTCGAGGTCGCCGACATCGACATGAACGCCTACATGGAGGCCCGCAGCCTCACCCAAAAGTTCATGGACGACTTCCTCGGCTTCTTCATCGAACCCAAGAACAAGATCTCCACGTCGCTGCTGCTCGGCTGCGGTCTGCCCGGAGGCATGATGGGGTCCATGATGGCCGATATGAAGGGCATCCACCAATACATCAACAAAACGCTCGAAAAATCCGGCAAAAAGACCCTCACCGAGGACGAGCTGCTCGTGAAGCTCTTCAAGGAGGTGGAGGATGTCTGGCCGATGGTGGGCACCCCAGGACTGGTGACCCCGTTCAGCCAGTACGTCAAGAACATCGCGCTGATGAACGTGCGCGCCGAGGTGGAAGGCAAGCCGCGCTTCACCTATATGGAACAGAAACAGTGGGACATGATCCTCGGCAAATGCGGACAACTGCCCGGACCGCTCTCCCCCGAAATCATTGAGATGGCCAAGGCGAAAGGGTTCACCTTCTTCGACGGCGTGCCGCAAGACAACTACCCCGACGAGCTGCCGAAATACCGCAAGATGATGGAGGAGAAGGGCTGGGACGTCGGTCAGGACGAGGAAGAGCTTTTCGAATTGGCCATGCACGAGCAACAGTACGTGGAGTACAAGGAAGGCCGTGCGAAGCAGAACTTCAACCGCGAGCTCGCCGCCGCCAAGGAGAAAGCCCAGAACGGAGGCAAGATTCCTGCCAGCACACCCGCTTACGATCCGCAGCAGGACGCCGCCATCCGCATGAAGAACGACCCGACACTCCGTCCGGTGACCGCCCCTGCATCTGGACAGCTGATCTGGGAGGTTGCCGTCGATGGCGAGATTTCCAAAGCCAAGCCCATCGGCACCCCGTTCAAGAAAGACGAGGTGATGTGCCACATCAGCACCTACTACGGCATGGAGCCCGTGCCCAGCTTCTTCGACGGACAATTGGTCGAGGTGGTGGTCAGCCACGGCCACAAGGTCAACCGCGGCGACATCATCGCGTTTTTGAAATAGTGACTTGCGGAGGTTTTAACGTGGAGACGTGCCATGCGTGTCCCCAGGTCAGAACCTCCGCAGTTTTTCTTCGTCAAACGGGTCGAGGGTGAAGACGTTTTCGCTGTTCACGCGAAGGACGAGCAGCCCCTCGTCGTGGGCGAACTGGTCGGCGCCGTTCTCATAGTTGATGGCACAGATGGCGGCCAAGACATCCCTGTCGCAGTATTCCGGGAACAGGGGTCTGAACATTTCCATCTTGTGCAGAAACCGTTTCACTTTTTTCTTGGTGAAGTTCGCCTTGACCTCCACAGGAACCGTGAATCTGTCGTTGCCGAGCATGACATCGACCTCCATTTGGTTGTTCACTTCGGGTTGTTTCGGTTTGATGTTCTTTCCGAAGTGAAAGAGTGGCAGACCGGCGGCCTTGAAAACCTCATCAACAGCGGAACTTGCCAAACCTTCTACGATATGGCCCGTGACGCCGAGGAATTCCGTCGAGATCCGGGTGATGGCGGCATTTGTTTTCGCATTTATCTCCTCAAACCTCCTGCTAGATTCCTCCAAACCCTCTTTGAACTCCTTACGAGATTTAGCCAACTCCTCGTCAAACTTCCTGCTGGATTCCTTCATAGCCTGGCGCCATTCGCGCATCCAACGGTCGTGTTCCTTGCTGGAGAGTTCAAGCCTTCTATCGAATTCGCTGATATTACGCTTCTGCTCTGCATTTTCCATTTGCATCTTATTTAGTGCCACTTCATGTCTGTCGATCCTTTCGGTATTCCTCTGGACCCTCTCTCTCAGTTGCGGCAGCGT
>ONQE01000072.1 GCA_900319925.1 uncultured Bacteroidales bacterium | reverse complement strand
CGACGGTGATGCCGGCGTCAGCGGTGGTCTTGTCCTGCGCGCCATCGGGGAAGGTGCCCGCGAAGTCGGCGCGCGAGAACATGGTGGTGTTGGCCTGCATGTAGGCGGTGGTGTCGTCGAACTTGTTGGAGGTCGGGTTGCCGGTGGCGGAGACGGTCATGAAGCTTCCGGGACCGCTCAACTTCCACTCGAAGCCGCTGTTCAGGATGGTTTGATTGCCCGGGTCGGTGATGGCGCCATTCAACTCGGCGGAGAACGACGTGACGTTGGTGGCGTCGTTGGTGACCACTGTCGGTTGGATGACGGGCGGGTCGATGTTCAGGATGGTGAAGTTGTCGAGGAAGATGCCGTAGCCATGGGTTGACACGGCCTTGAAGGCGAGCTGGTAGGTGGCCGAAGGCGAGGGGAGCGCGACGGTGTCGTTGTTCCAGGTGATGTCCAGGTCATCGTGGCAACCCCAGCCGGCGATGTAGTGCCAGCTGTCGGTCGGGGAGGTGCGGTAGAGTAGCGCCAAGGTGTCGCGATTGACATCATCGCCCAAAGCGTCATAGTAGAACGAGATTTTGGGATGGGGGGCATTGGTGAAGTCGAAGACCGGCGACACGAGCAGACCTTCCGAATAGTAGTTGATGGCGCTGGGGTGGTAATAGACGTAGCGGCTGCCGTGAGCTGGGTATTGGCCCATGGTGTTCACGGTGTGGTTCTGCCAGGAGCTGCCGTTCTGCATAATGTACTCGGGCATCCAGCATCCGAACGCACCGTCCTCGAAACTCTCGTAGTAGGGATAGATTGTGTTGACCTCGCACTGCGTGTGGCAGCTCACGGAGAGATATTCGATGCCGACATCGCAGAGCGGTTTCACCCGGAATGTGTAGGTCGTGCCGGGCATCAGCCCGCTGACGACTCCCGTCAAGCCGAACACCGTGTCGGTGACCCACGTGGTGCTGCCCGCCTCTTGGTGCTCCACGAGGAAGGTGCTGACATCCTCCTCCTCGGTCCAGGAGAGGGATACCGTTGTCATAGTGATGTCTGTAATGGTCAGGTTGTCAACGGGTTCGCAGTCCGGTTTGGCCTGCAGGGTGACGTCGTCCACGTATGCGTTCGCTCCCGACATAGCCAGACAGCGGAAGGCGATGAAGGAGCCGTGCCCGGTGTAGTTGGAGAAGTTGGTGCGGAACGCCACCTGGGGATAGATGCCGGAGGTAAGGTTGTAGCTCTGCACTAACTCGAACGTGTTCGGATCCAGCGGGTCGCTCATCACGCCGACGTCGAGGGTGTAGGTCTGTGACGCGTTGTAGGTGCGGGCGAAGAATTTCAGCTGGAGGGTGTCCAACAGCAGCTCGGTGGTGTCGATGGCCGGGAGGGTGGCGTACAGGTTGCCGGCGTTGGTGTTGAAGAAGAGGCAGCGGTCGCCCGTATGGGAGGGGTTGTAGAGGGTGGCGTGGTAGGAGTAGGGAAATTGGGAATCTGTACGGTGCCAGCAGGCAGGCAGCGGGTTGGAGCTGGTGCCGCCCGAGTTGCCGGTCTCGAAGGTCCACGTCCGCGGCACGCTGACGATGCCCGCGCAATCGGTGACGAAGGTGCTGGTCTCGCTTTCGTAGGTGTTGCCATCACAGGGCACCACCACATACCACGTGTAGGTCTTGGACGGGGTCAGGCCGGTCAGGTGGTAGTAGCCGGTGGAGTCCAAGGTGGCGATTTCCATATTCCAGTCGGGCTCGGCGGCGTACTTGTAGTAGAGCTCCACGGTATCGACGTTGGAGAGCCAGGTCAGGTTGGCCGTCGTGCTGGTGATGCTGTTCGCGGAGAGTTGCAGCGGGGCGAAGCAGTTCGGGATGAGGTTCACGGTGATGTCGTCCAGGAGGAAGTACCACTCGTTGCTGGCCACGTAGCGGAAGGCGATGAGGGCGGAATCCGGGGCGGTCTGGTTGTTGAAGTCCACGATGTACTGGTGATAGCTGTAGTCGGCGAGGAAGGCGGGGTCGATTTGATAGACGCTCACGAAGGTGCTGCTGTCCGCGGGGTCGGTGATGTAGCCCACGTGCATCACGCCGGAGGAGGAATTCTCGGGTCGTGCGTAGAAGGAGACTCTCAGCGTCTGCAGGTTCTGGGAGAAGTGGGGCATGATGGCGGTGGCGGATTGCGTCATGTTGGAACCGAAGACCATACAGGTGGGCAGGGAGTGCGCGTATTGGAAGACATTGGAGTTCTGGAACGTCATCGGGAAGGTGTACGAGGTCTCCGTGGAGCCGTCGATTCGTTGCCAGCAGTCGGGGAACATGTTGGAGCTATAGCCGTTGAAGTCTTCCTGATGCGGGAAGACGGTATAGGTGCCGCACTCGGTCATGAAGGTGCTGACGGTGCTCGGCGCCTCGGTGGTGTCCGGGCAGATGGCGGAGACGTACCAGTAGTAGTGCGTGGAGGGTTGCAGGCCGGGGAGGGTGAAGACGCCGCTGTCGAGGACGGCCGGCACGAAGCCGAAGTCCATCTCGTCGGCGCGGCGGTAGTAAACGTGGTAGTCTGTGGCATTGCCGCTCCAGCTGAGGTCGGCACTCGTTTGGGTCACGCCCGCCACGTTGAGGGCGGTGGGCTCCGGACAGCTGGTGTGGATGGTGATGGTGATGTCGTCCAAGTAGATGGGCTTCACATCCTCGCCGGTTCCGCTGCCAATGTAGCGGAAGGCGATGTAGTAGCCGTCACCCGTGTAGCCGGACTGGTTGAAATCGACGGTTTGGAGCGTGTAGGTCGTGCCCGACACGGGGATGGTGGCCACCTGGACGAAGGAGGCGACATCCATTGCGCCCGTCATCAGACCCACCTGTAGCGTGCCCAAGATGTTGGGGGTGAGTAGGGACTGGGGTTCGCGGGTGTAGAAGCGGATTTGCAGGTCTTCGATGCTCTGGCTCATTTTCGGAGCCACGAAGAAAGCTGTGGAGCCTGACTGGGCGCCGATTTCCAGATACCGGGTGCCGGAATAGGTGTTGGTGGAGGAGGTCTTCAATGCTGGATAGTATGCGTTTCCGTAGAAGGAGTCCTCGATGACGCCCTCCTGCGCTATCGTCCAGCAGTGGATCATGCTCTCGGTTTCGAAGTCGATGAAGTAGGGGGCGGAGGTGGCCGCGCAGTTGGTCAAGACGATGACTTGGCGGTACATGTCCTCCGTAATCTCTTCGCAATCCGGAGCAATCTGGATGATGTAGGAGGTGTTGGCCAGCAGACCGCTGATCTCGATCGAGTCTGTGGAGGTGAGCTGGGTGGTCCAGACGGTGTCGCCTTCCACGCAGTAGCGGGCCACGTAGTTGTCGTTAAGGCCATACCAGGAGAGTTCCACACTCGACTCGCTGACAGAGGTGACGGTCAATTGCTGCACCTTCGGGCATTCGGGGATTTCCTCCAAAAGGATGTCGTCCACGCAGAGGTACATCAGCGTGGTAGAGGGGTTGTCCGCCCGCAGGGCGAAGCGGTTGCCGTACCCGGTGAACTCGTTGAACATCACGAGGTGGGGTTCGCTGTCGTAGGCGCTGGCGTTGACGTGGATGGTGTCGTAGGGTTGGAAGGTGCTGTTGTCATTGGGATCGCCGATCACACCCACAATCAGGTCCATGGATTGTCCATTGCTGAAAGTTTTAGGATAGAACGACAGTTGCAAGTTGCTGATGGGCAGTACGGTCGTGTCAACTTCCGGCAAGATGGCCAGATTTGCGGCACTGGTGGAAGTAAAATAGAGGAGGTGGGTGCCGCTATGCCCGTGTGTGGTGAGATAGCTATAAACGTACGGGTTCTGGGAGGTGGCGGGCAGCCGCGACCAACAGGCAGGCAAGGGGTAGGTGGGACTGTATTCCACGTTGTCGGTCTCGAAGTCCCACAGCACAGGCAGTGTGGAGATAAGTGCGCAGGGTGTGCGGAAGTTCGCGTAGGTGGAGGAGCTGTGGGTGGTGCCGTCGCAGACAGTGCGCACGTAGATGGTGTAGGCGGTGTTGTCCGTCAGTCCCGCGAGTTGGAAGATCGTGTCGTTGGCGGGTATCCAGGCCATACCGGTCGTGTCGGTGCCGGTCGGAACCAAGAGGAACTCCCAAGCGTTTTGTCCGGAGCGGGGTGTGATATGTACGGTGGCGTCGTTTTCCGAAAGGGCGTCCAGCGTGACCGCCATGGGCGAGAGGCATGACACACCACCCGTGTAGGTGAAGGTGGTCTTGGGGATGAATTTGTGGCGGGTTTGGTTGATGATGCTTTCCAAACCGGCGGCATTCTGTCCTCGGATGCTCATGAAGTTCTCCGTCGTGACACCTTTGAACGTGGCGCTTGCATATTGGGCGATCCTTACCTCTGTGGCAATATCGAGAAGAAGATTGCCTCCCGTGTAGGTGAAAGAGCTGTCGAACACAATGTGCATCTCACCCATCACCACTGCCAATGTACCGATATAAACGGTCTCCAGTGAGTCGGTCATGTAGTCGGCTATCGTGAACGAATTGTTTTCCGTGATGCCCATACGGATGCGCATAGTCGCGTCCCAGGTTTTGTTGAAGCCGGGCGCCTGGGTGTAGAAGGAAATTTCCGAGATGGTTCCTCCGACCATATCCGCAAGCATGGATTCCGGATAGAGAATTTGGTTATGCTGCCACGAACTCATGTACGACCCGTAAATGGGAATGTAGTTGCTCGTGGTGGTTCCTTCCGCCACCGTGGTGCTGTTGGTTTGGGCGGGGAGCCTGGTCACGCCGCATAGGAGCAGCAGAAAGCTGATAATAAATAGCTTTTTCCTCATAACATTTGGTTTTATTAAGTTAGAAATTTGTGATTCGAGATGTATGAATCGTTACAATTAAAGTCTAGAATAGAGGTCGAGCCATTTCTTTCCTATGACCTCGGGGGAGCAGAGCTCCAAGGCGTTCCGACGGATTTCCGCCGGGGCGAACTGCTGGCTGTTGTCCAGCATGAAGTTCACTGTTTCAGTGAGTTGTGTTTCGTCTTTCGGGTTGACGATGACGGCGTTGCCCTCGTTGGCGATTTCGAGGATGCCGCCCACGGGGGTGGTGATGACGGGCGTGCCGGTGCAGAACGACTCCAGCAGCACGCAGGGCTGGTTCTCGTAGTTCGAGAAGAGCAGGAAAAAGTCGGACTGCCGGAGTTGCGCGGCGATTTCGGCGGGGGTCCGACGCCCGAGGAAGTGGACGGTGTCCGACAAGCCGTTCTCCGTCACAAACCGCTCCGCCTCCTCGTTTTGATAGTCGTGGATGATGTTGAGTTCAAAGTCCGTGCGTTGCGAAGCCACCTGCCGGATGGCGTGCAGGATGCCCATGATGTTCTTGGCCTTGTTCTCAATCGTCGAGACGTGCAGGATACGCTTCTTGCCATCCGACAAGTCCCTCTCTTTCAGGGAGAAGAGTGCTGTGTTGACCACGTTGCCGACCACGGTCCGGGTTTTGCGGGCGGCGGCGGGCACGGTGAGGGCGATGTTGTCGAGCAGGTTCTGCGACACGGCGGTGATCTGCGAGGCGGCGCTGAACGTCCGTCGCAGCATCAGCCGCTCCAGCAGGGTCAGGTTCGGGCGGTTCATCGGGAGATAGCCTGTCCAGTGTTCGCTGACGATGAGCGGGACGTGGTACTTCCGGCTCAGGTGGGCGGCCACCGGCCCCAATGGGAGAGCCACGTGGAGATGCAGGATGTCGGGACGACCGTATTGTCGCACCAGCTCGTCGAAGGCGGTGTCGTAGGCACGGATGAGTGCGAGTTTGTCGCTGCGCTTCGGTTTCACCGGGAAGAGTGTCGCATTGTGGGCGATCTCCGGTGTGAAGCCGTCGTGTACGTGGTGCAGGATGACCGACCGCACCCGCTCACCGAGAGACTCGATGTGCCGGAAAATGAAGTTTCCGTTCAACGGCTTCTCGGGGATGGGAAACCAGGAGGGTATGTGGACGATCAGCATGTTCACGCAATTAGAAGTGCAAAAATAACTTTTTTTTTAACACAATCACCGATGAACGGAAAAAATATATGTGCGAAGATATCTGTAATTTGTGTACCTTTGCCGCCGTAAACGTGGCTATGTTCGGAAAGATTCTCAACACCTTCGGCACCAAAATCGTCGTCGCCTTTTTCAACTTGGCGATTGCCATCATCATCTCCCAGGTGCTGGGCGACAGTGGCAAGGGTGTGCAGTCGTTGGTACTGACGAACATCAGCTTCATCCTGATTTTCTCGGAGATTGTCTGCGGTGCGAGTCTGATCTATCTGACCTCCCGGCATTCGTTCTCGAAACTGTGGCTGCCGTCGGTGCTGTGGGCGCTGCTCGTGGCGGCGGTGATGGGTGTGGTGATGGGGCTCATCGACATCGGACTGGAGCGTTCCATGGCGTGGCACACTGCCATCCTGTCGTTCATCTCCTCGATCGCCAGCATCAACTTCCGTTTCCTGGTCGGGAAAGAGGAGGTCAAGAAGGCAAATTACAACACCCTGCTGCAGCCCTTCCTCTTGGTGCTCACGCTGGTGGTCTATCATTTCGTGTTGGGCCGCAGGGACGTATACGGCTACATCATAGGACTTTACGCCGCCTATATCGGCTCGTCCATATTGGGTACCTGCCAGCTGCGTGAGGAGTATAAGTCGCTGAGAATCATGCCGTGGCAGGAGTATGGCGAGGCGTTGAAGGCACTGTTCAAGTACGGCTTCCTCAACCAGACAGGCCATTTCGTGCAGTTCTTCAACCTCCGGTTGAGCTACTATCTGCTCAACGTCTATGTGGATGCGGGACAGGTGGGCGTCTATTCCAACGCCGTCTCGTTGGCTGAAGCGCTCTGGATTATCTCCAACAGCATCGCTTTGGTACAGTACGCCCGCATTTCCAATAGCACGGACAAGGCTTACAACCAGAGACTTACACTCGATTTGGGAAAGATTTGTCTTGTGGTTGCGCTGCCCGCCGTGTTGGCGTTGTCGTTGCTGCCCTCCTCGTTTTACGTCTTCGTGTTCGGTCCCGACTTCGGGGGGATGGCCACGCTCATCCGCATCCTCGCGCCGGGTGTGTTGCTCTACAGCCTCTTCCTGATTCTCGGGCACTACTATTCCGGTTCGGGACGTTACTTTATGAACACGATTGCCGCGCTCTGCGGGTTGGCGGTCACGTTGGGTTGCGGGTTCACGCTCATCCCGCGCTTTGCCGCCACGGGGGCTGCCGTCACCGCCTCCATCGCCTATTCGATGAATGCGATATTCCTGCTGGCCTGCTTCATCCGGGAATCGGATTTCAAGCTTCGGGATTATGTCTTAACATACGATGAATTAAAGAGTTATATTCTTGAGATAAAAAACCATTACCTGAAATAATCTGTTATGAACAAACTGCAAAAGGGTCTTCGAGCGTTGAGGCTCATCGCTAAGCATCCGTATCTGCTGAACCACGTGCTGGAGAGCGAGGATGTCTATCACGAGGCGTTCGTGCGCCAATACGGGCTTCCCGACGGGTTGCCGCTGCTGCGGTTGGAGGAACTGTCGCCGGACTTGGAGGTGACGGTCTCGCCGTACGCTTACCTGTCGGGTGCGACGATGCCCATCGACATTGCGCTGCTGCGGGTGCTTGCCCGTCGTCAGCATGCGCAGACCTACTTCGAGATCGGCACCTGGCGGGGCGAGAGTGTCGCCAATGTGGCCGACGAGGTGCCCGAGTGCGTGACGTTGAACTTGCCCCGCGAGGAGATTGTCGCACTCAGCGGCAGCGAACGCTATGCCGACGCCCACGCATTCTTTTCCCGCCGTCTCAACAATGTGACGCATCTGCACGGCAATTCGCAGACCTTCGACTTCACCCCGCATCTTGGCCGCTACGACCTTGTCTTCATCGACGGCGACCATCACTACGAGGCGGTGAAGAAGGATACGGAGACTGCTTTCCGGCTGTTGCGCGACGAGAAGTCGGTGGTTGTCTGGCACGACTACGGCTACGACCCGGAGACCATCCGGTGGAGTGTCTTGGCCGCCATTTGGGAGGGGACTCCGGCGGAGAAACGCCCGCACCTCTACCACGTTGCCAACACCATGTGCGCCGTCTATCTCCCCGAATCACTCCCTGTCGGTACGCTGATTCCTCACGCCACCCCCGACCACTTCTATCAAGTAACCCTCAAATCGATTCCTCTCTAACCGTCCCCCTTTAACCCTATTGCTCTCTAACCCCTAACCCTTAACCCTTAAACCATAACCCTTTTTTTGTATCTTTGCCGACTGATAAAAATAGAAAGA
Source organism: uncultured Bacteroidales bacterium (assembly GCA_900319925.1). Lineage (GTDB taxonomy): Bacteria > Bacteroidota > Bacteroidia > Bacteroidales > WCHB1-69 > F23-D06. The sequence goes on along the minus strand of ONQE01000072.1, from coordinate 2,491 downwards.
ATATGAACAACCAGATAGCTGCTTCCGAGTTGCCGTTGCAGTCCGACGGCGCGATTTACCATCTCAACCTGCACCCTGAGGAGCTGGCCGACAATGTCATTTTGGTGGGCGATCCCGGCCGTGTGTCGATGATATCCGGCATGTTGGACACGGTGGAGGTGCGCAAGCAGAACCGCGAGCTCATCACCCACACGGGCACCTACAAGGGCAAGCGTATCTCTGTGGTTTCCACGGGGATGGGCACCGACAACATCGACATTGTGCTCACCGAGTTGGACGCCCTGGCCAACGTTGACCTCGCCACCCGTACCGTCCGCAGCGAACACCGCACCCTCAACCTCGTGCGCATCGGCACTTCCGGTGCGTTGCGGTCCGACCTCGAATGCGGCACTTTTTTGGCTTCCGCCTACGGTCTTGGCATCGACGGCATGCTGCGCTACTACGATACGGGTGACATCGTCCGTGAGGATGTGGTGGACGCCTTTGTCCGTCATACGGAGTGGAGTCCCTCCCTGCCGACGCCCTATTGCACTCCCGCTTCCCGAGAGCTGCTCGACCGCATCGGCCATGACATGCGGCAGGGCATCACTGTCAGCGCCCCCGGCTTCTTCGGACCGCAGGGAAGGCAGGTGCGTGCCCGACTGCGTTATCCCGAGCTTAACGGGAAGATCGAGACGTTCGAGTATCTCGGCAACGTCATCACCAATATGGAGATGGAGTGCTCGGCCATCTATGGTCTCGGCAACCTGTTGGGGCACCGTCCGTTGACCGTATGCCTTCTCATCGCCAACCGCGTCACCGGCAAGTTCCTCGACAGCTATCACGACCGGATGGAGGCACTCTGTCATACTGTATTGGAAAGAATGTGATAATGGATAATTGAGAATTGACAATTGAGAATGGATAATTGAGATTATGAAAAAACTACTGCTATACGTTATACTTACCATGTTCGGGGTCTTATCCGTTTTCGCGGAGTCCGGAACATGCAAGATATTGTATCTGATTCCTTTTGAATCGGCTAGTTATACATCGCCTTACGTCAAAGAGTGCGAGGATATGGACAACGTGCGCTCCTATCAGCTGATGGGCTTTTGGAACGGGGCGCAGATGGCCATTGAGGAGTATGTGCGGAATGGGGTGAACCTTCATTTCGACATCGTGGTGCGCGATATCACCAACGATGAGCGGAAGTTGCGTCGTGTGATGGAGGATGACGACCTGATGGACGGCGTCAAGCTCATCGTCGGTCCTTTTTTCGGCAAACTCTTCACTATTGCGGCGGAATATGCCAAAGAACGGCAGATTCCCATCGTGAACCCGTTCACCAACCGGCAAGATTTTGTGGTGGGCAACGAGTATGTCTATAAGCTGATTCCCTCGTTGGAGGCGCGTCCGGCCATGATTTCGTTCCTCGCGCAGCAACAAGATGCCTTCCCCATCATCATCTACGGCGATTCGACCTCCAATGACCGCGAGATGGCGGCATATATCTCCTATTTCAAGGCGAACCGGATTCCTTACGAGATCACTCCGAACGCTTCCTCCGTGGTCGCCCGCTTGGAGAAGGGAACCCCCAGCTATGTGGTCACGTTTTACGACAACCCTGCACAGAACCTCATCATTTCCAGGAGCTTGCTCTACAGCGACAAGATCGACAGACTGACCTTTGTAGTGCCGAAGACGTGGCTGGAGTCCAACACCTACGATGTGGAGTACTATTCCAAACTGAATCTGCACTTTTTCTCAGACTATTACGTCGATTTCGAAAACGAGCGGACTCAAACGTTCGTGTATGACTATACCCAAAGCTTCGGGGTACCGCCGAGCTTGGAGAACTTCGCCTTCCAAGGCTACGACATTACCCGTTACTTCGTGGAGTTCATTCGCGGGGGCAATGACCTGGACCAGGTGAAGGTGGAGCCCATCGCTTTCCCTCTCTCCTTCGACAAGCTGCCCGACGGAGGCTATGAGAACGTGAATGTGCAGTTCCTCGAAGTCAGGGACAATGAGATTGTCCCGAGCGGATTCTAACCCGACAGTCCCATGCAGACCTTTTTTGCCGATGTAATCCTGCCGCTGCCTTTGGAAGCGCGCTTCACCTACCGCGTGCCGCAGGCGCTCAACGGGCAGGTCCGTTTCGGTGTGCGCGTGGTGGTGCCGTTTGGGAACAGCAAACTCTACGCCGCCATCGTGGAACGGGTGCACGAGCAACCGCCCAAGCAGGTTACCGCCAAGTACATCTTGGACGTCATCGACGAGCGGCCGGTCATCTCGGAGGCGCAGTTCAAACTCTGGCAATGGAGAGCCGACTACTACATGTGCACCGTCGGGGAGGTGATGGCTGCCGCGCTGCCTTCAGCACTGCGGCTCGCCAGCGAGACCAAGGTCAAGATTCACCCCGACTTCGACGGCGACGTCTCCGTGCTCACCCCCTACGAACTCAATGTCGTGGAGTTGCTCATCCATCGCGAGACGATGACCGTGGCCG
>ONQE01000204.1 GCA_900319925.1 uncultured Bacteroidales bacterium | reverse complement strand
TAAGATGGCGTGCCTCCGGCACGCGCGCGACCACATACAGGCATCTGATTACGAACATAGGTTCATCGGCGCACCCAACCGCGAGACGCAGTTGGCTCCTAACCAGCGATTGCAATAAAATCGTATTTTTGCCGCAAAATTGAGAGACTATGAATAGCAACGAAATTCCCATACCCTCCGAAATCCGCGACTACGTCGAGGAGCGCATCATCCCGTTGTACGACAACTTCGACAAGGCTCACCGGCGCGACCACGTGCGGATGGTGATTTCGCAGAGCATGGACTTGGCGGCGCAAATGGACGTGGATGCGACGATGGTCTATGTCATCGCCGCCTACCACGACATCGGGCTGTGCGAGGGACGGGAGCACCACCATGAGGTGTCGGCACGGATGCTGCTCGCCGACAATGAATTGCGGAAGTGGTTCTCGGAAAACCAACTGCAGACGATGGCGGAAGCCGTGGAGGATCACCGCGCCTCCTCCGACCACGCGCCGCGCAGTCTCTACGGGCGCATCGTGGCCGAGGCCGACCGCTTCATCGACCCCGACACCATCGTCCGCCGCACCGTGCAGTACGGCATGGAGCACTACCCCGAGTTGGACAAGGAGGGGCATTACGAGCGGACGGTACAGCACCTGCGCGAGAAGTACGGTCGCACCGGTTACCTGCACCTCTGGTTCGACCACTCCCCCAACGCCGAACGGCTGGAAGCCCTGCGCAAGACAATCGACGACGAAAGAGCGTTAAGACAGAAGTTCGAGGAATATTACAGACAGGAGCGGGCGGCCCGACGGATGGAATTCGACACGGTGATCCTCCAGAACGAGAACATGGACGCCGCCTACGTGGAGGTCCCCTTCGACATCAAAGCCCTGTACGGCAAAGGCCGACTTTCGGTCCACGCCACCTTCGACGGTGTGCCCTACGACGGCCAGATCGTCAAGATGGGAACGCCCTGTTTCATCATCGGCGTCCGCAAGGACATCCGCAAGCAAATCGGGAAGAGTTTCGGCGACGTGGTGCACGTCACGTTCGAGGAGTCGTTGAAATGATGTCGGAAGCAAAAGCAACAGTCTAATTCATAGAAAGTTAATTCGCCAATTCTATTTTTTGTCATTTTATGATTATCGTTTTATGACAAAAATTTGTATCTTTGCCGCGGATATAAACTAAAGATATGATAAACCCTTTTGTTACAACAGGTTATGCGGGCGCAGACTATTTCTGCGACAGAGTGCAGGAGACCAAAGACATCACGGCGTGGTTGCAAAACGGCAACAACATCGCCTTGATTTCACCCCGTCGTTATGGCAAAACAGACTTGATACGCCATTGCTTTGAACAGCCGGAAATAAAAGACAACTGTTACACTTTCATCATAGACATCTACTCCACCAAGTCTCTGTCGGAGATGGTCAACAAAATGGGGCGCACCATCCTCGAAGTGCTCAAGCCCAAGGGGAAAAGACATTGGGAAACGTTTCTCAACATCGTACATTCGCTTAAGGCTGGGATCTCCTACGACGCCATGGGGTTGCCCTCTTGGGATGTGTCGGTAGGTGAGATAGCCAATCCCAACAACACGCTGGAAGAGATCTTCCACTATTTGCAGCAAGCCGACAAGCGGTGTTTCGTGGCCATAGACGAGTTCCAGCAAATCCTCAAGTATGACGACGCAAATGTGGAAGCGGCATTACGCACACACGTCCAATACTGCAGCAATGCCAATTTCGTTTTCATGGGATCGCAACGACATCTGATGGGAGGCATGTTCGTCTCCCCCGGAAGGCCTTTCTACCAAAGTGTCACCGTGATGAACCTCGGACTGATTGACCGGAAGAAATATTGGGATTTTTGCCAGATTCATTTCGAGAAAAACAGAAGAACCATCGACCAGGAGGTGGTGGAGCATTTGTATGACCGCTTCGAAGGGATCACCTTTTACCTGCAGAAAGTAATGAATGTGCTTTTCATGCGCACCCCGGAAGGCGGAAATTGCAGCATCGACGACCTACAACCCTCCATTGACTACATCGTGGACTTCACGCAAGCCACATACGAGGATTTGATGTACCAGCTTCCCGAAAAACAATGCCGCGTGCTGAAAGCCATCGCACTCGAAGGCAAAGCCAAGCACATCACCTCGGGAAAGTTTGCCAAACAATACCGATTAGCGTCACCCAGCGCCGTGAAATCAGCCGTCAATGCCCTGTTGGACAGGGATCTGATCACGATGGACAAAGGGGTTTACCAAGTGTATGACAAATTTTTAGAAATCTGGCTGAGAAGAGAGTTCTGACGGGGAGAGCCCGCGGGCGTCACTTCCCCAGCATCCGTTTCCGTTCCTCCTCTGGAAACCGCTCGATGGCGTAGCGCAGCATCGTGCGGGGCATCGTGGTGCGGCGGGGTTCGAGCCATTCGCGGAGGCGTTGCTCGTCGCGCTTGCCGGCCTCGCGGAGGAGCCAGCCGGCGGCCTTCTGCAGCAGGTTGTGCAGGGGCGCGGGCTTCTTCAGGAACAGCTCCGCCAACGCGTAGGTGTCGTCCAGCTCGCCGTGGCGCAGGAACTGCATCGTGGTGACGATGCCGATGCGCTGCTCCCAGATGGTTGTGCCGTTCTCCACCATGTCGTACAGCATCTTGCGGTCCTTGTCGAGGAGCCAGACGCCGAGGATCTCGTAACAGGTGAGATCGACCAAATCCCAGTTGTTCACGAATTGG
>ONQE01000126.1 GCA_900319925.1 uncultured Bacteroidales bacterium | reverse complement strand
TGACGGCGGGACGGAGAGGTCACACTCACCGGCAAAGCCTCGGGGAACAAATCGGGTTGCCCCTGCGGCGTGGAAGCCATCACCCAGTTGCTGATGTTCATCAAGTCAACGGTCGATTTCGCCGACTCGAAGTTGTCGATGTACGTGGTACCGGCCTTGCCGATCTGGCGGTTGTGACCCGGGATGAAATGGGCGAACTCACCGTCCAAGTTCAAGAACGACTTCGTGGTGGTATGATGGAACGTCAGCAGGTCGATGGCCTTCGTGACGAAGGGAAGCTCGGTCTTATAAGCAAAGTTCATACCCCAAATCAGGTTGTTGATGGGCTCGTCACCGTAGTTGACCTTGTTGGTGAACGGCCGCTCACGCAAGTTCAGCAACGACGCACCCACCGTGAAATCGGGGGAGAAGACATAATCCAAATTGACACCGAACATACGCTTGTCGGTCTGGTAGGCGTCATCGGTCTCAGGGGTGATCTGGATGGGCGTGCCGGAAGCCAGGATGCTCTGGTTGATGATGGTCACCACACCCATATCGTAGTTGACAGTGTAATCGACATTCTCGACCAGCTGGATACCGCCGGCGGTCACCTTCACCGCCTTGGTGGCACCGCCGCCCGCGAAATGGAACTCCGATCCGTACGACGATCGGTAGCTACCCTCGATGTAGTACTTGTTCTTGTTGGTGATCTGCTGCGCCATGGTCTTCGTCATCGTGTACAACGAATCGAAGGCATACTTGTCGGCCAACTCCGGATCGTCCAACACGGCACGCAAGTCCTTACCGAAAGGCTCCGTGGTGGGGAAATAGACACGTCCGTTCGTGGAGTTGATGGTACCGCCGTTGATATGGGCACCGTCGATGAAGTCGAAAATACCATCCGGAGAGGGATCTTGATGCTGGTTCAAACGGTCGAGACCCATCAGACGAATCAACGCAATGCCCTTCTGCGCACCCTGCGTGAAGAATCCGTTCGGCGTACCCTCCACATCGCCGGTGTACAAAACGTTCAAGCGGAACTTGTCGGGCGAAATCTGATAGGCCGACAGGCTATAGACGTTCTTCATCATCAACTTCCACAACGGCGACTTGGTATTCAGGCTGGAACTCTTCAACAACTTGACACGAATACAGTTGGGGGTGGCCACCTCATTGGCGAACTCACCGACTTGATACACCTTGTCGTCACCGATCACCGTGTACTGGAACGCCACAGCCAACACCTGGTCGGAGGCGAGGGCGGAGTTCAGCGAGATGAAACCCAACTTGGTATTCACGGAATACTCATTGGGGCTGAGCAAACGCGCACTCTCCACTTTCTCGTAGTCCGTTCCCGACTTCATGCCGATGGACTGCATGTTGCTCGACACGTTGGCAATGTTCCGAATCAACGAGCTGTCGGCGTAGGTCGTCAAGTTGTTGATGTTGTTGTCGGGATACTGCCCACCAGGGTACGCGAGATTGTACGACAAGGCGGGGAATTGCGGGTCATACTCACCCAAATCGGTGAAAGCCACAATGTTACGGTTGTTCGTAGTCGCAGCACCGACCGTCGTGCGCCACACCTCGATCTTGGTAATCACGATAGGCGAACTCACCAACGGCAACGTGCTGAGGTACTGGTTGTAATGCTCTTCGAAGAAGTGGCCGATGAAGAAGTGCTTGTTCTCTTCGTACTCGTCGGCGCGGAAGTAGAAATCGGTCTCCTCGGCACCGCCCTCCACCGTAATGGTCTGGGAGGAACCTTTCTTGCGCGAAGCAACCGCCGTGACGTACAGGTTGCCGAACTTGAGCTGGGTCTTGACACCGAACAAACTCTGGCTACCGTTGATCAACGTGCTGTTCAGCGGGAACGTAATGTCGCCGAACTCAATCAATTGCAGAATGTCATCCTCCTTGCCGTTGTATTTGAGCTTGATCTGGTCGGTCTTGGTCGTCACCGCCAGCTCGTCGGTCGAGTAGTTGAGGTTGAACTCGATCTTCTCACCGATTTTGGCAATCAAGTTGAGCTGTATGTCCTCGTCAAAGTCGAGCTGCAACTGCTTGCGCTGCTTGACGGGAAGGAGGTAGTTGTCTGTCTGTGTGTACTTTACACCCAGCTTCAATCCGATGTTACCGGACGGTCGTATATCAATGGTGTTGCTACCGAAGATGCCTTCGAAGATATCGCCGCCGATATGGAGCTGCGGGATGATGCCGCTGCCTCGCCGGGAAACGGGACCGCCGCCGATACTGCGGCTCTGGTTCTGCCAATAGTCGTGGATGCTCTGTTGTAAGTCGTAGTTGATGTACTCATTGATGTTCATGTACGCACCCGGGCCGAACGGCGAGTCGCCCGTCATGTACTGGAAGTTGTAGGTGTTGGTCTCGGGGTCGTAGATGATGGACTGCCCGATTCCCGGAGGGTTGTTGAGAAAGAACGGATTATTGGGATTGGGGGCCAGCGGGTTGATGTCCGGCTGGGGGAGCGTCGGAGGGTTCGTGTCGGGCGGACAGAGCGGGTACGACAATTGCACCCGCGCAGGTAGTGCCTTACGCACGAACGGACTGTGGGCGGCTTTCAGGCCGAAATGCCCGAAGCCCACAATCAAAAACGCTATGATGACAGCGTGTATATATTGTCTTACTTTCAAGTCTCTCTTTTTTTGTTACAATAATTTCAATGCCTTCTTAATTAGTTCTTCCACAGAGAGTTGGATACCTTCAGCTTTGATAATCTTATCCAAGACAGCCTCTGCGCCGGACTTGGGGAAGCCAAGTGCGACAAGAGCGGATAACGCTTCAAACTTATTATTATTGTATGCGATGTCAATTTTTGTTGCATTGCCCCAAGAGGCCTTCTTCGCCTTGTCCTTGAGCTCGATGACCACGCGCTGCGCCGTCTTCGCGCCGATGCCCTTCACCGACTGGATGGCCTTGACATCCTCGGTGGCGATGGCGTTGAGCACCTCGCCCACGCTCATCGACGACAGAATCAGCCGCGCCGTGTTGGGTCCGATGCCGTTGACCGTGATCAGCAGCTTGAACAGCTCGCGCTCCTCTTCGGTGGCGAAACCGTAGAGCACCTGCGCATCCTCCTTCACGATGAAATAGGTGAGCAGACGGACCTCCTTCAGGTCTTTGATTTCGGAAAATGTGGCCAACGAGATATTGATGCAGTACCCCACCCCACCGGCCGTCTCAACAATCACGTACGCGGGGTTTACATCCTCTATTCTACCTTTTATACGATTAATCATTCTAGTAAAAAAACAAGCGGCAAAGATACAAAATTTGGGGCATCCTCAGCATCAGAATTTTCGGTCGCCGGTGAAGGTGAACGGGACGCCGTTTTCAAAGCAGAAAACCCGCCACCGCTCTACATAAAACAGGGTGTTGGAACCGTCGGCGATCACCTCCCGGAAAGACAGCGCGGCCATCGCCTCCTCGGGCGGCAACCGCGGATTCCGACGCAACAGCAGACAATCGACGCGCAACGAATCGCCCTCACACGGTCGCACTCTCTCTTTGCAGGTCAGCATATAGTAGGTCTTGTCCTCGAAACGGATGAAGTTGCCGCGCTTGCAGAGAAACGGCGTGTCGAAAGCCAGCGTGTCGATGGGCGCCATCGTGCCGCTAAGACGATGCCGCCGGGCGTGCCGCGACACGTTGTACTGGAACAGCTTGTCACCCTCGCCACGCAGGGTGTCCGACAGCCAGACCGTCTGCCCGTGCCAGTTGAACTCCAACACACTGCATTTGTGGACATGGTAGGCCAGAAAACCGGTCTCGCGAGCCGTCAGCACCTTCTTCCCGACGAAAGAGCTGCAGAACAGGACGAACAACACGCTCGCCGTCCAGAACACCCTCCGCTCCCGCCGGTACAGCAGATAGCAAAAACAACCGATAACCCCGTACAACAGAATCACTTGCACAATATGGTAGTCGATGTTTTCCGTCACCGAATGGGGCAGCCGCTCAACAAAGGTGATGATGGCGTTCATCGCCTTGATCTCTATCGTGAGCAGCCACGTCAGATGCTTGGAGACGAGCGGGACGAAGGAGATCGGGAGCAAAGCCACGCCGGTGATGATGACGGCAAAGGAGAGCGCGATGACGCTGAGGTTGGAGAGTATGAAGTAGTTGGGGAACTTGGCGAAGTAGTAGATCGAGATAGGGGAAGTGCCGAGCTGGGCGGCCACGGAGACCGTCAGCAGCTCCCAAAAGTAGCGGCCGACACGGGTCCGACAGGTATAGAGCGCGGCGAACTTCGGTTGGAAGAGCACGATGCCCGCCACTGCGAGGTAGCTGAGCTGAAAGCCCACCTCAAAGAGAAGCAACGGATTGACAATGAGCAGAATAAACATAGAAGCAAACAGGCTGTGGAAGACGTTGGTATTGCGCCGCAGCAGCTGACCGAGCGCCACGAAGGTGAACATCGTGGCCGAACGCGTCACCGAAGGCGCGAGTCCGGTGATGTGCGCGTAAAGCCAAATCACGAACATCACCAACAGGGTCTTGAGAATACGAGAAGTCCGGAACAGGTCCAAGGGCTTCAGCAGGAAGTTGATAATCATAAAGATAATGCCGACATGCATCCCCGACACGCAGAGGATGTGGCTCACGCCCGCCGACGAGTAGGAGGCCTTCAGCTCGGGGTCGAGCGTATCGTCGTCGCCGAGCAGGATGGCCTTGAGGATGCCGAGCTCGTCGCCGCTCATGCCCGCCTGCGCGTAGAGGTCCGACAGGCGGGTGCGCGCCGTATTCGCCAAGAACCTCAGCGGGTTAGCCGGCCGGTGCCCTACCCTTTGCCAGCCATCCTCCCGCACGAATCCGGAGTAGTAGATGCCGCGCCGCCGCATGTAGCGCTGGTTGTCGAAAGCGTCGGGGTTGCAGGGCGGCGCGATGCGGGCGAGCGGCGCGTGCACGAGCAGCAGGTCGCCGTAACGCAGCTTCGCGGTCGCGGCCGACGGCTGGAGGTAGAAGAGCACCTTCCCGCCAACCGCCTTCCCATCAACGGATTGCAGCATCTCGGCCTCCACCTTGACGCTCCTCTCGCGCGGGGTGGGCTCCGCCGCGACCCGCACCAGCCAGTCCGCATTGGCCTCCATCACCTCGTCGGGAACTTTCGGATGGAAGTAACTGTTGGTCAACACGATGCCAGCAAACACAAAGGCCGTTTCCATCACGACAATCCGTACCACGCGCCACCGGTAAGCCCTGAAGAACGTCATCGCGACGGCCGACAGGAAAGTGGCTCCCGCGACCCACCGGAGCATCCGGCAAGTGGTGTCGGAAAAGTCACCCAAGTAGGCGATTAGGATGCCGACGACATACGGAAAAAGCACTTTCACAAGGGGGTAGTTCTGAATTTTCATAGCTCAAAAAGTTTCCAATTCTGTTATAATATTTTAATTCACAACGGTTTATAGCTCCCATCCGGTCTATGGTCTCCCGAATGGTCACCGCCGCAAATATACATTATTTTCCATGCAGAAAACAATGTCCGAAGAATTGTGTATTTTCGCGCTTGGTTTTAACGAATGCAAGTTGCGCAAGCGTAGAAAATAGAAAGACTGAAGCTTATGAGAAACAGAAATACCACAGTGAAGGCGAAGAAGCGGCTGGGACAGCACTTCCTGAACAACCAGGCCATCGCGCAGGACATCGCGGAGGCGGTGCTCACGCCCGACGCACACGTGCTGGAGATCGGCCCGGGCATGGGCGTGCTCACCCAGTACCTGCTGCAGCGCAAGTTCCCGCAGTTCGCCGTCATCGAGTTGGACGAAGAATCGGTAGAGTACCTCCAGACGCACTATCCCGAATTGGGCAACAACCTGATACACGGCGACTTCCTGCAATATCCGCTGTCCAACTTCCACGAGGGCCCGAAGGTGATCGTCGGCAACTTCCCCTACAACATCTCCTCGCAGATCCTCTTCAAGGTCCTGGACGAGAAGGAGACCGTGGTGGAGTTGGTGGGCATGTTCCAGAAGGAGGTGGCCGAGCGGGTTTGTGCGCGGTCGGGCAACAAGCAGTACGGCATCCTCAGCGTGCTGCTGCAGGCGTTCTACGACACCGAGTACCTCTTCACCGTCGGCGAGCACGAGTTCACGCCCCCGCCGCAGGTCAAGTCGGCGGTCATCCGCCTCACCCGCAACTTCGACAAGAAGCTGAGCTGTGACGAGAAGACCTTCCGCACGGTGGTGAAGACGGCCTTCAACTACCGCCGCAAGACCTTGCGCAACGCCCTCCAGAGCCTGCCCTTCGACCCGTCCTTCGTGGAGACCGAGCCGGGTAATACGTCACAAATCACAAGTCACAAATCACAAATCACAAATCACAAATCACAAGTCACAAGTCACAAATCACAAATCACAAGTCACAAATCACAAATCACAAGTCACAAGTCACAAATCACAAATCACAAGTCACAAGTCACAAATCCAATTTCGACTGCAAAGATACAACACGGGGAATGCTGTGGAGACTTTTGATGACCTATCAAACTTTCATCAAAATCCCACACTCTTGTAATCAAGCAGTTACAACGAAAAAAAGATGAGTGTTATCAGAATGGGTGACGCAGACAGGGGGTTACGCGGAAGGCGTCTTGCCGCCGCAAACCTGACACCTCAATCATAACGGAAAAACAAATCCCTCTGGCAAATGTCACCTCCGAGAAACGAAACACACCTAATTGGACACAATCTATATTGCGAGTTCATCATATTGTATATCAGTCATCTCCGACCAACCGTTCGCCGTTCGCGATTTACGAACACCTGAATGGCTTTGGTGTGCGGAGGGCCTGAAGCAGCTCGATGGTCGCGGAAGCGAAGTCGATGTTCTCATCGGGCACAAACATGATGGCAAAATTATCACTACCTCCAAACCTTCAATACATCATTCCTGATTCTGCCGTATATAGGGGTCTGATTTTTATAGAGGTAGTTTCGAGAAATCAATTCTCGAACTGAAATGTCTTTGGTCTGGTATTCCCGCAAGGCTTTTCTCCGCTCATCCTCTTTCGTGTAGGACTCCTGTAAGTGCTGATAATGTTGGCGACGGAGGGTTGTCACTACCGGACTCAAAACAGAATGAAGCAGATGGTCAAATAACTCATGTCCGCGTACATACAAATATGCGGATTCCTTGGAAACATCTTTTTCTGAAAGAATGGACTTCTGAAACTCGTCAAAATCCTCATTCTCAAAATCAAATAGTTTATCAAGCTCCCTTATCGCCTCCTCTGTATTACGTCTTATCTGTTCCAAAGAAGCATTCGCATCTCTCTCCGTATTAACAAGTACCTGCCGCCAATCTTTGGGCGAGAAGGCCATATTATTTTCCTTATACAGGTAAGCAGATCTAACCAAAAGTGGGTAAACAATCTCAGAAAGATTGCTCAGATAACCTTCGAAATCAAAGTCAACGGACTCTTCTGTAACATCATAGCAAAAGTCTTTCAATGTGCTTGACAAACACATCAGATTTTCAATAGAGTATGCGTAAGTTTGTAACAAATACTTATTGTTGCAGATGTTCTGGCCATCAACCGTATAATCCGAAAGCAACCAGTCATAGTCGCTGTCCACACAACCAATATGCTTTGCACTGAATTCGGAGGAAGCTTTTATGATCAGCGATTTTCCTTTACCTTTTTGTGTAACCCCATTGTCCTCGTCAAGAACAGTGTGGAAAGGGTAAAAATGAAATTCTTTTTGCGGGCACAATTCAGAAAGCAGGTCTTTCCAAAAAGCCTTGTCTATCGTGTCTTCCACTTCGACATCCACTCTATTAGGCTTTCCCGTCAGTATCGAAGCGTTTTCTGAATACGTGGGATTGAATGCACTTTCCAGTGTTGCCATGGTCCATCCTATTTTTTTATGAGTTGGTTCACCTCATTCACTCTGTCTCGCCAGCCAGTGATGACGCTCGGAGAGTGTGTGGAAAGGATAATCTGCATATTGGGGTTCAGCTCATGCAACCGAGTGACGAGCTCCTCTTTCCAGTCAATATGCATACTCAAATCGGGCTCGTCCATGAAGAATATGCAAGGTTTTCTCTGAGCGTTGCTCACCATAAGCAATAGCAACAGCACCTGTTTCTCGCCCATAGAAAGCTTTTTATAACCAAACTGCTGTTGGTTTTTGGAAAAGTCAAAAGTACTTATGTATGGTTTGTCGTATTCCGTCAAGAAATATCCCAAAGACTCGTATATCATTTTGTGGTTTCGAATATAAGAAGTACGCGCTTCGTCATTGTCCTTTGGTGCATCGCTCATCTCCTCCATCACTCTCGAAAACTCACGATTACGGATGTTGATTTGATCCTCAATCAGCAAATCAATCATCATGGGATCATCCGTGCTAAACGCTTTCGGCTGTTGGGCATATTGAACGGCTCGCGAAATATGTTGCTCAAACGAACTGATAAGATATACCTCCACAAGAGGCTTTAACTCAGCAAACTTTCTTTCCTGCCCGTTTTCATCACGGATTACGGAAGCAATCCTATGCAATTGAGGCATTGCCCCGCTCAAATCTAACGTGAGAACTTTCTGCTCTTTCTTTTCCCATGTCAACGTCCAACCATTACTAAAAGTAATAATTGCTTTTTCAAAAAGAGTCGAAAAATGTTTGTCTTGATCGTCATAGATCCGCTCATCCGACAATAGGGTATAACATAATTTGAAAATGGAAGACTTGCCGCTACCATTCTTTCCTCCCAAAATATTCACTACTGGGTCAAGAATCCATTCAAAATCACCTTTTCCGAGGAATCCTTTTATCTCTATTTTCTTAATAGTTACCATTGTTATCTTTCTCAAGATTTAATTCGGCAAAAATACAAAATTCTTTTGGTACATTGACTGATTCAGATATACGCAGCAGTCATTTTTGCACTTGTTGTACAGATAAAGGCCTTCATTCCTCATCCAAAATCCCCTCCCCGCTCATTTCCGGCAGCAGCGCGGCGGCCTGGTCCGTCGACAGAATTCTGAATTATAGGTCTTCTGATCACAAATTGGATGAAAGATGGGGCTGCCCTTGTTTTGATAAAGGTGGAGCTTGTAAAAGGACAGTTCCGGACATTTTATGAGTAATTGCCTCTATAATAACAGATAAATCAACGCTTTTATTATGCAGAAAAACAAAACAAAAACGCGGTCGTGCTGTTTGACCGCGTTTTTGTTCACCTTAATACCGCGACAACGATTGCAGTTATGAGGACGCCAGGACGAAATTCGAGCGGAAAGCGTGCCCGATCGCCCAAGAGAAATTATAAATCATCATATTTCTGCTGTTCTCTCTTTTCCTTAATCTTTAAATAATTTTCATTATCTTCGTAGGATATACGAACATTTGCACCCTTACATATTTCTACAATAATATCTCCTTCTTTTATCTCAAAAATAGTCGAATAAAAACATTTTTCAAGTTTTACAGCACTCATTTCATATCCATCTCCATCATAGTAAGGACTTTTAAAATATTCATATGATTCACCTTTCCCATATTTCGATGTTAAAGACTCCTTGTAGCTTTTATATGCGGATTTTAAAGAGTACCATGTATTTTTTTCGTTAAAATCAACGACAACTTTCCATACGATTTCATTTTCTTTGCAAGGTATAAGCACCACAGCATCTTCTCCAGCAAATGTTCCTTTAAGAGCAGCACCACTTTCAAAACGATCTATCAAAGTAAATCCCTGTTTTTGCAATTTACTTATAAATTCTGTCAACGTTCCATTTATTTCTATTCCTTTAAAGGTCAAATGTTGAGACTGTGCTTGTGCGTCAAGTAGGAAAAAAGCAGAAATGAAAAAAAATAAAGCAAAAAAGATTCTTTTCATAATATTAAACTATAATAACAAAATAAATGCGACGGAAATGAGACTTTAAAATTATAAATCACTACTCCTTTGTTGCTCTTGGATTTTTTTTGTATCCACAAGGTAAATCAACAGTAAGCTATGGTCTTTTGATATGGTTAACACTACTTTTCCATTTTGCGCTGTGAAACGAGTGTTATACGTGCACTTTTCCGATGACAATGCTTCCAATTCATTTCCATCGCCATCCCTATATGGTTCAGTAAACTTTTCCGTAGATTCTCCTTCACCATATTTTTTTGCCAAATCAGCTTTGAAAAGCATGTATTTATTACGTAACATGTTCCAATCATCAACTTTGTCAAAGTGAACCATGATATTTGTCACTAATTTACTATCACTATCCCCCATAATCATTATTCTCGAATTTTCTCCTGCAAAAGTTCCTTTCAAATTGTACATGTCCAAAACAACATCCACTAACTCAAAACCTTGTTTCACTAATTTCGTTGATAATTCTTTTGCCGTACAATTCAGTTCATAACCTTTGAACGTCATTGGTGCTTGCGAAAATGAAGCAAACCAAACAAACATCATTAAAATAATTGCGCAAATTCTTTTCATCTCTTTGTATTTTAAATTCGCTGCAAACATACAAAATATTTCATTTCCCAACCCTCACCGGAATAAAACTTCCAATTTTATCTTTAAGCCCACTTCCAAATTTCGTCCACCCAATCTTGTCGGCAGCGTCAGAAAAATGGGTTGCTTCCTCGGCAGCACGCCGGAACTTTTGCGCTCGCTGCTCTTGTCTTTCTGCAGCTTGCCGTCCACGTCCTTGATCATGGCGTTGTTCATGGAAATGAGCGTGAAACGGCACTTGTCGCCGTTGAAACGCACCAAAGGGAGGTTTTCGCGTTCCTCACATAGGATTAGACCCCTCAGTAGGTATTTGTCGCTTTGGGTCGGCTCCATGCCCTTGTGGGAATGCTCCAACACCTCCCAACCGGCTTTCATGAAGTAGGATATGGCCAGCTGGTTGTAGCTCATGGAGTTCAGCACGTTGGGGTTTCTCGAATCGCCGTATTTGTCGCGGTAGTAGTGGATTTTCTTGCAACGGTGGGTGTTGTAGTAGTCGGTGAGTTGTCCGCGCGATTCCGGGTCTTGTCGTCCATATCTTCGTCTTTTGAGGCAAAGATAGGCGTTTATAAACGGACGGAAAACATAGGACAAAAGAAAAGTTTGACCGCGTTTTTGTTTACCTTAATACCGCGACAACGATTGCGGTTATGAGGACGCAAGGACGAAATACGAGCGGAAAGCGTGCCCGGTCGCCAAAAAAATTATTTGGATGTTTTGTCTCTGATTACATATTTTGCTCTTTCAAATACACTTTTCAGATTTGCTATTTCTGAAGGATTTATATAGAACGCTGAATTTGATGACGATTCTGGAAAAACAAAAACCTTCCATTCAACTGTTTTATCATCGTAGAACGCACCTATTTTAACGAAATCTCTTGTTCTATACTCAACTTCTGTATATACTGCTGGCCTTGTTGACAACAAATTATTCGATATGTACTCCAAGATTTGAATGCAATCATCCAACTCATCAGCATCAATTGTTCCTGTATAGGTAATCTCATTTGATAGAGAACCATTTGTGGTTTCTAATTTAAGACAACTAATTTTAGTATTGTTCTTTATGTCAGTCAGAATTAAAACTATACAATCCATCTCAAAACGTATATCTTTATAAATCACCATACCTTTTATTTTACCCAAATTATAAAATTCTTTGAGTACAAACAAACCTTTGTTAGATAAGAACTCAATAGACTTGCTTTGAGATACAGGTTCATTTTTGGTTTCTTGCGCAAACAGCAGAGCAGAGAAACTAATTAATAATAAAGATAGGAATAATTTTTTCATACCACGAATATCTTTTGATTTAACTGCTGCAAAATTACAAAAAAAGCCGTCACAAACCGCAACGGCTTTCAAAAACTGATCAAACAACCGAAAATGCGATTTTGGGTTATGGGATCACTTGGTCGTCAAGGTTGGTGGACTGGCCGATGAGGGAGTCCATCACGCCGGTATAGACCTGTGCGGTGGGGGTGTCATAGACAAAGGAGACAGCCGCGCCGTTGTTGTCGCTACCGGCTTTCTCACCTACATGCTGCGTATTTCGCTGGTTTTTGCGTTAAAACCAGAACAACAACGAGTCAAAGTGTAAATCGACACACCAAATTCTGACGTTGTAAGATGTTGACGACACCTCACGTATGCCTTTGGCAAAGACGTCTAAAAGTCAAAAAAATGCATCGGGAATGCCCTTTCCTGCCCCACGAAGGAGATCCAAAGCGCCATCAACAAACTGATGGAGGAGAAATACGCCTGACCCATACCACCTCCACAGCATCCCCTTCCGCATATCCGGAAATTGTCTATCTTTGCGCGGTCAAAATAAATGGTCATGCAGAAACAGCCGTTGGCAGAGATTCTTCGTCCGCACTCCCTTGAGGGCTACCTCGGTCAGGAACACCTGATGGGTGAGGGGGCCGTGTTGCGCACGGCCATCGAGAGCGGCAATATCCAATCGATGATCTTCTGGGGACCGCCGGGCGTGGGCAAGACCACCCTCGCACTCCTGATAGCCCAGTCCATCGACGCCGAGTTCTTCACCCTCAGCGCCATCAGCAGCGGCGTGAAGGACATCCGCGAGGTCATCGACAAGGCCAAGAAGTCCGAACGACGCTGCATCCTCTTCATCGATGAAATCCACCGGTTCTCGAAATCGCAGCAGGACTCGCTGTTAGGAGCCGTTGAAAAG
>ONQE01000161.1 GCA_900319925.1 uncultured Bacteroidales bacterium | reverse complement strand
GCGTTGGCATACGCCCCTACAGGCGTTGGCATACGCCTGTACAGGCATCGGCCCTCGAACATAGGTTCATGAGACAGCCCTCTTGACCGCCCCTTTTTGGCACACTTTTTGCAACCCTGCCCGCCGTCAAATAAAAAAAAAACAATCGATTATGCAAACCGGTAAAATCAACGTACAAACCGAAAATATCTTCCCCGTGATCAAGAAGTTCCTCTACTCCGATCACGAGATTTTCCTCAGAGAACTGATTTCCAACGCGGTGGACGCCACCCAGAAACTCAAAACCCTCGTCAGCCTCGGCAAAGCCGACTGCGAACTGGGCGACCTCACCATTCAGGTGAAGGTCAACAAGGACGACAAGACCATCCACGTCATCGACCACGGCATCGGCATGACCGCCGAGGAGGTGGACCGCTACATCAACCAGATCGCCTTCTCCGGCGCCGAAGACTTCCTCGCCAAATACAAGGGCAACGACGCCACCAGCATCATCGGCCACTTCGGACTCGGATTCTACTCCTCCTTCATGGTCGCCGACCGCGTGGATATCCTCACCAAATCCTACCAGAAGGACGCCCAGGCGGTGAAATGGAGCTGCGACGGCTCGCCCGACTTCACCCTCGAGGAGATCGACAAGGCCGACCGCGGCACCGAAATCGTGCTGCACGTGGAAGACAACGACCTGCAGGAATTCGTCAACGAGGACAAGCTGGTGGCACTGCTCAACAAGTACTGCCGCTTCCTGCCCGTGCCCATCCAATGCGGCATGAAGACCGAGTGGCGGAAACCCGAACCGAAACCCGAAGACGCTGAGAACAAAGACGATAAGAAGGAAGAACCGAAGGAGGAGGCCGTGCAGGTGCCGCGCATCATCAACGACACCGACCCCATCTGGCAGAAACAACCCTCCACCCTATCCGACGAGGACTACAACAAGTTCTACCACGAGCTCTACCCGATGTCGTTCGAGGAGCCGATGTTCCACATCCACCTGAACGTCGATTACCCCTTCAACCTCACCGGCGTGCTCTACTTCCCGAAAATCAAGAACCAGCTCGACCTCAAGAAGAACCGCGTGCAACTCTATTGCAACCAGGTCTTTATCACCGACGAACTGGAAGGCATCGTGCCCGACTTCATGAACCTGCTGCACGGCGTCATCGACTCGCCCGACATCCCGCTGAACGTCTCCCGCTCCTACCTCCAAAGCGACAACAACGTCAAGAAAATCTCCACCTACATCAGCAAGAAGGTGGCCGAGAAGCTGGAGCAGATGTTCAAGGAGAACCGCGAGGAGTTCGAGAAGAAATGGGACGACCTGAGCATCTTCCTCGAATACGGCTCGCTGACCGACGAGAAGTTCTACGACAAAATCAAGGACTTCTACCTGCTGAAAAACACCGAGGGCAAATACTTCACTATCGAGGAGTACCGCAACATGGTGAGCGCGCTGCAGACTGACAAAAACGGAAATATTGTCATGCTGTACGCTGCCAACGCCGACGACCAGCACGTCTATATCGCCAATGCCAAGGAGAAAGGCTACGACGTTTTGCTGATGACCGGCTTCCTCGACACGCACTTCATCAACATGTTGGAGCAGAAGCTCGAGAAGGTGCGCTTCACCCGCGTGGACGCCAACGTCATCGACAAACTCATCGAGAAAGAAGACGATGCGCACGTCTCGAAACTCTCCGAAGACCAGCAGAAGCAGCTGAAGGAGTACTTCGAGAAGCAGGTCGATGCCAAGCTGTTCACCCCGGAGGTCGATTCGTTGAGCGAGACCGACCTGCCCGTGATGGTCACCCAGAACGAGTTCATGCGCCGTTTCAAGGATATGGAGAAGGTCTCCGGCCAGCAGGGCTTCTACGGCGGCTTCGACCACTACAACCTGGTGATCAACGGCAACCACCCGCTCGCCACCCGCATCCTCGACGAAAAGGACGACGACAAGCGCACGAAGCTGGTCCAGCAGATGGTAGATCTGGCCATGCTCTCGCAGAACATCCTAACCGGCGAGAAACTGAGCGAGTTCGTGAAGCGAAGTTACGAACTGCTGTAAGGCCCACGACAATCCGACAGAGACGGATTCAGATTTCCTTTTCAATCCGACTCTCTTACATTGAAAAAATATTTCCGAAGTAAATCATACGGATTCGGTTTTTATACTGAATCCGTATTGTTTTTTTATATACTTTTGCCGCGTTTTAATTTCAAAAATTTCAGAAGGATGAAGACCAAGTACATCGACCTGATTTCGCAGACGTATGATTTCCCGCAGGAAGAGTTCAGCGTGGAAGACAACAACCTGATATTCAACGAAGTGCCGTTGATGGACATCATCAAACAGTACGGCACGCCACTGAAAATCACCTATCTGCCGAAAATCTCCGCCAACATCCAGAAGGCGAAGAGATGGTTCAACGTGGCCATCGCAAAGTCCGATTACAAAGGAAGTTACCACTATTGTTACTGCACCAAGAGCAACCATTTCGAGTTTGTGATGTCGGAGGTGTTGAAGAACGACGTGCACATCGAGACTTCCTCCGCATTCGACATCAATCTGATCCAGACGCTGCACGAGCAGGGGCTTTTCGACAAGGAGAACTACATCATCTGCAACGGATTCAAGCGTCAGATTTACATCGACAACATCGTGGAACTCCTGAACCAGGGATTCATCAACACCATTCCCGTCTTCGACAGCAAGAAGGAGTTCGACTTGATTGCCCAGCAAAAGATCAACACGAAATGCAAGGTCGGCATCCGCATCGCCTCCGAGGAGGAGCCGCGGTTCGAGTTCTACACCTCGCGTCTCGGCATCCGCTACAACGATGTGATTCCTTTCTACAATGAAAAGATCAAGAACAACCCCAACTACGAGCTCAAGATGCTCCATTTCTTCATCAACACGGGCATCCAGGACACGGCCTACTACTGGAACGAGCTCACCAAGTGCGTGAACCTCTACTGCGACCTCAAGAAAATCTGCCCCGAGCTCGACTCCCTGAACATCGGCGGCGGTTTCCCCATCAAGAACTCGCTCTCCTTCGACTACGACTACGAGTATATGGCCGAGGAGATCGTGGCGCAGATCAAGATCATCTGCGACCGCGAGGGGGTGAAGGAGCCCGACATCTTCACTGAGTTCGGCTCGTTCACCGTGGGCGAGGCCAGCGCGGCACTCTTCTCCGTATTGCAGCAGAAACGGCAGAACGACAGAGAGTTGTGGAATATGATCGACAGCTCGTTCATGACCACCCTGCCCGACACATGGGCCATCAACCAGCAGTTCATCATCCTGGCCATCAACAACTGGGACAAGGCCTACGAGCGCGTCTTCCTCGGCGGCCTCACCTGCGACAGCCACGACTACTACAACTCCGACTCGCACCTGAACGCCGTCTTCCTCCCGCAAATCGACTCCAAGAACTACCCCGAAGGCGACAGTCCGGAGGACATACAATATATAGGTCTATTCAACACGGGCGCCTACCAGGACGCTCTCGGCGGCTACGGCGGAATACAGCATTGCATGACTCCCGCGCCAAAACACATCATCATCTACCGCGACGAGGAGGGCGAACTCTGCACCAAACTGTTCGCTAAAGAACAGAGTTACAAGTCAATGCTTAAAATTTTGGGCTACTGACCGACTGATACGAAAAAAGTGTATTTTTGCAGCGGGTAAGTCTTATACGATCTGCTCCCTTATAACTCCCCCAGGACAGGAATGTAGCAAGGGCATTAAGGTTGTAGCGATGCGATATGAGTAGCTTACCCTTCTTTTTTTTGTGATTTGTGACTGTAAACCGTAAACCGTAAACGATGTTGTTGAAAATATATCCGGAGAACCCTAACCCGAAGGCGGTGCGCACCGTGGTGGAATGTCTGAATGATGGCGGCATTGTCATCTATCCGACCGACACGATCTACGGTATCGGCTGCGACATCTTCAAGCAGAAGAGCATCGAGCGGATCACCGACATCCTCGGGGAGAAGAAGAAAAAGAGCGCGATGTCGTTCATCTGCCACGACCTGAGCAACCTGTCGGACTACACCAAACCGTTGGACAACAGCGTGTTCAAGATGATGAAGAGAGTGCTCCCCGGACCCTACACCTTCATTCTGGAGGCCAACAACAGTGTCCCGAAATTGCTGCAGAGCAACAAGAAGACCATCGGCATCCGTATTCCCGACAACAACATCATCCGCGAGATCGTGCGCCAACTCGGCCATCCCATCCTCTCCACCTCCGTCAAGGACGACGACGAGGTCATCGAATACACCACCGACCCCGAGCTCATCTACGAGCGCTACGGCGACCTGGTTGACATCGTCATCGACGGCGGCTACGGCGACAACACCCCCTCCACGGTCGTCGATTGCACCAGCGGCGGGATCGAGGTGATTCGTGAGGGGAAAGGGGACATATCCTTGCTTTAGTTAGTAGTTAGCAGTTAGCAGTTAGCAGTTCGCGACCAGACCTTGACCATG
>ONQE01000230.1 GCA_900319925.1 uncultured Bacteroidales bacterium | reverse complement strand
CTTTCTTCAACAGATTAAGACAAGACTCATCATTGCTGTATGCTCCTTCACGAAGATAGTCAATGGCACGCTCCATGTTCCGATTCACGCCCAGTCCCTTGATTAACATAACGGCAAGGATGTGATTTGCAACCATATCACCTGCTTCACTTGCTAATTTAAATAAGTCGAATGCTTCCTCATAATTCTCGTCCTGATACATGTAGTATCCTACTTGAAGATAGACTTCGGGAATTTCGAGTCCGATACCTTTTCCTGCCCAATACAAGTATCCATCGCCATCTTCATCTGGTACGAGTGGCACCAATACAAGCAACGCCTCTCGCTGCGCCGCCAGCTCGACCAGCGTCTCGCCGTCTTGTATGCAAAAGAGAAGGGAGAGGAAGAAAAAACTTCCGAAGGCAGCGGACTTCCAAAGTCACAGGCTACTGATCCTTCTCCCTTCCTAAATAAACTCGACCAGCTCATTCAGTCTGATCTCATGAAATCCGACCTTGACGTCAACTACCTGGCCGGTCAGATGTGCATGAGTTATTCTACTCTCCACCGTCGCATCAAATCCCTTACCGGCCTTTCGGCCAACGAATACGTCCGCAAGCACCGCCTCACCAAAGCCATGCAACTGCTGCGTGGCGGTACTCCGGCCTCAGAGGTCGCCATGCAATGCGGTTTCAATTCCCCCAGCTACTTCACCCGCTGCTTCAAGGCAGAGTACGGAATTCTCCCGTCAGAGGTAGGTTGAAAAAGAGGGGCCTACCTATTCTTATACCACTCCTGTAAAATGTAGGAGGCTTTCTTGCGCAGCCCCTGGTCGCTGTAGAGGCCCTTGCGGTTGAAGAGATCCTGAATGCCGGGGAGCAGACGGCGCTGCGAGCGGAAGTCTTTGAGAACCCAGGGGCAGGTGCCGGCCAGTCCGTCAATCTTCTCCAGCATGGCCAGGTTCTCGCGGTAGAGGCGTTCCTGGAACTCTTCCGTCCAACGTTGGTCTTCGTCTCCGTGCAAACCGGCTTTGGCTCCGCCGCCGAACTCGCTGATGATTACGGGCTTGTCGTAGGGTATCTCCCAACGCATGTGTGGCGCGTCGTGCACGTCACGATACCAGCCGACATACTGGTTGAAACTGACCACATCAACATATTTGTTCATGTTGTCCTGCAGACGGTTCACGTAATTGGAGGCCGAGGGGACTTCCATGGCCATGCTGATAAGACGTGTGTTGTCGAGACTGCGGGCGTGGGTGGCCAGACGGGAGAGGAAACGATCGCGCGCGTCGCCGCGGGGTGTCTCGTTGGCGATGCTCCAGATGATGATGGCGGCGCGGTTGTGGTCGCGTCGGATCATGTCAGTCAGCTGGCGTTCGGCGTTTTGGTAGGTGGCTTCGTTCTCCCACGAGATTGCCCAATAGACGGGAATCTCGCTCCAGAGCAACATTCCTTGCCGCTCGGCTTCGCGCACAGTGCGTTCGTTGTGTGGATAATGGGCCAGCCGGAGGAAGTTGCAGCCCAAGGCTTTGGCCCAGCTGATGAGGGTGTCGCTCTCGGTTTCGATGCGGAGGCGGTGGTTGGTATAGGCCGACTCGTCGTGCATACACACGCCGCGCAGGAATATGGGTTCGCCGTTGAGCAGGATCTGCTTGCCGCGGGTCTCTATAGTGCGGAAAGCCACCTCGTCTGCTATGCGCTCGCCTGCGTGTTCTATAATGATGTCGTAGAGCTTGGGGCTATCGGGCGACCAGAGCTTTAACTTGGAACTTGAGACCTGAATCGTGTAAGCCGGTACTTCACCGTTGGCGTCTGTGGTGAACGTCTTCTGGATTTTCAGTTCCGGGATGGAGAGCGTCACCTGCCTGCCAGCTTCCTTGTTGTTCAGGCGGGCCGAGAAATACACCTCTCGGTACTTCGATTTCTTCCCATTTAATCGGTCTTTTTTTATCTGCAACGTGTAGTCCTCGACATAGATCTCCGGCACGCTCACGAGCAGCACGTCGCGGGTTATGCCGCCATAGTTCCACCAGTCGAAAATCACGGTGGGTACGTTGTCGCGGTGGCGTTTGTTATCTACTTTCACAATCACGAAGTTCTCGCCTTCGCGCAACTCATCGGTCACATCAAAGCAGAATGGGGTGAAACCGCCGATGTGACGGCCCGCCTCCTTGCCGTTGACATAGACTCTGGCCTCGTAGTTTACAGCTCCGAAATAGAGCAGAGTGCGGCATCCTGCAGTCGGGGTGAAGGAGAAGGTGCGGCAGAACCACACCGTGCCCTCGTATAAGAACA
>ONQE01000235.1 GCA_900319925.1 uncultured Bacteroidales bacterium | reverse complement strand
TTCTTATTTATACAACGCTAACGCGTGTTCCTCTTTGGCGGTCATCTGCGCCTTTGTCTCCGGTGTTTTGTCTCCTTGTCCTGTGAGATGCAGCACGCCGTGGATAATAATCCGCCTCAACTCGTCCTCAAAGGTCGCTCCTACCATTTCTGCATTCGAACGGACGGTGTCTAACGAGATGAAGATATCACCGTTCAATGTCTTTCCCGCCGTGTAGTCAAAGGTGATGACATCCGTGTAGTAGTCGTGCCCCAAAAACTGTTGATTGACGCGCAACTCACCTTCGTCGTCGGTGAACACATAGGTGATTTCACCCACGCCAAAACCATAGTCGGCTGCCACCCCGCGGATCCACTGCTTGACCTTCGGCTGATCCAACTCGGGCATTTCCACTCCCTGTGTTTCAAATCGTATCATTGGTTTTCCACTGTGTAATTCAAGAAGTCGTTGAGGGGCTTTCCGGCGCGACAAAGAGTCATCAAATTATCGATGAAATCGGGCTTTTCGAGCTCTTTGTCTCGCAGCGGATAGGAGAAGGTAAAAGCCTTCCGCTTCAGCCAATCCGCATGCGGCCACTCGGGGTCATAATCTGGATTCTTTTGCCTAAATGAGGCCGGAACAGTCTTCAGCATGTATTCCGTGTCAAAGTCTTTCAAATAAGGCGTCACCTCTTTCTTGGCAAAGATCTCCTCCAGTTCTTCTGCGTTGTCATAAATATCCTGACGCAGCGCCTTGAGCAACTCGGGCTCAGGACACCATATTCCCCCGGCAAACATACATTGTCCGGGCTGCAGGTGCAGGTAATACCCTCCATAAGGCGATTTCCGGCCTCCTTTTTTGGCCACATAAATGCCCATCCAATGCTTGTACGGCTCTTTATTCGGAGAAAAACGTATATCACGATAGATACGATACACGCAATCTTTCGGCTCCAGCCCGGCCAACTCCGGATCCAGTTCAACAAGACGCTCCAACCACAGTTTCGCGAATTGATCCACTTCGTTTTTCACCTCCAAATACCACTCTTTGTTCGCAGCAAACCACTCACGATTATTGTTTTCTGCCAGTTTTTCTATGAATTTTAGGATATTTTTTGCATCCATACTTGCATATTTGAAAAAAAAATACTACCTTTGCAGCGGCTAACGAAAAAAGAGGGTAGCTCCTCCGGGAATCGAACCCGGATCTAAAGTTTAGGAAACTCGTATTCTATCCGTTGAACTAAGGAGCCCTTTCTGATTTCGGGGTGCAAAGTTACTGCTTTTTTTTGACATTACCAAATTTTGAGCACAAAAAAACAAAAATATTATACAGTTTGGTCCGGAAAACAACCCGGAGTGTATGATTCCAGGGAAGATTGCGCAGAACAAGTGAAGGGCGTTGAGGGGGCCAAGTACAAAAGTTTTGCCACGCGCGAGGAGGCGGGAAAGGCCCTAACGGAAGACCCTGCCAAACATATCGTGAAGGGCGAGAAGAAAATTGTCAGGAGTCCCAAGACCGTTGCAAGCTCTTCCGCAGTTCGTCCCATCCTGCCTTCACTTTCGGTGGATGGTGCGTGCTCGGGCAACCCGGGGAAAATGGAGTATCGGGGAGTAGATACAGCCACCAGACGCGAAATCTTCCACTTCGGCCCCGCTGCAGGAGGAACCAACAACATCGCCGAGTTTCTGGCTATTGTGCACGTGTTGGCTCTACTGAAAAAACAAGCACAGGAACGACCCTACGACGCTGAACATCTGCTCACGCTCCCCGTTTACTCGGACAGCAGAACAGCTCTGTCCTGGATAAAAAAGCGCAAGTGTGCCACCAAACTGACCCTTACAGAGGAGAACAAACCGCTGTTCGAACTCATCCAACGGGCGGAAAACTGGCTGGCGGTGAACACCTTCCGCAATCCTCTGCTCAAATGGGATACCGAACAGTGGGGCGAGATTCCCGCCGACTTCGGCAGAAAATAATGCTGGTAATCATCAATAATCAATAGTCAATTAACCAAATGGTATTAAATTACATCTGGATAGGTCTGATACTGATTGCAGTGCTGATGGGTATCGTGCAGATGGTCTTCTTCGGACAAGTGGACATCTTCGATGCTATCCTGCAATCCACGTTTTCATCGGCAAAAACAGGCTTCGAAATCTCCCTGGGACTCACCGGCGTACTCTCCCTTTGGATGGGTATCATGAAGATTGGCGAAAAAGG
>ONQE01000186.1 GCA_900319925.1 uncultured Bacteroidales bacterium | reverse complement strand
CAACCCTGTTTCATTGCCGAAGGGGTGGAGGTCCCCGAGGACGCCTACATCGGCGCATACGCTTATATCGCCAAGGGCGTACGTCTGGGCAAAGGCGCACAGATTTACCCGCACACCTATCTGGGCGAGAACGTCAGTCTGGGCGACAACTGCACGTTGTACGATGGCGTGAAGGTCTATTACAACTGCCGGATAGGCAACGACTGCATCCTGCACGCAGGAGCCGTGATTGGCGCTGACGGGTTCGGCTTTGAGCCCGATGCCAACGGAGTCAACCGGAAAATCCCGCAGATAGGCAATGTGGTGATCGAAGACGACGTGGAGATAGGCGCCAACAGCACCATCGACCGCGCCATGATGGGAACGACACGAGTGGGCAAGAACACCAAGATTGACAACCTCGTCCAGATTGGACACAACTGCGAAGTGGGCGAGTCGTCTTTCCTCTGCGCACAAGTGGGTATCGCCGGCTCAACCAAAGTGGGCAAACATTGCATCCTGGCCGGACAAGTGGGCGTGGCAGGACATATCTCTATCCCCGATGGCACGATTCTTGGAGCACAATCGGGCGTGGCAGGCACCATCCGCAAACCCGGCACATACATGGGCTCACCCGCTATCGACGCTGCCCTCTGGCGACGCGCACAGGTAGTCATCAAGAACCTGCCCGAGATTCAGAAAGTCATTAACGAAATCGAACGAAACAAATGAAACAACAAACCATAGGACAACCCTTTCGCTTTGAAGGCAAAGGCCTGCACACAGGTCTCATGATTCACGCGACGTTCTTGCCTGCCGAGGAAAACACAGGCATCCGCATCTGCCGCGTGAACGGCGTGCCCGTCGACCTCACCGGCGACTACCCCACCCTCTTCAACGAGGTGGG
The DNA here is from genome assembly GCA_900319925.1 of uncultured Bacteroidales bacterium. Lineage (GTDB taxonomy): Bacteria > Bacteroidota > Bacteroidia > Bacteroidales > WCHB1-69 > F23-D06. Next base: position 2,439 of record ONQE01000186.1, on the reverse strand, counting down.
CCGCGACCCGAAACTGACCAACGCCCGACTGCGCGAACTGGTGATTATCAAGAACTTGATTGAATTCCTCAACAACAAAGAGTTCGACCACAACAACATCATCAAGGTGCTCGAATACATCCGACAGACCTCCTCCTTCGAAAAGCATATTGAATTGGTGAACAGTACGTTGAACCAAATCGAGAAGAGCAAGAAGGTCTTCGGGGAAGTCACTTTCCTCGATGAAAAGGGGCACAAGGCGCGACTTAAACAATACGAGGGAACGCCCGTCTATTTGCATATATTTCAGACCGACTGCATCAACTGTGTACGAGAGATGATGATTATCAAAGAATTACAGGCACAATACGAGGGAAGAGTCCAATTTGTAAGCCTCTGCGTGGACCCTGAGAAGTCCAGCTACCAGGCGTTTGTCAAGCAGTACGGCAAGCAGTTCGACTGGCCGGTGCTCTACTTCGACGAGCAGTACGACTGGCTCTTGCAGCAGGGTGTCGAGACGCTGCCCGACCACCTTTTCCTCAACGCGGAGGGTTCTGTTTCCATGCGCTATCCGCCCGCACCCGAGCAAGGGTTGCCCGAATATCTCCAGGCGAACTTCCCGGAAGAGGAGCAAAACCAAGACAATCCGCTATTTTACAATCGAAACAAACAATAAAAATCTTCAGAATATGAAAAAGTCCTTATTGGTCATCCTTTGCATGACACTCAGCTTCAGCATTTTCGCTCAAGAAGCAGCAGACAAGCATCTCGCCAAACTCCCCGCAGTCGATATCCAAACCCTTGACGGCGCGGTTTTCAACACCAAAGATATCCAGAATGACGGCAAGCCCGTGATTATCAGCTTGTGGGCGACCTGGTGCAAGCCCTGCATCGCCGAGTTGTTGGCCATCGCCGACGAATACGAGGATTGGGTCGAAGAGACCGGCGTGAAGCTGTACGCCATCTCCATCGACGACGCCAAGACCTCTGCTCGTGTCGCTCCCTTCGTGAACGGCAAAGGCTGGGAGTACACGGTCCTGCTGGATGTCAACTCCGACTTCAAGCGCGCCATGAACGTCAACGATGTGCCGTATATGTGCATTCTGAATGGCGACGGCGAGATCGTGTGGCAGCACACCTCCTACGCACCCGGTAGCGAGGAGGAGGTCTATGAGGTTATCAAATCGTTAGTCAAAAAGTAGCCGCCACCAAAACCGAATCGTATGACTCCAACTTCTATCAGACGTTCTTTCATCGTCATCGTGCTGCTGTTCAGCGGCATGTTGGCGTTTGGACAGCACCAGTTCGGCAACAGCCGCATCAGTGGTGACTTCGGCTTCAACGGCATGTACTACATCCCGGACTCCATCATCGGGGCCGAAAAGGTGGATTCGAAAGTGCGCGGCAATGCCTTCTTCAACATTTTGTACAGCAACGGTGGTTTCTCGGCCGGTGCGCGGTACGAGTTCTACCAGTTCCCGCTCATCGATTTCGAGAAAATCGGCTACAAGGGGCAAGGCATCAAGTACTTCTTCGCCGACTACAAAAACTCGTTCCTGCAGGTCACGGCGGGCAACTACTACGAGCAGTTCGGCAACGGTCTGGTCCTCAGGGCTTACGAAGACCGGCAGCTCGGTGTGGACAACAGTCTGCTCGGTGCTCGAGTGAAGATCACCCCCTACAAGGGCATCTACCTGAAGGGTGTGTGGGGTATGGAGCGTGACTACTTCGAGCCCTACATCGGCCGCCAAGACTTTCTCAGCGGTGGCGATCTGGAACTCTCTTTCGGGGAGATGTTCCCCGTCATCCAGCAGAAGGGGTTCACCGCCCGCGTCGGCGCCAGCTTTGTGAGCCGACACCAGCCCGCCGACTTCGACTACTTTTTCGAGATCTACCCGGGCACCGACTCCACTGCCATCGCCTACATTCCCAGTGAGAAGATCCCCTACAATGTGGGCACGTGGGCGGCACGCGCGACCTTCGGCTACGAGGGTTTCCGCATCGACGGTGAGTACGCCCGCAAGATCAACGACCCGAACGTGAGCAACGATTTCATCTACAAGCCCGGCGAGGCTCTCTTCCTGTCGGCCACCTACGCGATGAAGGGGCTCGGCATTGCCGCCTCGTTCATCCGTGCCGACAACATGGAGTTCCGTTCCGACCGCATGATGAATCTCAACTCGGAGCTGATGATCAACTGCATCCCGGCCATCAACCGTCAGTACTCCTACCAGCTCATTGGCGATTACAGCTACGCCAGCCAGCCCAACAGCCAGATTGGCGCCCAGTTGCAGGTCAACTACCAGATTCCCAAGAAGACCGCGCTCGGCGGCAAATACGGCACCGACCTGACGTTCAACTTCTCGCGGTTCCACGACATCGACAAGCAGCCCGTCGCCGAGGCCGTGGCCAACGGCACCCCCACCGGCACCATGGGCTACACCTCCGATTTCTTCAAGT
>ONQE01000124.1 GCA_900319925.1 uncultured Bacteroidales bacterium | reverse complement strand
GGTCATCGCCCGCGTCACGGTGACGCAACCGCCGATGACGGTTTTCGACACCACCGTCTGCGTCGGGGATCTGCCGGTGCTGTGGCGCGGACAGCTCTTCGAACACGCCGACACGCTGACCTTCTCCACCGTCTCCGCCTCGGGGTGTGACAGCACGGCGGTCTTCCGTCTGCGCACCGCCACGCCCGACACCGTGGTGCAGACCGTCGATGCCTGCGATGTGTACGAATGGGACGGCGACGAATTCTACGAGGACGACACCCTTGTGCGTGTGTTCAGCAACATCCACGGCTGCGACAGTGTGGTGACGCTCTACCTGACCGTCCACCCCTCCGTGACGGCCTCCTTCGCGGCCACGGCCTGTGGGGAGTACGAGTGGGGTGGGGTGGCCTACACCGCCACCGGCGACTACACGCGGACATTCACCAATGCGGCGGGCTGCGATTCCGTGGTGACGATGCACCTGACCGTCAATACCATGGCGAGTGAACTTGTCGAAGCCACCGCCTGCGACAGCTACGTGTGGCACGGCGAGACTTACACGGAGTCCGGCGACTATGATCGTGTCTTCACGGCGGCCAACGGCTGCGACTCTGTGGTGACCCTGCACCTGACGCTGGGCCACGCGGAGACTTCGGAATTTGCCGCGACCGCCTGCGACGAGTATGTCTGGAACGGCGAGACATTCACCGAAACCGGCAACTACTCGCGGACGTTCAACAACGCGGCGGGCTGCGACTCCGTGGTGACGCTGCACCTGACCATCCACGCTTCGGATTCCACCGCATTCTCCCAAGCGGCCTGCAACGAGTATTCGTGGAACGGCGTGACCTACACCGCTTCCGGCGACTACTTCCAATCGTTCACCAACACGGCGGGCTGCGACTCCGTGGTGACATTGCACTTGACCATCCACGCTTCGGATTCCACCGCATTCTCCCAAGCAGCCTGCAACGAATATGTCTGGAACGGCGAGACATTCACCGAAACCGGCGACTACACCAGGACGTTCACGAATGCGGCGGGCTGCGACTCCGTGGTCACGCTGCATCTGACCATCCGCAGTTCGGACACCACCGCATTCTCCCAAGCGGCCTGTAACGAATACGAGTGGGGTGGGGTGACCTACACCGCTTCCGGCGACTACACGCGGACGTTCACGAACGCGGCGGGTTGCGATTCCGTGGTCACACTGCATCTGATCATCCGCAGTTCGGACACCACCGCATTCTCCCAAACGGCCTGCAACGAATACGAGTGGGGTGGGGTGACCTACACCGTCACCGGCGACTACACGCGGACATTCACCAACGCGGCGGGTTGCGATTCCGTGGTGACGATGCACCTCACGATATACCAAAATGCCTCGATGCTGCGGGACTCCTCCGTCTGCGCCAACGCGCTCCCGCTCTCGTGGAACGGGGTGACGTTCAACAACGCCGGCACACAGTCGGTCACGCTACAGACCGTCCACGGCTGCGACTCGGTCGTCACGATGGTGCTCCACGTCCTGAGCACCTACCATCCGACCGTGGAGAAGACCGTCTGCCAGGACGAACTGCCGTATCAGTGGAACGGCGTGACCTTCAGCGGGGCCGGTACGCAGGTGCGCAACCTGCAAACGGTCCACGGTTGCGACTCCGTCGTCACGATGGTGCTCCACGTCTCCAGCATCTACCAGCAGACCGAAAACCGGGAGGTCTGCGTCAACGAGCTGCCGTATCTCTGGAACGGGGTGGTTTTCGACAGCGCGGGTACCCAGACGGTCACCTTGCCGACTGTCGGCGGCTGCGACTCCGTGGTGACGATGGTGCTCGCGGTCTCCGACACCTCCCGCACGGAGCTGTACGAGAGCGCCTGCAACGAATACACTTGGGACGGCACCGTCTATTCCGAATCGGGCACCTACACGCAGTTGCTGACCAATGGGGCGGGCTGCGACTCGGTGGTGGTGCTACATCTGACGATCAACCCCTCGGTGGCCGGGGTTGTCGAGGCCACCGCCTGCAACCGCTACGTCTGGAACGGGGAGACGTACCTCGAATCCGGGGAGTACGAAAGCACGTTCGAGACCGCGGCCGGCTGCGACAGCGTGGTCACCCTCCACCTGACCGTCATCGACACCGCGCTGCAGATCGCCACTTTGACGGAGGACTTCTGCGAGGGGATGTCGGCGGAGTTGGTGGCGGTGACGGGGATGACGGACTACCTGTGGAGCACGGGCGAGGAGCTGCCGAACATCACCGTGACGCAGCCGGGGCTCTACTCGGTGACGGCCTCGCAGGGCGGGTGCCGCGCCACCGCGAACTACAGCGTGGAGGCCTGCGACTTCCGGTTGTGGCTGCCCAACGCCATCACCCCGTCCAAGAGCGACGGCCTCAACGACATCTTCGCGTTGCCGCCGCGCATACAGGGCATGGTGGTCGATTTCGAAATCAGCATCTTCAACCGCTGGGGCGAACAGGTGTTCTACTCCACGGACAAGGCGTTCCAATGGGACGGCTCCGTCGAAGGGAAGAGGGCCGTCAACGCCGTTTACAACTACGTGATATGGTGCACCGTCGCCGGCGGAAGGCCCTACCGGTTCACGGGGAGCGTGACGGTGCTGTAGGGTGGCGGCTAACTACTAACTACTAACTGCTAACTGCTAACTGTTCCGCGTTATTCGAAAATCAAAAAGGGTCTCCATTCGGAAACCCTTCTTTTCGTGGGAACTACTAGACTCGAACTAGCGACCCCCTGCTTGTAAGGCAGGTGCTCTGAACCGACTGAGCTAAGCTCCCTGCTGAATTGCGGTGCAAAAATACACTTTTTTCCGCAACTGCGACCGTTTTGTCGCTCGATTTTTCAAACAATTGTGAATAAAACAGTTAGAAGATCACTCCCACGGTGATTCCGGCGTACTGTGGCCTGCGGCCCTCCTTGTTCTGGAAGAAATGCTGGAACGAGTAGCGGTAATCGGCACCGATGGTGATGAACGAGAACCGGAAATCGAAGCCCGTCGTGAGCATCACCCATTGGTTCTCGATGTTCTCCTTGCTGTAACCCAGGATGTTGTCCGTAACCTTCAGGAGCGGCTGGTAGAGGATGCCCAAGTGCGGCATGAAGGCGATTTTCTTGGTGATGGGCACATCACCCACCGCCTTGATGGGAATCACCAAGTAACGGGTTTCCACCAGGTCGTTCATCGTCTCGCCGTTGTGGAGGTTCACCACAAATCTGCCCTTGAAGTACTGATACCCTATGCCGATTTCCCCGTACACGTACTTTCCAGCCCGGAAGTAGGCGCCGAAGTGCGGCGTCCGCAGATTCTCGAGGTAGTCTTCGTTGGAATAGGCCCGCACCAAAGGGACCTGCGTGGAGACTCTGAACCCGAACTGATACCAGTTCTGGGCACCGGCCGCCATCCACATCATAGCCAAAAGCATAAACAGTGCAAAACGTTTCATAGCCAATTATTCATTATCCGATTGGTTCTTGGCGGCCAATTCTTTCGCCCGCTCACTCTCTTTCGTGTTGAACTGGTTCATCGTCATGGACATACCGACGGTGACGAACGATTTCACAGCGCTGACCGCACGCTCGATGCAGGGTTCGACGAGCTTGAGCTCTTCGGAGGAGAAACGGCTCAGCACGTAATCGACCTGATATCCCTGCGCGTAGTCTTTGCCGATGCCGCAGCGCATACGCGGGATGTCGGTGCGCTCCAATGTCTCGATGATGTTGCCAATGCCGTTGTGGGTGCCGCCACCGCCCTTGGGCTTCATCTTGAAGATGCCCAACGGCAGGTCAATGTCGTCGTAAATCACCAGACAGTGGTCAACGGAGACGTTCTCGGCTGCGAGCCAGTGCTTCACAGCCTTGCCGCTCAAGTTCATATAGGTGGTGGGCATCAGGATCACCAGTTCGCGGCCTTTGAACGTGGCGCGGGCCACGTAGGCCAGCCGGTCGCTCTTGAACTCCGCCTTGAAGGCCTTCGCCACCGCGTTGGCCACCTCAAAGCCGTAGTTGTGGCGCGTGCCGGCGTATTGCTGCTCGGCATTGCCCAACCCCACAATCAGATAACGTTTCTCATTCTCCATCCTGTTCCTCGCTTTCCTCTTCAGACATATTCACAAAAAACGAAAAATGCAGTTTCCCGTAGCGCCGATGGTCGTAAAACTTGGGGTGTTCCGAAAAGTCATGCTTACCGGAATGCTCCATCACCAGCCAGCCGTCGGGCAGCAACAGGTTATGCTCGAACACATTGTCGATGATTTTATCGATGTCGGGCAGGTCGTAGGGCGGGTCAGCGAAGATGATGTTGAACTGCTGGCGGCACGCAGCGGTGTAGGCGAAGGCATCCTGCCGGATGACGGTCACCTGGTTGTTGTACTGCAGCTGGTCGATGGTCTTCTGTATGAACTTGGTACACAGCAGGTTCTCATCGACGGCCACCACCGACAACGCCCCGCGTGAGGCGAACTCGTAGGTGATGTTGCCGGTGCCGGCGAAGAGGTCGAGCACCCGCACATTGTCCAAGTAAAAGTAGTTGTTCAGGATGTTGAAAAGGCTCTCCTTGCCCATGTCCATCGTGGGGCGCACGGGCAGGTTGGTGGGCGCGACGATATGGCGGCCCCGGTTCTTTCCGCTGATGATTCGCATGGCTACAGGATGACGGGGTTCAGGTTATACGTTTTGAGCAGCTGCGGCAGCTTGCGGCCCTCATCTCCGAACTGACGGAGGTAGAGCGCGGGCTGGCGCAGGTTGTACTGTTTGACGATGTTGAGGACGTGGTAGAGGGTGTCCTCGGTTTCGGCTGGAGAGAAGCGGTTCACGAGCAGCGGCTCCTCCTTCTGGGTGACCACGATGTCCGTGAATCCAGGATTCGCGGCGACGAAGAGGGCGGTGGGGTTGCCTTGCGCGCACAGGAAACGGTGGAACAGGGTGGTCTCCGCCACGGTCTTGTACGGGAACGGCAACCGGTTGAGGGTGTCCGTCTCGTTCTGCGTCAGGAAGTACACGGCCTTGTAGGTGCCCATCGTGTCGGCGAATGTGGCGCCGAGACGGCTGATGTCGTACTGCAGGGAGAGATATTCACGGTCCTTGGCAGAGTCGTAGAGTTCTGCGGGCACGAGCATCGGGATGTGACGAGCCACGACGACCGTGACATCCGTGCCATCGCCGAAGAACTGGGGGGCTTCGGTGGAGAGCAGTGCGCCGGATGCGTTGGCGAAGTGCCGGACAGCCGTCTTATCGCCGTCGGGCTTATAAAAAGAGAATCCATCCGGAGCAATGCGGATGGATTCCGTGTCATATAATCTATATGTAGCGTTCATTTATGCAGATTTATTCCCAGCTGCCGGCCGTGCTGGCCTCAGTGAGGGAACCCATATAGATGCCCTCGTATTGGGAGCGGTACTGTTTTTCTTCGGAAAGGTCGTTGTAGAAAATCTTGTTCCAGAGACGAGTCAGCGGACCGGCATTCTCCGGGGTGATGGACTTATCCATGTTGCAAAGCAGGTCGTCCAAATTGACGTCGATGCGATAGACGGGGATGGTGTAGGTCTTGCTGGAGAGGGAGTCGGTCTGGATCTCGTACTTTTTCTCTTTGTTGGAGAAGGGGATGTACTGGAGGTGCTTGAAGTTCTCGGCAGGAATTTTGTGGTCGATGTCGAGGATCTTTTCCATAGCGGGCACTTCAACGATCTCCTTGTGGATGAGGCCCAACTTGAAGGCTTCAGCCTCGCTCATGGTGTCGGGGAAGTTACCGACGTTCTTCTCGATCTGCACGGTGCCGTTGTTGATGAAATCGACCAGCTTGTCAATGTCGTCGGCATAGACTTTGTGGACGTTCTTATAGACGGCCTGTGCGCTGCGGATGGCCAACAGGTTCTGCACGTTGGCTTCCTTGCGGAGTTGGTAAATGGTTTTGAATTTTTCGGGACGCATGATGCTGCGTGCGGCGAAGATGGCCAGAATGACCACCACGATTGCCATCAAGATAGCGAGTAATCTTCTAATTTTCATAACGTTATATAACTTTTATATTTATTTCTGCCTTTATAAAAAACCTCGCAAAAGTACGAAAAATATGACAACAAAAACGACTTTCGCGAAAATAATTTTCAATACCGGGTTGTGAATTAAAAGAGGATGCGGTGGATACCGGCGTCGTAATGGTTGGTGATGATTTCCTTAAAGCGTTGATAGTCAGATTCGTTTTCAACGAAATCGACGTTTTCGGTATCAACCAGAAGGGTAGGGGTCTGCTGGTTTTCGCGGAAGTAGGTGAGGTATTTCTCCTGGATGTCGGAAAGGTACTCGGCGGTGATGTCGCGCTCGAAATCGCGGCCGCGGCGGGCGATCTGCCGGAGCAGACGGTCGGGGGTGGTGTAGAGGTAGAGGATCAGGTCGGGCTTGGGCAGCGGACCAGCGACGGCGTCGAACACGGTCCGGAACAGCGCGAACTCGTCGGCGGCAAGGTTGTTCTTCGAGAAGAGCAGGCACTTGTCGATGAAGTAGTCGCCGATGATGAAGTCGCTGAAGAGGTCGCGCGACGGGAGCAGCGACTTGAGCTGTTGGTGACGATCCATGAGGAAGGTCATCTCCACGGGAAGGGCATAGTGCTCGGGATCCTTGTAGAACTTCTCTACCTCGAGGTAGATTCTG